>NZ_JROY02000009.1:0-76591 GCF_000765685.2 Helicobacter sp. MIT 03-1616 | reverse complement strand
TAAACACGCTCATTATGGCACACATTGTCATATATAAAAGCTTTTTCATTTATTCTCTCTTTTGCCCTACGAGATTTTTATACCATTTGGGTGGGTTTGTTATAATTTGCCCCTATAATAAGCCAAAGGAGATAGATTGTGAAAGTATTGCTACAAGGAGGATTGGGAAATCAAATGTTTCAATACGCATTTGCTAGAGCCTTAGCGCATAGAGGCTATAAAGTCGCCCTTGATGCGGCGTGGGGATACACAAAATATTCTCATTTCTATCCAAATTCTATTTTTAGCCTAACAAGAAAGAAATTAATGGGGGGGGGGGATAAAGCAAGAAACTGAACATATCCGCAACCTTGAATTACAACAATTTGCAATCTCTCTACCAATCATGCGCTTCAACCCACCAAAGCCACATAGCAAGGATTTTTACAATCTTATCGCTACAAAAATGATGACGCGTCTATGTCCTTTCTATTCCCCTGCAAATCGCCTCATTTATCCATTTTTTACCTATGAATCTCAATCTCTGCTCGACACATTTCTATCGCGCAAAACCTTTCGCCCACACAGCTATTTTATAGGTCATTTTACAAATCTCAAATATTTTGAAGAGGTAGATTCTATATTAAGAAAAGAATTTGTGCCACGCACTATTTCTTTACACACGCAGTCTCTCGCCCAACAAATCACTGCCACACCAAAAACCGCCTTTTTGCATATTCGCAGGGGAGATTATCTTATAGATAAACATTGGCGTTTTATAAAGCTTGGCAGTGCGTATTATAATGCTGCACTCAAAGCACTTATAAAAAGTCAAAAAAATCCTGTGGTATTTGTTTTTAGCGATGATATATTATGGTGCAAGGAACATTTTACACAATACTTAGATTCTATGCTTTATCGCCAAGTAGAATTTGTATTTATGGAAGGTAATGCAATAGAAGACCTCACGCTTATGCGAAGTTGTCAAAATGGTATTATGGCAAACTCCACTTTTAGTTATTGGGCAGCATATCTTATAGACAACCCCTCAAAGCTCATTTATGCGCCTGCGTATAATTTTTATGAGCCACATCGTAATGTAACAACCCACCTCCCGCATTCTTGGCAGAGATACGAGCATATTTGGGGAATGAGGATAGATTCAGAATCTACTTAAGCCTACCTACATAATCACACGCAAATTGATTATCAAGGCTGCACGCACGATTGTAAAAATCCTTTGCCTTTGTCAAATCACTCGCCACACTTAATCCCTGCTGATAAATCTCGGCACTAATTACACAGGCGTATTTTAACCTCTCATCACATTTTTTAGAATCTAGCTCCAAAGCCTTATGATGAAGCCCACTCGCCCTTTGCAAGTCCTTATCCACATTCACGCCATAAAAATAATACGACCCCAGCACGAAACACGCATTTTCTATCTCATTCTCACACATCACGTCAAGGTAAGATAAGCCCTTTTCCACATCTTTTGGCGCACCTAGTCCATCAATGAGTGCCACCGCTTGTATAGCACACCACTGCGCCCCGCCCTCCTTACACGCCTGCAAACTATAATCATAACCAAGCTGATAGTATTGCTTTGACTTTTCAAGATTCTCTTTTGAATCCTTCTTATCCCTCGACTTCGTATCATAGTAACTCCCTAGATACAAACACGCGCCCGGGTGCTTCCTATCACAAGCCTTTTGCAAATTCTTACTCGCCTCATCGGCATTTTTTACCCACATCGCCACAGCTTGATAAAAAAGAGAATCTGCGCTCTCTATATCTTTAAGCAATTCACTCTCTAGCAAAGTCTCTTGCGTATTTTCTACATCATTTGCAAACATTAGAGTAGCCACAAAAATCACAACATACTTTAGGAATTTTCGCATTAGCTCGTCCTTTTGTTGAGATGCACAAGTTGGGGAAAGGCATTCATCACCATTTGATTATTTGAAAAAAACTGCTCAATATGCGTCTCTATTATTTTCACATCTTCTAGTCGATTGACAAGGTCGCGGAACTCACTCGCACCCTGATGCCCCTTTGCATACGCGTGAAGATTCTTGCGAAACATAATCGCCCCACGCTCCCCATAAAAATCAATCATTTTTTTAAAATGCTGCAATACAAGCTCCTGCTTGATGATTGGCGGAATCTCCTGCGTATTGTGCTTAATCTGCCAAAAAATCCACGGCGCACTAAGCGCTGCCCTACCTATCATCACACCATTTGCACCCGTGCGCTCTAGCACCTCTCGCGCCTTACTTGCGCTATCAATCTCGCCATTAGCAATTACAGGTAAATCCACCTGCGCCTTGATAGAGGCAATCGCGTCATAATCTATTCTCTCTTTTTTATAGCCATCAGCTCTTGTGCGCCCGTGAATCACCACAAAATCACTCTTGACATCTTTTAATGCCTGAGCGATTTCGTGAGGGATTTTTTTATCAAAACCAAGCCTTACCTTGAGGCTCGTATAGGGAGTTTTAGCATTCTCCTTAATGAGATTTGCAATTTTTACAAGCAGATTCAAATCTTTGAGTAGTCCGCTGCCATTGCCGTGATTTGCTACCTTTGGTGCAGGGCAACCACAATTTAAATCAATAATATCAATGCCCTCTTGCTCGTTTAGAATCTCCACCGCTTTTTTGATAATCTCCTCTTTTGAACCCGAAATCTGCACGCTATATGGCTGCTCTTCTTGGGATTTTTCAATCATTTTAAGTGTGCGGGTGTTGTTATACACAAGGGCGTGGGAGCTTATCATCTCACTCACGGTAATATCCACGCCAAAGCCCTTTACCACGCTGCGAAAGGGCAAATCAGTATATCCTGCAAGGGGGGCTAACATAAGGAGGTTATCAAATCGTATCATTCTAGTTTCTTTGCTTATAGTCGTTGTAGTCAAAGCTTTTTAAAATTCGCCACACACCTTGCGTATCAATCACGCCAAGTGAGGGAAGCCCCACGCCATTAAAGGTGGTATTTTTCACAATCGTGTAATGCAACATATCCTCAAAAATCACTCTATCCCCTATACACAAAGGCGTATCAAAGCTATAATCCCCTATGACATCACCTGCTAGGCAAGTAGGTCCGCCTAAACGATACTTATACGCGCCCACTCCCTCACCCTTATCAGATTCTAAACCATTAGCCGATGAAAGCTTTGTGAGTGCTGGACGATAGGGCATTTCAAGGCAATCAGGCATATGACAACTCGCACTTACATCAAGTATCGCGATAGGCATACCATTCTCCACAATATCCACTACCTCGCCAATTAAGAATCCAACCTGCCATCCCACCGCCTCACCCGGCTCTAAAAACACCTCTACATCATTGTGCCTCGCCTTAAAATCCTTGATAAGTAAAACGAGTAAATCGCGATGATAATCTGCCCTTGTGATGTGATGTCCGCCGCCAAAATTTATCCATTTCATTGAGCGAATATAAGCACCGAAATGCTTTTCAAAGTGCGGCAAAGTGCGTTTCAGTGCAGTAGAATCTTGCTCGCAATGTGTGTGAAAATGTAGCCCTGAAACATCCTCTAAGCCATATTGTGCTACGCCCTTTTGAAATGCACTTGGTGTAATTCCCAAACGAGAACCAGCGATACAAGGATTATAAATAGGTGGCTCTACCTCGCTATACAGCGGATTCACACGCAAACCCACTTCAATAGGAGCAAGATTTTGAATCTTGAGTTGCTGATTTTTAGATTCTATAAGCGGCTTAAAAGTCTGCCATTGCGCAAAAGAATTAAAAATAATATGCGTTGCGTATTCTATGATATGGAGCATTTCTTGTTCTTTATACGCGGGGGAAAACACACACACTTCCTTGCCCTGCGCCGCCCCACCTATCTCCTCAAAGCCAAGCCTTGCCTCATATAATCCACTTGCGGTGCTACCATTCAAAGTTTTTCTAAGATTCTCAAACACACGCCAAAACACATAACCTTTAAGAGCTAATAGAATCTTCGCGCCGCTTTGTTTTTGCACAGATTCTAAAATAGCGAGATTATTATTTAGCCTCTCCTCCTCAAGCACATAGCAAGGAGAAGGGAGTGTGAGAAGTGTAGAAATATCACGCATTATTTAAGGATAAATTTTCTTACTGCAGCTTCAATTTCTACTGGATTGGATTTAGAGATGAATTCACTCGCATTGAGTGAGCGCGCCATATCCTCATTACTGCTGCCGCTCATAGAGGAATTTACGACAATAGGCAAGTGTGCAGTTGCAGGATTTGCCTTGACTTGCTTAATCACCTCAAACCCACTCGCTTCAGGCATTTCAAGGTCTGTAATAATCATACCCACCGCACTAATATCAGTCGTAGGAGCAAAAAGGTAGTCAAGCAAGTGTTTGCCATTGATAAAATCGTGGTGAACGACACCGAGTTTATTGAGGATAAGCTGCATTGTGCGAAGCACGGTGGGGCTATCATCAGCCAAAAGAATGCTTTTTGTCGTATCCACTTGAGAAATCTTTGCAATCCCATCTTCTTTATCTTTTTCAATCCACGGAAACACATCAATGAGCATTTTTTCAATATCCACTACTTGCACTAAGCGTCCATCAAAATAACGTGTGCGGCTTACAAGCTTACCATTGTGTCCACCACCACCTATGCCCACGCCCTGTTCTATTTCTGTCCATTTTTTGTTTAATATTCTATCTGCCTCATAAATTCTCACCCCAATAGTCCAGCGAGAAAACTCGCAAATCATAATAATATCTTCCTCGCCAGAAGCTCTTTTCACGCCACAATCACGCAAATTTTTGCCTTTATTATTGCTATCGTAAAAAAACCACTTACGCATATCAATGAGGGGAACGGTCAATTCACGAATAGTAATAAGTCCCTCTACAAGGCTATTATTCTCGTGTGTAACAACCGTGAGTGCGCCCCTATACTTTATAACCTCACGAATCTTAAACACATTCACCGCGTATAAATCTTTACCTTTTTCCAAACGAAAACAAAGGAGCTGTAACTCATTATTTTTATGAAGACTCGTTACCTGATCGATGTTTGACATACTTGTTTTAGACATAATCGCACCTCATTTTCAAAAATACTTATATCCTAGCACAAAATCACTAAATATAACTTTATACACCACCGCTTCTTTGGTTAGATTTTGTGCCAAAACGCATTTTTAGCACAATCACAATCCAGCGCACAATACCATACACGACATAACCACTCATTAAAGCACACAACATCACTTGAGGATTCACATATATCACACCAAGAAGCAGAATGACTGCTATGAAAGATTTAAAATTCCACTGCATTTTCTTAAAACTAGGATAGCGGATATTGCTTACCATAAGGATACTAAGAATAAAGCTACTGCCAAGTATGGCGTATTCATAGCCATAGGATTTGATGAAATCATATTCTAAATCCACAAGCACCCATAACATTAGCACGACCGCCGCGGAGGGGATAGGCAGACCGATAAAAAAATTTGGCTCAGAACTTGAAGTAATATTAAAACGAGCCAAACGCACTGCACCAAGTATCACAAAAATAGCGGGTACACTCATACCCACTCGCCCATAATCAATGCCCACATAAAAATACAGCAAAAAAGCTGGAGCAACACCAAAAGCCACGACATCAGCTAGAGAATCAAACTCCACACCAAACTTACTCGCAGTATTTGTGAGCCGAGCAACCCGCCCATCAAGCCCATCAAGAATCATTGAGAGCAAAATTAACCAACAAGCAGATTCAAAATGCCCTTTTGATGAAAAAATAACACTCAAAACACCTAAAAAAATACTCCCAGCAGTAAAGAGATTAGGTAAAATAAAGAGTGGATTAAACTTCATAAAAATATCCTATTACGCTTTGAAGTGCCTTCACCCTGTCACCAATGCTTACCTTAAGTTCAATATCAGAATCTACGCCCTTTTGTCGCTTTTGTGGGATAATAATGCGTGTCATACCAGCTTTCATAAACCCCATACGCTCACCAACATCTAAATTACTCGAAGCAAAAAGCTCTTGAGATGAAAAGAATATAGGATAAAAATCTATAGAAAATGTCCTCTCTTGCAAGCTTTCAAAGCGCATAGTTGCGTTGAGTGTATTACGCTTTTCCTTACTGCACCAAGTAAGATTTAAACCTTTCTTTTCGCTCATCTTACCCTCTACAACATCGCAAGGGGAGCGTATTACACCTACATCGATAAATCTTGTCTCAATAAGAATACTTATGCGTTCCTCATTCGCATCAATATCCCTCACAATACCATCGACAGGCGATACAAAGACATTGCTCTCACTCGCGTTTGGAATCCTCTCAGGATTGCGAAACATCGCAAGCCACAAAACAAGCATTACGCACAATACAAATGCGCACACGTTCCAATCAAGCCACAATGTCAGCACAAATGCCACCAGAAGCACCAATGCCCCTACCCAGCCTTGTTTTGCAATAATTTGCGTAGTAGTCATTTGCTCTCCTTATCTTTTTATACTTCTTCTTCCTCAATGGGAATAAGGCGTGATTGCAGATTATTCGCTTTCTCATACTCTTCTATAATCTCCCGCACGCGTGCGCCATCAATCACTTCTTTATCAAAAAGCTCTTTTACCATACTTTCAATGGCATCTTTATAATCACGTAATAGATTTTTTACATAGGTATATCTCTCATCAAGCGTATTTTTGATATGTGTATCAATCTCTTGAGCAAGTTGCTCACTAAATTCTCTGCTTGCTCCGCCACCGCCTAGAAAGGTATTGCGTTGTTTTTCAAGCACCATAAGCCCACTCACATCAGTCATTCCATAATAACTAATCATTGATTTGAGGATTCCTGTTGCGCGCTCTAAGTCATTACTCGCTCCGGTTGAAATTTCGTCCAAAAAGACTTCTTCAGCAGCGCGTCCGCCTAAAAGCACATCGACTTCTGCCATAAGCTCGTGCTTTTGCATAAGATAGCGATTTTCTTCAGGTGTGTGGAGCGTATAGCCAAGTGCCGCCATACCGCGCGGGATAATGGAGACTTTATTTACCCTATCCGCACCCTTTGTCATTTCAGATACCACAGCATGTCCGCTTTCGTGATAGGCGACAATCTTCTTCTCTTTTGGCGAAATGCGCCGTGATTTTTTCTCTAATCCAGCAATGCCTCGCTCAACCGCTTCTTTGAGATGCTTTTGGCTTACTTCTTTTTGATTCTCACGTCCTGCAAGGAGAGCAGCTTCGTTAATAATATTTGCTAAATCCGCTCCAGCAAGTCCAGCAGTAAATTTTGCAATCTCGTGCAAATCCACATCACGTGCCAAAGCAACATCTTTGATATGCACTTTGAGAATCTCCAAGCGCCCTTCAAAATCAGGTTTATCCACAAGCACCTGCCTATCAAATCGCCCCGGACGCAATAACGCAGGGTCTAGAATCTCCGGGCGGTTTGTCGCGGCAAGGACAATCACGGGAGCAGATTCAGAACCAAATCCATCCATTTCGGCTAAAAGCTGATTGAGTGTTTGCTCTCGCTCATCGTTGCCACCCACCATACTTCCAGCGGCACGACTTTTCCCAATGGCATCAATTTCATCAATAAAAATAATGCTAGGTGCGTCCTTTTTCGCCATTTCAAACAAATCTCTTACACGACTAGCCCCTAAGCCCACAAACATTTCAATAAAGCTGCTTCCACTCATTGAAAAAAATGGCACATTTGCTTCGCCCGCTACGGCTTTAGCAAGGAGCGTTTTTCCTGTCCCGGGAGGTCCTACCAAAAGCACACCTCTTGGAATCTTGGCACCGACTGCCGCATAGCGCTCGGGGTATTTTAAGAAATCTACAATTTCTACAACCTCTTCTTTTGCCTCCGCATTCCCTGCCATATCATCAAAGCGCACATTAGGTTTTTCGGCATTGACAAGTTTTTTGGCATTCCCCATACCAAAAATGCCCCCGCCCATACTCTTTTGCATACGCGCAGTAAGGAACATCCATAGGGCAAGAATAATAAAAATAGGCAAAAGCATATTGACTAAATCGCCCAAAAAGCTACCTTCACTAAAGCCACTATACTCTATCTTTTTTTCATCAAGCAGCGGCACAAGCCCTAAATCAGCGACTTTCTTAGTCGTATATAAAATTCGAGGCGATGTGTTGATAGAGTAGGCTTTAATATAAGTCTGCCCGATACTTACAGAGCCTATCTCACCCTTTGAAATGAGTTCTTTTAGCTCATTATAACTAATCTCTTTTGTAATACTCCCTCCCAAAAATTTATCTGTGAGCGAATCTCCCCCGCTTGGCGAAAAAACCTTAAATAAAAGCAAGGCAAGAATTACAAAGATAGCAAAAACAAGAAAAGGATTCTGTTTAAAGGGTGGTTTTTTTTCATTTGGATTTTCCATATTTTGTCCTTATTATTTAATTATTACAAGTTAATTTCAAGGCTATCCACCCATCCTTGGAGCGGACTTCCAATACTTCAAAGCTACTAAACGAGTCTATTATATCAAATTTATATTCATCAAGTATGCCAGAGAGTATTAAAACTCCATTTTTAGCACATTTTGCTTTAAAGTCGTTGTGTAAAAGCTTCACAATAAAAGCAACGATATTTGCCACAATCACATCATATTGCTTAGGTGTGTGAAGTGGGGCTTGAGCTATGCTCCCCTGCCATAAGCCCTGAAGTGCTACATCATTGAGCGTGGCATTTTTATGGCACTCCTGCGTAGCAAACTCATCAGTATCGCAGG
This sequence comes from Helicobacter sp. MIT 03-1616, assembly GCF_000765685.2. Taxonomy (NCBI): domain Bacteria; kingdom Pseudomonadati; phylum Campylobacterota; class Epsilonproteobacteria; order Campylobacterales; family Helicobacteraceae; genus Helicobacter; species Helicobacter sp. MIT 03-1616. The sequence continues at coordinate 67,850 of NZ_JROY02000009.1, read as the reverse complement.
CATAGACTTTCGCACCGAGCTTACAAGCTGCGATACTCAAGATTCCACTACCGCAGCCAACATCAAGCAAGGTTTTGCCCTCCAAATCCATTTCACTCAAAAACTCAAGGCACATCGCCGTGCTTGCGTGATGTCCTGAGCCAAAGGCAAGGGCGGGATTAATGATAATCTCGCGTAGGTTTTGGTGAGAATCTACAACACCTGTAGTGTGTGCGATATGATCTTTCAGTATTTCATCAATATTTATGTTTTTAGCATCTTGAATAATAGATTCTTTCCATAATGGACGAATATAAAATCCCCCACAAATCACTGGCTCAATAGAATCTTCATATGCCTTAATCCAATCACAATTTGATTTTTCCTCTATATGATAGCAAAAGCCTATATCCTGCTGCGTATTGTGAGCAAGCATAGAGCTAAACTCACGTAATGTTTGCAAAAATGCCTGTATGCCCTCCGCATCTAAGTAATCTAAGCGGGTAATAATCTGTGTGTTTTGTTTTGAGGCTTTTGCCTCTGTAATACTAAACCCCGCACTTTGCCAAGAGCAGTCTTCGTAAGTGATAGCAAAAGGGTTTGATACAAGAGAGATGTCGAGGTATTCTATAGCAACGGAGGTCGTACTAATAACAAACTCAGCAAATTGTTCCAAAAAATCATTTGGGTGGATAATAATCTCAAAGTATGTCTGCTTATCCACCATAAAAAGCTTGTAGTTTATTCACTCACACCTAGCACAACTTCGAGCTTTTCTTTTAGCACTTGCGGTGTAAAGGGTTTCACAATATAATTATTCACTCCGGCTTTAAGCGCAGTAATTACCTCTGCCTTACCACCTTCTGTTGTAACCATAATAATAGGGATAGATGTATATCGCTCATCAGCACGCACTTTTTTGACAAGCTCAAGTCCATTCATTTCAGGCATATTCCAATCGGTAATAAGCACTTGTATCCCTTCGGTAGTATCCATAATTTGCCACGCTTCTACGCCGTGTTCAGCCTCCAAAATATCTTCATATCCCAAACGTTGAAGTGTGTTTTTTATGATTCTTCTCATTGTGGAGCTATCATCAACAACTAGTAGTTTCAAGTTATCTCCTTAGTTTAAATACAGACAAACAAAAGGGGCATTTTAGCATATTTTTGTATAAATCCATACAATCACATATATAATTTTTGAAATTTACATTATTTTTAGTGAGCATAAAGCCTCAAAGCCTGTTTAATGTCTATTTTCCCCTCATAAAATGCCTTGCCTATGATAACGCCACTAATGTGTGGATTCTTACTCAGTGCATTTAGTTCATCTATACTTGCAAATCCACCGCTCGCAATCGTATAGATTCCGCTATTTGAAGCAATATTTTCCGTAAAAGATACATTGATACCGCTTAGCGCACCATCGCGATTAATATCAGTGCAAATAATCGCCTCTACTGCGCTTCCTGCAAATTTTTTTGCTAATTCATTTGAATCCATACTGCTTTCTTGCGCCCAACCTTGTGTTGCTACCTTACCATCACGCGCGTCAATCCCCACAGCTATGGGATAAACCTGCGCCATTCGCTTCGTAAAATTCCAATCTTTCATCGCCACAGAGCCGAGTATCACCCTTGATACACCCATTTGCGTATAAGTCCTAATACTCTCCTCATTGCGAATCCCACCGCCAAGCTGCACTTTTAACGATGTAGAATACAGAATCTGCTCAATCACCTTCAAATTCTGTGGTTTTCCGGCAAATGCCCCATTTAAATCTACAATATGTAAATATTTCGCACCCATATCTTCAAATTTTTTAGCAAAATCCAATGCCTCGCCATAGATAGTAGCACTCTGCATATCTCCCTTAAAAAGCCTAACCGCCTTACCCTCTTTTAAATCAATCGCGGGATAAATATCAAGCGCCATTGCTACTCCTCAATTGGTTTAGTATCTTCATACATCCACTCGGCACACCAACCTACAAAAGCAAATACCAAAAATACATAACGAGCATTCAAATAGTTGTCCGAAATAGAAAGCATAGAGGTGCAAATAAAACACATAATGATGCCAAGTATGAGCAGAGCAAAATTCATATATTCGTAGAATGAAAAGGGTTTCTTATGTTTTATCATTACCCACACAAGTAAAATTAAGCCAATAATAAATGCCAAAATATCGATATACGCATATATATTATCGCGGAAATAATAAGGCTGCACGGAGAGCCCAAAAAGCATTACTATGACTATATTTATCGAGGGGCGCATACTATCAAGCACACTGCCTAGCTTGCTATGTCGGTTAGGGCGCAGGGCAAAAATCTCAAATAAAAGTGGCAGATACACAAAAAATATATATACGCAAGAGACAATCATAATGTGAGGCAAATAATCCGCCAAAAGCTCAAGAAACCCACGATGATAAATACTCCCCTCAATAGCAAACATATCCATAATATCCTCTGGCTTTGGCACATAGGCAAGTTTTAGTATCACAATATAAACGCTTATAACTCCAATGATGAGCATAATAATATGCTTAAGCGAATCTCCCACCTCACGCCAACTTGAAAGAATTAAGAATACGCTACAAAACACAAAGGTACAGAAAAACAAAAATGTAATTAAATGATCAAAGAGCTGGTCCTCGCGCATAAAAATCAAAAACAAATACGAAAAAGAATGTGAAAATTGTGAAATAAAGAGCGTAAGGCTAGTAAAAACAAAAAGAGAGAAAAAAAATGATGAAAAAATGATCGTAATGCGCGTAGGTTGTTTCATTCTCACTCCTTAGGGTTCTAATAATTTCTTAAAAAATATCCATCTACACCATTAGCTATACCTTTAGCAAGTAGCTTTTGATAGTCTTTTTTTGCGATAAGTTTGCCCTCACTCTTATGCGAGGCATAGCCAATCTCAATAAGCACTGAAGGCATAAGCGCACCGGCTAACACCCAAAAAGGACCTTCTCTCACTGCGCCATCGTGAGTATTATGCTGTGTGCGCACCTCATTCAAAATACCTGATTGAATCTCAATGGCAAGTTTGTGAGAGGCGACAAGATGAAAGGTACTAATCGTATTTAAAAACGACTTTGTGGCAAAATGACTCATTGTCTCAATATCACCTTGGTTTTCTGCCTTTGCCACTTGTTCGGCGCGCTCACTCCGCGCGGGAGAAAGGAAATAAGTCTCCACACCATTAGGAGTTTTCGCAGAATCTTTGGGTATAGAGTTTGCGTGTATAGAAACAAATAAATCCGCATTTTTAGCATTTGCAAATTCCGTGCGCTTACGCAAGTCAATATACATATCACTATCACGCGTCATATACACGACATAGCCACGACTTTTTAACTCATCTTTTAGAATCTTAGCTACATTTAGCACAATCACCTTTTCACATACATCTTCAACACTCTTTGTGCCGCAATCTTTACCTCCGTGTCCCGCGTCAATCACTATTTTTTTATTAGACTTTTTTATATTTTTTGGTGAAGTCGCTGCCGTATTTATTGGCTTTGATGTTTGTTGACTCTGCACATTTTGGTTGGATTTATTTGTCTCTTGACTCGTTGAATTGGTTGGATTCTTTATGGGTTGATTCGCCGATTGCGCGGATTTGTCTTTTTTTGCTACTTCACTTTCTTTTTTGATAAAGATATAGAGATTCTCTTTTTCTTTCGCAATTTCATAGGTTGATTTGGGTTGGGTGGCAATCACTACACGGACAATCTTTGGTGTATTTTGCGCTACTTGCAAGGCAGAATTGTCTTTAAAAATAAAATTGCGGCGCGGAATAGTGAGATTTGCCTCAAAATCGATAAAACTCTTATTCTCTTGTAGTTTTTTGACTTGCCAAGTGAGGTTGCTAATATCATTTGCAAAGACAATTTTTACATTGTTATCGCCAAAAGGCACCATTCTTACAATGCGATGCTCACCATACAGGCACAAAAATATAAGGCATAAACTTGCCACAATCCGCAACATTCACACCCCTAGTTTTGGACTAATTCAGCGATGATTTCTTTCACTGGTTGAATCTTTTCAATTCTATATCCATTTGCTCCCGTAAAATATAAGCCATATTCCCTATCGCCATTATGGGCACGTCCCAAAGAATCTGCTATGCAATAACCTACTTTTTTTGCCTCTATACCTCTATGACAAGGTGTTACGCAGTTACTAATGCATCGAATCTTCGGTGCATCGCCTCTTGCCATTGCCTCAAGCACACCTGCTTTCACTGCGCGAGCAGGATAACCCACTGGAGACTTGATAAGCTCAATATCATCTTTGGTGATATGTGGCATTAAGTCCCTATATGCAAGGGCGTCGCATTCTAAAGAACCAAGCCACTTTGTCCCCATTTGCACACCACTCGCTCCTAAGGCGAGCATTCTATCAATATCACTTCTATCCCAAATACCGCCAGCGGCAATAACTGGAATATTGCCCCATTTTTTTGCCTCACTCACAACTTGCGGCAGCACATTTTCGAGCTGATATTCTTCCTTGAAGCAGTCCTCATAGCTAAATCCTTGATGTCCTCCACTTAGGGGACCCTCAACCACGACTGCATCAGGCATTCTCTTGTATCTATCTACCCACCTCTTGCAAATAATTTTTAATGCTTTAGCAGAGGACACAATAGGCACGAGTGCGACATCGGGAAAATTTTTTGTAAATTCTGGCATATTTGTGGGAAGCCCAGCTCCTGTTACAATCACATTTGCCCCTGCCTCGCACGCATCACGCACCACACGACCATATTCATTAATGGCATAGAGAATATTTACCCCCAGAGGATTGTTGCCACAAATTTTACGCGCATTCTTAAAAATTTCATTTAAAGCCTGTTTAGAATAAAAATTAATTGCTTCAAAGGGCTTAGAATTAGTGATTTTCTCAACAAATTGCATTTTTTGATAATAGCCAGTGCCTACCGCACTAATAATGCCAAGTGCGCCCTCTTTAGACACATTTCCAGCGAGCCTATCCCAGCTAATACCAACACCCATACCGCCTTGAAAAATTGGATATTTAATCGTGTGTTTGCCTATTTTAAGTGGTTTTAATCCCATCATCTCCCCTTATACAATAATCACTTTTGCAAAGCGTCTCTTGCCAATTTGCACAATGTATTCGCCTTTTGAAAGCTTGAGATTAGAATCTACAACCTTTTCCTTATTGATTTTCAATGCCCCGGAACGAATATCCCTCATTGCTTGAGAGCTAGATACACATAGCTTTGCGCTTACAAGCACCTTAGCTATCCATTCGCCTTCGCTGCAAGTAAATACAGCCAAATCTGTGGGGATTTCATCTTTACTGAATACATTATCAAACTCTATTTTAGCTTTTTTTGCTAAATCTGCGCTGTGGTAGCGCGCAGTTATTTCTAAAGCAAGATTCTCTTTTGCAACTTTTGGGTGTATTTTACCCGCATCGACCTCCCCTTTTAGCCTCTCAATCTCTTGTAAAGAAAGCGTTGAAAGCAGCTCATAATAGCGCCACATCATTGTATCACTAATGCTTAGAATCTTCGCATACATCGTATTGGCAGATTCTGTAACACCGATATAATTTTGCAGAGACTTACTCATTTTTTGCACACCATCAAGCCCCTCAAGGAGTGGCATTGTCATTACGGATTGTTCTTTGTCTAAGCCATACGCCCTCTGCAAATGCCGTCCAACCAAAAGATTAAACTTCTGGTCATTGCCCCCTAGCTCAATATCACAATTTAAAGCAACAGAATCATAACCTTGCAAAAGCGGATACATAAACTCCACCATAGAAATGGGTTGATTATTATTGTAACGTTTGGTAAAATCATCACGCTCAAGCATACGCGCGACAGAAAACTTAGAAGTGAGCGTAATCATACCAGCTGCCCCCAACTCACTAAGCCACTTAGAGTTGAAACAAACCTGTGTGTATGCAGGATTTAACACCTTAAAAACCTGCTCTTTATAAGTGAGCGCATTTGCTTCTACTTGCTTCCTAGTTAGAGGCTTCCTCGTCTCACTCTTGCCACTTGGGTCGCCAATAGTCGCCGTAAAATCACCGATGAGAAACTTCACATCTCCACCATACTGCTGAAAAATGGCGAGTTTTTGCAAAAGCACAGTGTGCCCCAAATGCAAATCTGGAGCAGTAGGATCAAATCCAGCCTTCACACAAAATCTTTGCCCTGTGCTCAAAAAACGCTCCACTAAAGTAGCAATGTATTCTTGCCCTATAAACTCCACACAGCCACGCGAAATCTCCCGCATAACCTCTTGTGTCTGTATATCCATACCTATCCTTTCTGCCCTAAATACACATCTTTAAGATTGCTTAGCTCAATAATTTTGTATTTTTTATTGAGCATATCTCGTAATGCCTTAACATCAATCGTCTTGCTTTCAAAACATATCTCGCAATATGCCGAAAACTGCCTTTTTAGCACATCATAATCCACACTCAAAATATTGCAATTATTTCTTGCAAGTATGCCACACAAATTTGCCAAAACGCCCCTTTGATTTTCAAGCGCAATAATCATTTTATAGGTTGTCTTTTGCTCACTCGCCCACTGCACGAAAAGCATTTCGCTACCTTGGTCTATCTCGCCTAACGCCCGCTCACACATTTTGTGATGAATATATGCCTTCTGCGCACTTTTAATCGCCAAAATATTGTCACCATACTTGGGGTGGCAACAATAATCAAAAATGACCTCGTTAATATTGCGATTTGTATGCACGATGATATTATCAAACGAAAGCTCTTTAAGCTTAAGCATATTAATTTTAATCTTGCCTAAAAAATTTGCCTCACGCGCAAAATTACCCCTAATGCTATTTTTTACTTCTTTGAGAAACGACACATCACAGGCAGCTTTATGGATATTAGAATCTAGTCTATTTTCTTTCAAATAGCTCATAATCGTATATGTGGAACTATCAAAAATTGTTTGCAAAATATGCAATGCCACCTTTTTATCAATCTCCTTGAGCTTCGTTTGACACTGGATTCTAATATGATTCTTTGCCCTAGAGGTTTTTACTGCATCAAGCCAAGTGCAGCGCGGGGGGATCTTTTCACCACTTTGTGATACCACCACGCGCACAATATCACCATTTTTGAGTGGCTGAAGCAACGAAGCTTTTTGATGATTAATAAAAACCTCTTTGGCATTATCGCCTATATCACTATGCACTGCATAGGCAAAATCAAGTGCCACGGCACCCACAGGGAGACTATAAATATCTCCAGCAGGAGAGAAAACCACCATATCTTCTTTATATAAGTCATTTTTAGCTAATTCATAAAACTCCTCAATGGTATCATTTTGATACTGCAAATTATTGAGCCATTCTAAATTTGGCTCTCGCCCTCCACTTTTATATTTCCAATGCGCTGCCACGCCATACTGCGCAGACTTATGCATATCAAAAGTGCGAATCTGAACTTCATAGATGCTCGCACCCTCAAATATGGTCGTATGGATTGTTTGATAACCATTTTCTTTAGGAATGGCGATATAGTCTTTCAAGCGCGAAATTACAGGCGTAAGCTGTAAATGCAAGAGTCCAAGCACCTTATAACACTCTAAGCTCGTAGGCACGATGATGCGCACCGCTAATAAATCAAGGATTTCATCAATACTCACGCCCTTGCGCTGCATTTTGAGATAAATCGAATAAAACCGCTTTACACGACTTTCTACAACAAAATCTTTTTGTGTGAATCCATTTTGTAAAAGTATAGTGGTAACCTTCTGTATAAATTCATTGAGTTTTAATGTAATGGATTGATTGTTTTCACTGATGTAATCTGCGATTTTCTCATATTCTTGGGGAAAAATATAAAAAAAACTCCTATCTTCTAACTCGTTTTTGAGTGATGAGATACCAAGCCTATGAGCGATTGGCGCATATACCATGAGCGTTTCTTCGGAAATGCGCTTTTGCTTGTGTGGGGGGAGTGCATTAAGCGTTAGCATATTATGCATTCTATCACTGATTTTAATCACAAGAGCACGAATATCCTTAATAGAGGCAAGGAGCATTTTTCTAAAACTCAAAGCGGAGGCTGTGAGCTTATCATCTGGGCTACTACTTAACTCCTCATTGCGAATCTCCACGATTTTTGTTAGCGCATCGACTAAATGCCCCACATCCCAGTCAAACTCTTTCTGCACATCTTCAAGCGAATAAAATGTATCCTCTACCACATCGTGCAATAATGCCGCACAAAGCATTGTTTCATCGCCACCATAAAACGCCACGATACACGCCACGCAAAGTGGATGCACTACATAAGGTATACCACTCCTGCGGAGCTGTCCGTTATGGGCGTCCATTGATACATCAATAGCCTTTTGCACCTTTGGGGTAATCTCTGCTAATGTTTGAAGCTTAGCAACAGCAGATTCTATATCGTTGATTTGAGCAATCTGAGCGAAAAAGTCCAAAATATATTCCTATTCTTTATCCTCAATAGAGGTAAGCTCTATCTTACCCTCGGCAATCTCGCGCATAGCAATATCTGGTAACTTGTCCTTTTTTACATCTGCATCTATAAGAGGTTTTGCACCCTCTCCCAATTCTTTCACACGCTCAAATATGAGACTTGCAAGCACATATCTATCATCATTTACGCGCTTTAGTGCTTTTGCAGCAATTTCTTCTGTCCGTAATGTATCCATATACTATCCTTTGAAAAGTTTTATTTCGCGAAATTGTATCGTTTTTTGCTTTGTTTTAGCCTTATCTTTTTATTTAACAATTGAGCAAATACCCTTATCAAACTTCACGAGGTCAAGCAGATTGCCTTTTTTAAACATATTGCATACCAAAATAGGTAGCTTATTATCCTTGGCAAGGGCGATTGCGGTATCGTCCATTACCTTGATATGATCCCTCAAAGCCTCATCATAACTGATTGTATCAAGCATTTTTGCATCGCTAAACTTATGAGGATCTTTATCATACACACCATCAACTTTTGTCGCCTTGATAATCACATCTGCGCCGATTTCCACCGCACGCAAAGTAGCCGCACTATCTGTTGTAAAAAATGGATTTCCTGTCCCCGCGCCAAAAATCACCACTCGCGCCTTTTCCAAATGCCTAATCGCTCGGCGGTAGATATAACTTTCACACACTTCCTTAATCTCTAGCGCACTCTGCACACGCACATCAATTCCCAAATATTCCAAAGCCTCCTGCATAGCCACCGCGTTGATAATGGTCGCGAGCATTCCCATATAGTCCCCACTCGTGCGACGGATAATACCCCCTTGTGCGGCGGACACACCTCGTATAATATTCCCTCCGCCAATCACTATGCCAACCTCAATACCATTATCTACAAGCGTCTTAATCTCACCCGCGATATATTCTAGAATCTTCACATCAATGCCAAATCCACTATCGCCCGATAATGCCTCACCCGAAAATTTCACCAATACACGCTTATAGCCCATAGCCTATCCTTTGAATTTAAGTTTGCCATTCTAGCCTAAAAGCTTAAATAATATTAAAGATATTAGAATATCATCTTGCAAGATTCCAATATCTTAGATGACGCTATCTTTATGAAGTAGCTCACCTTCGTAAAGAAAGGTTGAAGGCGCATAGTTGATATTTTTCAGCGCGTCCTTTTTAGCAAAGGATAAGACAAGATTCTCTTTTGCACGAGTAATCGCCACATAAAAAAGCCTACGCTCCTCTTCTAAGCTCCCGCTCTTACTCATTAGCTTTCGATTTGGAAATCTCCCGTCCATTAAATCCACGATATACACATTTTGAAACTCCAAGCCCTTTGCGGCGTGTATGCTAAGCAAATGTACTCCGCTTCCCTCCACCGCCTCGCTTGAGCCAAGTATCATCGCATTGAGAAACTTGCCTAAATCGGTGTGATTCCTTGATAAATCATACAAAAGTGAGCATTTACGCTTAATAGATTCTAAAACATTCTCAAATCGCTCACTATCGACTATGCCGTCTTTGTTTTTCGCACGAATCATAGCAAGCATATGCGCAATTTGCATAAAAAATTGAGAACTGGCGATGTGGCTAACAAGCACCTTTGGATTTCTCATTGTGTGAATCTCGTGGAGCATTTCATAAAAATTGCTTAGAAATATCGCACCCTCCTTATGAATCTTAGGATGTTGCAAAATAGGGTGAGAAGCAAAAGATGAGGCGATAAACTCATCAAATCGCCCTTGAGATTCTAAGGTAAAAAAATCATCAAAAAGCCCAAGTTGTGTATTTTTATGCCTCTGCTTATAGACTCTTGCACTCTGCTTTGGCTGAAACATTCCTTTGATACAATCCCCCTCTCCTAACACAGAGAGTGCCTCATAAATATCCTTTGCAATCGCTTCGCCTATGCCTTTTCCATAGCTTAGAGTGTGGATATATGCCATCATATCACGCGGATTATGCACAATAGAGCAAATATCGAGCAAGAGACTTACTTCCTTAGTATCAAAAAAACTCATACTTCCTTTGCGCTTTGAAGGGATATTGAGCTCTCTCAAGCTTGCCTCGAGCCCATCTGCACTTGAATTATTACGAAAAATAATCGCTGTATCCTCATAGGGGCGATTGCTTAGTGCGATATATTTTGCGATGCCCTGATACTGCAAAAAAAGCTCATCATACACCAAAAGCTTTGGCGGGGCGAAATCCCCCTGTTTAATCACTTCTAAATGCTTTGGATAAATGCGCTCATTCTTTTCAATCACCCGATTTGCAAGATCAAGTATATGCTTACTTGAGCGATAATTTTTACTCAATGTTAAAACCCGTGCATCTGCATACTTTTGTCTAAATCCGCTAATAATACTAATATCCGCACCATTAAAGGCATAAATACTTTGGTCATAGTCCCCCACGCAAAAAAGGCTGGGAGGGGAGAGCGCATCAAGTATGCAATCCTGCAGGGGGTTTGTATCTTGGTATTCATCACAGAGCACCTCTTGGAAAAGTGGCTCTTTAAGTTGGAGCAAAGATTTTCTATAAAGTATAAGCAAATCGTTATAATCCGCATAGTGATGAGTTTTTTTGAGTTCGCTAAATTCCGCAAAAATATCCTCATAAATCTCCACATAAGATTCTTGCTGGGGATTCTTTTCAGTAAGCCACACGCTGAAAGTTTGTTTTGGGGCGGAGTTTATAAAAAGCGAGTAGCACTCATACAAATAACGCGCGGCATAGGGTTTAGAATCCTCTTGCATAAAAACGCGCTTATCATAAATACTTTTAAAAAGCGTAAGAAGTTCTTTTGGTTGCTTAAGGTGGATATGATAATTCTCTCGCAAATAGCGATATGCCACAGCGTGAAATGTGCCAGATTCTATATTTTTTGCTATTTTCTCGCCAAAAATTTTCGCCACACGCGCAATCATCTCGCTACTCGCCTTGTTTGTAAAAGTGAGAAGCAAAATATCGCTAGGATCATAGCCGCTTTGTAAAAGATAAGCTATGCGCCCGACAATCGTAGCCGTCTTACCTGTCCCTGCCGAAGCGATGATGAGATTATGTCCACTGGGTGCTTTTGCTGCCTCTGCTTGTTCTGCATTGAGTGAGGAGAGTGGCATAAGGCAGGCAAAAACTATTTGCTAAGAGTTTGCAGAATCTCTGTTGATAAAAACTCTTTTAAAGGTTGCACCTTGCTAAATTGAGGATATTCCGCCACCGGCAAAGTCGTAACTTGCAAACAAGAGGCATTTGCTGGATTAAACACAAAAGGTGCCATAAGATTCACAATAGAATTTTCGATAGGATTTTGCACGACAACAACGCAATACACCTCTACTTTATCGCCCCTCTTTTCGTCCAAATCAAGTAGCTTTTCATCAGCAGTGGGGATAGTGAAACTATAATCACACAAAGAAAAAGGATTCACAAGTGTGATTTCAAAGGGCTTATCTCCGTCTAATGCGCGGATTTTGCTAAAAGTATCATCAATCTTTTCAAGCTCCACTTTCTTAGTGCCCTCAAAGCCCAAAATATCCATCTTTAGCTCATAAGTCATAATTAACCTCCATTTTGTTTTTAGCATTGTGGTATTATAACAAAAGCAAATTAAATACCAAAAGGCGTTTTATGAATCCTGCAGGACAAAACACACAAGAAACAAAAAAAGGTTATCAGCCAAAAGAGATAGAATCTCATTTTTATAAACTATGCGAGGAGCGAGGATACTTCGAGGTTGAGGGGAATAAATCTCTTTGGCAAGATGCACAGCAGCATTTTTGTATTATGATGCCTCCGCCAAATGTTACAGGCACACTGCACATAGGGCACGCGCTCACTTTCACATTGCAAGATATTATCACGCGCTTTAAACGAATGGACGGCTTTAAGACGCTCTATCAGCCCGGACTCGACCACGCAGGAATTGCTACGCAAAATGTCGTGCAAAGGCAACTTGCAACACAAGGTTTGACAAAGGAGAGTCTAGGCAGGGAAGCATTTATTGCTAAAGTGTGGGAATGGAAAGAACAAAGCGGGGGAATGATTTTAAACCAAATGCGCCATTTAGGCATTACCCCTGCGTGGTCGCGTCTGCGCTTTACTATGGATAAAGGCTTACAAAATGCGGTAAAAAAGGCATTTGTGCAGTGGTATAATCAAGGACTCATCGTGCAGGACTACTATATGGTAAATTGGTGTGTGCAAGACGGCGCACTCTCTGATATTGAAGTAGAGTATGAGGAAAATCAAGGCAAGCTCTACTACCTGCGCTACCCTATCTTAGAAGATTCTACAAATGTGGATTCTATAAACGCACAGAGAGCTTTAGAATCTAGGCAATACATCATTGTCGCTACCACGCGACCAGAGACTTTCTTTGGCGATAGCGCGGTTATGGTAAATCCAAACGATGAGCGATACAAGCACTTTATCGGCAAAAGTGTGATTTTACCACTTCTTAATCGCCCTATTACTATTATTGCGGATTCACACGTGGATATGGAGTTTGGAACTGGCTGTGTAAAAGTAACTCCCGCGCACGATGTGAATGACTACGAGGTAGGCAAGAGGCACAATCTCCAATCAATCGTGATTTTCAACCAAAAAGGCATTTTAAACGCAGAGGCTGGGGAATTTGAAGGGCAAGATAGGCTGGTAGCGCGTCCTCTGATCGTGCAAAAGCTAGAGGAACTTGGCTTTATCGAAAAAATCGAGGATTATACAAATCAAGTCGGCAAATGCTACCGCTGCGGTAATGTCGTAGAACCCTATGTTTCAAAGCAATGGTTTGTCAAAAAAGAAGTTGCAACAAATGCTATAAAAAAAGTAAATGATAAAGAGCTACATTTTTTTCCACCGCAATGGCTGAATAACTACAACGCGTGGATGAGGGAGCTTAAGGATTGGTGTATTTCTCGGCAGCTGTGGTGGGGACATAGAATCCCCATGTGGTATTGCGAATGTGGGCAAAAAGTTGCCTCAATAAATGACAATCCTACCTGCCCCAAATGCCATAAAAATATCACAAAGCAAGATGATGATGTGCTAGATACTTGGTTTAGCGCTGGCTTATGGGCGTTTAGCACATTGGGTTGGGGAAATGAAAAGCAGCAAGATACAAATACTCCTCAATCTTTTAAAGATTCTATAAGCAACGCGCAAGATTCACAAAAAGCCCTCTATGCGGATTCTGATTTGAGCGAGTTTTATCCAAATACTTTGCTTATCACAGGCTTTGATATTTTGTTTTTCTGGGTGGCGCGTATGCTTTTAAGCGGGGAATCGCTGCTGGGCAAACTCCCCTTTAAAAATGTCTATCTCCACGCGCTAGTGCGTGATGAGTTTGGGCAAAAAATGAGTAAATCTAAGGGAAATGTGATTGACCCACTAGAGATGATAGAAACCTATGGTGCTGATGTTTTACGCTTTAGCCTCGCTATACTTTGCGCACAGGGGCGCGATGTGAAGCTCTCCACCCAAACACTAGATAACACAAAAAACTTCACAAACAAGCTTTATAACGCCACGCAGTTTTTAAATATGTATTTGGAGCAACTCGGTGGCGAGGAGGCAAAACAAAAGGGCTTTGCAAATTTGAGCGAGATTCAGATTCAAAGTGCGCTCGGTGCTTATATGCTAATGCGCTTTAATGTCGCAACAAACGAGGTAAGAAACGCCCTAGAAGAGTATCGATTTGAGCAGGGGGCGAGTATTTTATATCGCTTTTTGTGGGGAGAATTTTGCGATTGGGGGATTGAACTTGCAAAGGCAAGTAAGGATTCTATTTATGAGCTAGGAGCAATATTTAAGAGCGCACTTCTACTTTTACACCCCTATATGCCTTTTATTACAGACTTTCTATGGCATAGTCTTAGTAAGAGCGAAATTGATTCTGCAGATTCTATTATGATTGCGCCCTATCCCAAGGCACAAGCACAAAATGCGAAAGATGAGGCATTGCAGAGGCAGTTTTACATCATACAAGATGTAATTGTCTCCATTCGCCGCCTTAGGGCTATGCTTGAGCTTGGCTTAGCACCCATTGAACAGGTGTTTATCAAAATAAAAGATTCTATTGATAATGCACTTTTAGAACAATTTGTATGCAAACTCGCAAAAGTCGGCACACTCACACTTATAGATAGCAAACCTGAATCAAGCGTGGGCGATGTAGGGGAATTTTGCGAGTGCTTTATCCAGTTACGAGGTATTGATTTGAGCGGCATTATCTCGCGTCTTACAAACCAAAAGGGCAAGTGCGAGAAAGAATTACAAAAACTACAATCTATGCTTAGTAATGAAAAATTTGTCCAAAACGCCCCAAAAGCCGTGCTAGAACAAAATCGCGCGAACTTACAGAACACACAAGAAAAATATGATAAAATTTGCGCCGAACTTGATGCGCTTTTACACCCATAAAATTAAGGAGAAAAAATGAAAAAAATGCTTATGTTTGCACTATGCCTAATGTTTTGGGGCTGTGCAGATTCAAAAGATGAAAAGAATACTAGTGCTAAGTTTGTCGATATTTATCCGCAGGTAGTGGCACTCACAGAGAAAAGGGCGGCTGGTGATGAGGCGGGCGCAAAAATGATACAGGATTCACTCCTGCAAAGTGGCATAGCGCACAATCTCATCGAGGATACCGCTTCGCTCATTTCTCGTGCCGCAACGAGTGGCTATACACTCATCACACCAAATGAGCTAAACGCGCATAATGGTGAATTTGTGATTATCTCTACCCTGCCTCGCGGTATTTATAATCTAGGGCTAATCCCTAATGCAAAGCATTTTGAATTTGCCATTAGCCCAACGCTTAATGACAATGGGAGCGAGTGGAATTGGGAAGCTGATGCGCTTTCGCGCCCACAAGAAGAATTTATCCATCTACTTGGAGAAAATAAAGACGCAAAAATCGTCTTTTATGACAGCGGGGAGCATATCTATGCGCCTATGGGAAGTGCGCACATAGGCATTATGTGGGCTAAACATCTTGGCTACACGCAGCTTTATCGTCTCGTGGGAGGATTTAATGCGTGGAAAGATTTAGGATTGCCTATCACCACAGAAAAACCTCACTGCTGCGAGATGTAGGATAAAAGGGTTTATTCAATCCATAATGCTTAAAAATGAGGGTGCAAAGGTTGTGAAGTGAATCTTGCCTTTGAGTTTAAAGAGGTTGTTTTTCTAAATTTTTACACACTTGATACGAGAGGGAGATATGCTGAAGCATTCGCGCAGATTCGAAAATGACCCTATCGTATATCCTACTCAAACGCTTAAGCCTGTTGGTGCTAAGGAGCAGCACATTATAGAATCTTACAGCCATTATGAAGATTCTATAATGCGATTTTTATTTAAATCTTTTCTCCCCCATAAGCATATTACCATACCGAGCATAAAAAGCAATCTTTACAATATGCCCGCACAGGATAGTTTTGTGTGGTTTGGGCATTCCTCTTATATGCTGTGGCTTGATAGTAAAAGCATACTTTTTGACCCATTAATCGGGGATAATGCCTCACCCCTGCCATATATGTTTCGCGCATTTAATGGAGCTGATATTTTTAGTGCAAGTGATTTTAGCAGTATTGATTATCTTATTATCACACATAATCACTATGACCATTTGAGCAAGGCAAGTATTCTTGCCCTCAAGGATAAAATAAAATGTGCTATTGTTCCGCTTGGCATAGGGAAAATATTGCACAAATGGGGGATAAAATCCATTATTGAGTTAGAATGGGGGCAAAATATTGAAATTGAGAATCTCACAATTCACGCCCTGCCTACAAGGCATTATTCTACACGTTCGTTGTTTGATAAAAATATGAGTTTATGGGCGTGTTTTGTGCTACAAAGCAGGGGTAAAAATATCTTTTGCAGTGGCGATAGTGGCTATGGCGAACATTTTAGGGTATTTGGTGAGCGTTTTGGAGGCTTTGATTTTGCCTTTATCGAAAATGGGCAATACAATATGCGCTGGGCGCAAAATCATCTCTTCCCACACGAAACCTTACAGGCGGCTATTGACATCAAATGCAAAAGGCTTATGCCTATTCATAATAGCAAGTTTGCCCTTGCTCCTCATCATTTTACACAACCTTTAGAATCTCTTTGCGCACTCTATGATTTAGGAAACAAAGATTACCCATTCTTGCTTTTGACGCCTCGTATTGGTGAAATTTTGCCGCTTTGGGAAAATATAAACACTATGCGTTGGTGGGGACAACTTACTTAGATTCTATGGTTATGAATCTTAAGTGAAATCGCGTGAAATACTTGCGCCAACGACACAAGGAGCGAGAATATCGGGCTTTTTGATACAAAGTGTGAGATGTGTGATACACACAAAATGCTTTTTAAGCTCATTTGCTATGTCTGTAAGGGCGGATTCTAAAAGTTCGTATGCGCCATTTTGTAGGCATTGGGTAATAGATTCACAAATATGCACATAATTGAGATATTCACCGCTATATTCATAGGTAATATGCGCCTCTATAAGAAGCCTTTGAGCTGCGATGCGCTCCTTAGGCAACACGCCAATAATCGTCTCAAGGGAGAGATTCTCAATATGAAGCGTGATAGATTCCGTATTCATAGAATCTCACACCTTTATTGCGATATGCTTTCACTAGAACGCAAACTCACAGCACCTTACCTTCTTGTCCGCTAAAAAGTCGCTTGATGTTAGGAATATGCGTATAAAGGATAAATAGCCCGATAAGCACCACAGGCGTGTGCGTGTGAATCTGTGCGACAATAGAAATACTATCTGGCAGGGGCAAAATATAAGGGATAACAAAAGTAAGCACGATACCGCTTAGAACGCCAATGAGCGAGGAGAGCGAGGAGATTTTAAACACTTTGCCCACAATCCCCCACACAATCAACCCACAAATCCCCTCCACAGGAATAAGCAACAGCACCGAACCAATAGCGGTAGCCACGCCCTTGCCTCCTTTAAATCCAAGATAAGGGCTATAACAATGTCCTATAATAGCTAAGAGCGCGATTGCCCATTGTGTTTCATAGCTTAGTCCTACTGCCTTTGCGAGTGCGACCATTATCAAACCCTTGCTCGCATCAAGCACAATAGTGAGGATAGAGAGGGGCTTTGCCTTTTTTTCATCTCGTTCTTTGAGGGTGCGATAGACATTTGTCGCGCCGATACTGCCCGAGCCAATTTGGCGAATATCAGTCTTATAAAGCACCTTAAGCAATAGCCACCCGAATGGAATCCCACCCACAATAAAGGCAAGGACATAAAAAATCACATTGATATTTGAAAAGACATAGAGCAGACTTGATAAGACACTCATTTATAATCCTTTGTTAATGTAATGTGCGATTATAGCATTATTTGCTGATGAGTTGAATATGCGCGTTTGCAAGTGTGCTAAACTCATCATCATAATAATAAATATTCTCTAAGCCCTCCTCCACAAGCTCACTGCCTAAAATACTCGCGGTATGTCCCGAGTAGCACACAAGGGCGTATTTTTGGTTTGGATTTTTTTTGATATGTGCATACACATCATAAGGATTATTCAGCTGCAGAGAATCTTTAATATGGCAAAGCGCGTAATCCTCGGGGTAGCGAATATCAATAATACAAAAGCTCTCGTCCAAATCCTCGGCATAAAGTGGATTGGCAAGGCTTGGGTTATTCTTTCCTTTAAATTCCATAAGATTCCTTAAAAAACATTTGTGTGTATTGTAACATAAGAATCTTTATTAAAAATATACAAAAGATTGCAGAGTGCTTATATCGTAATATGAAAGAATGAAACAAAATAAAGTTTTTATTTGTTTTTTTGTTATAGCGGAGGCTTAAATTTTGCTTTTATCATAAGGAGAAAAAATGAAAAAGAGTGTAGTTGGAGTAATTGCATTGAGTGTTTTACTTACAGGAGTAAGTGCTTTTGACTTAGGAGGTGTTACAAAAGGACTAGGAAAGACTTTAGAAGCAGGAAAAAAGGTAGGAGTAGTAAAGTCTCCAGATGATATTGTTAAAGATAATGTCAATGATAAGAAAAACATAGAAGCGTGTAAGCAATATTATCATAAAAATAAGATTGCTTATTATGGTAGTAATGATATACTCGACCCAAGTAGCACAAGAGACGAATCTAACAAAATCAATTACGATAGAAAAGAGATTGGTGCTTTGGTAGAATTATATAAAAAGGCTGTTAAAAAGCTTGAAAAGCAAGATTTTGATATATCTAAACATTCAAAAAAAGTGTTGATAATCACGCACTATGTAAATTTATTTTTAGCAAATCAAAAACATTTACAACAAATGATTCTTCTAAGTTTGCAGAAGAAACAAAAAATACGATAAGAAATAACTTTTTAACTCACGCTTAGGCATTACATCTCTATAATGTAATGCCTAAGCTGATTTACTTCCTTTACTTAACTTCTTAAATCTTTTACGCTATAATCATAAGCGACATTAAAAGAGATAACTCATCTTTACTCTTATATTCTAAGGAGAAAAGATGAAAGCACCACGACTAAGACTACTTAAGATTGTTTTTTGCTTAAGCATAGGCTTTAGCTGCACTCAAGCAAACTTTCCTGTGATTGATGTAAGATCAATCGCTCAAAGCATAATGCAATATACGCAATGAACCCTATCAATTCCAAATTCCCTATAAAGTTGCTTAAAATTTTCAAAGGTATTGTTATTTATTTTCTCTCTAAAATTGCTTCAAAAGCTTGATATTACAGAATATCCTGTTTCATTTCGAAAATGGATAAAGGAGGTTTTAGAGGGCTTTGGGTTAAGCCCTCTTTTGGTTTAAGGAGGATTAAAAGAGAAATTTATGATTTTGTGGGCGTAGTATCAGCTTTAGCAGATTCTGCTTTGGTAGCACTTTTAGCTTTGGGCTCATTTTTGGGTTTGCTTTCAGCCTTAACTTCCTTTTCCTTGTTGGCTTCTTGCTTAGTCTTTTGCTTCTCCTCTTTTGTCCTTTCTTTCTCGGCTTTTTCCACCTTTTCTGCTAGTGCTTTTTGTGCTTTTCTTTCCTTTTTTTCCGCCTCTTTTATTTCTTTAAGCTCTTTGAGCTGCTTTTGAACCTCTTTTGTCGGATCAAGATGTGCGGTTTGATATTGAGAATACACCCACACAATGCTAGGATCAGGTAGTAAGCACACGGCAGTTTGATCTTTGCCCTCATAGTCAATTTTACTCAAAATATCACGTGCAATATTGAGTCTCGCGCGCTTTTTATCATTGGTATTAACAATCGTCCAAGGGCATATGTGCGTATGTGTGCGTGCAAACATTTTTTCAAACGCTTCGGTGTATTCATTCCACAAATCAAGTGACTTGCCATCAATGGGGCTTAGTTTCCACATTCTAAGTGGATCAGTTTTGCGGCGTAAGATTCTACGCTTTTGCTCCTCTCTGCCCACATCAAGAAAATATTTGAAAATCATTGTGCCGCTTGAAATCAGCATTTGCTCAAGATTTGAAACTTGAGTAATAAACTCTCTATATTGATCTTGAGAGCAAAACTCCATTACTTTTTCTACTCCTGCTCTGTTATACCAGCTGCGATCATAAAAGACAATCTCCCCTCCGCTTGGCAATGTGCTAATGTAGCGTTTGAAATACCATTCTGTTTTTTCTGTTTCAGTAGGTTTATTTAGTGCCACTACACGGCAACCTCGTGGATTCATATGGCTTGTAAGAGCTTTAATTGTGCCACCCTTACCTGCTGCATCGCGTCCCTCCATAATGATGACGATTTTTTGATTGGTTTTTTTCACCCAATTTTGCAGTTTTAAAAGTTCAATTTGCAGTTTTGTAAGCTCCTCAAGGTAAAAATCCTCTTTCATACGCCCGTTTTTAGACTTATAAATCTCCCGAATATTGCCCTCATTCTCTGGTCTAATGACAATTTGTCTTTCTTGCTTTCCCATCTTTTCCTCCTTTTTAGGCAAAATTTATGCTCTAAATTGTATTATTTTTGAACAAAAAGCAAGCTTAAACTATAGTAAAGGGGTTGCAAAATGAAGCCGAATAACGATTTTGTCATATTACATAGTGATTTGGCACAGAGAGTAAGCGAGATTTTAGCTCAAAGGGGAATGAAAGTCGGCATAGCTGAAAGCTGCACTGGTGGGCTTTTAAGCTATCATTTTACAATGCTTAGTGGTGCGAGTGAGATTCTTGATGGGGCGATGATAAGTTATGCCAATGCGATTAAAGCTTCTTGGCTCAATGTAAGCGAGGAGAATCTTACTCGTTTTGGTGCAGTGAGTGAACCTGTGGTTAGGGCAATGTGTGAGGGGATTCTCAAGCAAAGTGGCGCAGATGTGGCACTAGCCACAAGTGGAATCGCTGGTCCCACTGGAGGAAGTGAGAGTAAGCCCGTGGGGAGCGTATATATTGGTGTGCAGCACAAAGGAGAGCGTGCGCATATAGAACTTTGTCATTTTGACGGAGGGCGCATAGAGGTGCAGTCCCAAACTTGCGCTAAAGCACTTGAAATGCTCCTTGCGCTTTTAGATTCATAAAATTTAGATCCACATAAAGCTTGAGATAAGGCAGCGAGCTAAAATCTGTGGTATCAGCTTACAAGTTTAAGCAGCGCAAAGTGTTTATATGCTTTGAGATTCTATGGTTTTATTTCTTAAGTTGCTTATGGACGCACTCTTGACAAATTAGGCTAAACTCACTATAATTCCGCTCTTTTGTGTCCTAGGGTTCATTATGAGATAGGCTGTTTTGAGGCAGTTTGGTTATGGGCAGCGGGACAAAAGATACTAAAGATGTAAGGGCAATGATGACCCGTTAGCTCAGTTGGTAGAGCAATTCCCTTTTAAGGAATGGGCCGTTGGTTCGAATCCAACACGGGTCACCACCAAAGTTAAAGTGGCCCCTTCATCTAACGGTTAGGATACCACCCTTTCACGGTGGCTACAGGGGTTCGAATCCCCTAGGGGTCACCACTTTACTTGGTTCTTTCATTATTTTGGTCGCTTAGCTCAGTTGGTAGAGCGCCACCCTTACAAGGTGGATGTCACAAGTTCGAGCCTTGTAGCGACCACCATTTTTGCATTTTTGTGGATTGTATGAGACTTTTATACAAGTTCTTTCTTTGGAGCGGTAGTTCAGCTGGTTAGAATACCTGCCTGTCACGCAGGGGGTCGCGGGTTCGAGCCCCGTCCGCTCCGCCACCTAATTTTTTAAGCTCAATATAAAATCTTTAAGAATTGGCTCATACATTGTTTGGTATCTTTTGTGTATCTAATGAAGATTCTTCAAGCTTAACACCCCTCTAAATATTGTCTTTACTTATATTTTTTCAATAATATGATTGAGTTCTAATGTCTTTTGTTTATGGCTAAGAAGTGTTTTTTCAAGTGTTTCAAGGGATTTTGGGGAGATATATTCTAGCAGTTCTACAATGTGGCTATATTTAGCAAGATTTGGGTCTTGTAAACAGAATCTTTGAAGCACTTTGTGCGGTGAGCTTTGGGAGAAAAGCTCCTGCTCATACACGCTCAAAGCATCAGCAATAAATGGAATCATATCGGCTTTGAGTTCAATATTGCCATTAAGATAGGCATAAATGCTAGAGATTGTGGGTGTCTCACCCGTTTTATTTGCACGCAAGCCTAAGTCTATAAGGCGATTAGCAAGCTCTTTTTTGCTTAGATTTTTTGCTTTTAGAATCTCATTTATTTTGTCAATAACTTTCATTCCGCTTTCTTTTGTAAGGGTTTATTAAAGATGTAAATTTTAGTCAGTAAATTATAGAAAAAGTATAATTTAAGTATTGTTTAATGATAATATACCTATAATCACCGCCAAACAATAAAGTAAAGGAGTGCAAAATGGCTTATATTGTTAAAGTAGAGAATAATAAGGCAAAATTGTATGAAAATGCTTCTTTCAAGCGCAGTGTAGGAAGTAAAGTTTCTAATGCGATTTGTGATGATGAATGGACGATTTGTATAGAAGATGGTAAGGCGAAGCAATATGCGACAAAGACAGGAAGCTTCAAACGCTCAATAGGAGAATCAAATGCGGTGTCAGCACAAATTAATGGAGATTCTATAGTTATTTCCTATGCTAATGGCAAAGCTAAAGAATATAAGGCTTCTAGTGGCAGCTTTGTTAGGAGTTGTTAGGAATTTTGCGTAATGAGACTTAGAGGTTTTGCAGAATCTTCATTATTTCAAAACTTTGTTTTAGGAATCGTTTGTTTAAATGCTTTTGTGCTTGGTTTGCTTAGTCTGCCATATTTTTTTGACAATACATTCCTTAAACAAGTTGATGAAATTTGTCTCTATTTTTTCATTTTTGAGGTGTGTGTGAAAATTATCATACTTCGCAAAGAGTTCTTTAAAGAAAATTGGAATATTTTTGATTTAATCATAATTACTCTATCGGCATTACCTTTATTGGGTAATATTTCAGTCTTAAGATTGTTTAGAATCCTAAAGATGTTTCGTCTTTTTTCTATCTTTCCACAGCTGCGATTTGTTATTGCTGTTATCTCAAAAAGTATTCCTAGTGTAGTATGTATTGGATTTTTGCTTTTGCTTGTGTATTACATTTATGCTGTGCTTGGCACACAGCTTTTTGCAGAAGTAATACCTGATTATTTTGGCGATTTGGGTAAAAGTTTTTTTACTCTTTTTCAAATAATGACAGGAGATAGCTGGAGTGAGGGGGTTGCTCGTCCTACAATGGCAGTATATCCATATTCGTGGATATATTTTGTGAGCTTTATTGTTATTGTAACCTTTATTGTGCTTAATCTAGTTATTGGTATTATTGTTGATAGTATCAATGAGATAAAGCAAAGTAATGACAAAGCTACATCAAAGGGGTAAAATGAAATACACTTATGACATTGACAAACGATTTAATGGCAAGAAGCTTTATGATTATTGGCTTGAGGATTCGTGCTATAAAAGTGATAGGCTGATGAAAGAGGGTGGCAGGACATTTAAGAGATTCTATAATACCCTTGCACAGCATATTTTTGACATTAACCTTGAGATTAGAAAAAAAGCAAATGAGTTTTACCCTATTGTGAGAAACGAGCGTAGCAATTCAGCGGCTATCGCTATGGCACTCTCTTTACAGACACCTTATGTCATTAGTGAGTATGGAATTGGCTGTAAAGATGAGAATTGGCACGATGATACCGATGACACACGAGAACAGCAGAGACGCTTTATTGACTTTTGGTGTGCGACAGAGGATTTCAAGCTTGAAATGTGGATAGAATCCAAGCATTGTTGGTTTAATGTCGGCAAAGGGGCTAAATGGGAATTTGATACAGGGAGCAAAAAGCGCATACAAGGTGCGTTAAAGCAGATTCGCGACATTGAGGGTTTAATAAAAAATGGCAAGGCTACTTATGGCGTGAAAGTCGCACTTATGAGTATCAATGTCTTTTGCAAAAGGGAGCAGACTGTAGATGATTTGAGCGAGTTAGATTTTATCCCACGAGATGTGACTAAAATGCTAGAATATGAGGCGAGAGAATATCTCAAACAAGATGTGGGCGTGCTTGTAGGCGCACTTGATTTACGCCCAAGCATTAAGACAGATAAGCAAGACACTTATCATATTTATGGTGCGGAATATCTCCCCTATGTGCTGCTTGGCGCAATCGTGCTACCCTAAGATTCTATACGTAGAATTTCATACGAAAAGGAGAGATAATGAAAATAGCATATAAGAGCAAAACAATAAACGCGTGGCTTATCATACTATGAGCGTTATGTGCGTTTGTAGCTGTGGTGGGGGCGGAAAGCAACTATGACTTTAGCAGCAAAGCACCTTATGATGACAACAGCATAATGTGTAAGAATGGGGATAATAAATATCCATTTAAGAGTCTTAATACTGAAATCAGCTGTGAAGCAGATGTGTCTTTTTATAATAATGAATGGAGCATTCACGCACCTTATGGTATTCTTGGTGAGGGTGGAATCAAGGTTACTTCTCAAGAGGAAGTAGATGCTTGGGTTGCTACTATTCGTGAAGCCTGTGCGCTCAAAGTAGCACAAAGAGACAAAATGCTTGAAGCCTTTTTTAAACATAAATTTTGCAAGAAAGTGAGCTTTGACTAAAACGCTTGTTACATTATAGCTTTTTGGTATCTCTTGGAATGCTCTTTAATGCCCTTTGTCGCTATTGTTTCGCACGAGGGGCTTAGATTCTTAGAATCTAAGCTATTTTTCTATAAACACTTTCAATCCCTATTTTTAATCGCTTTTTTGTTGCAAAGATTCTTGCTTAAACAGAGTATAAAAAGCGACACAAAACTTGCTTGTAGCCTTGTAGCTTTAGAATCCCCTCCTTGCAAAGTATTCAAAACCTTTGTAGTCTCTACCTCGCCCTACTCTCTTTTGTTATCTTGCAAGTAGGGCATACCCCGATAAGCACCGCTGAAATATCATACACATCATAGCCGGTTTTTGTGCCGCAGTCATTTTCTAAATAGCCTGTTTCTAACTTAATATCCTCGAGTTTTCCGCAGGATTCACAATACACGTGCAGATGCTTATCGCTACTTAGCTCATATCTCTGCTTGTCCTTAGGGGCTTTAATCTCACGCAGGATATTTGCCTCACAAAGTGCATTGACATTCTTATAAATTGTTGCAAGTGAGATTGAAGGATAAATAGATTTGATTTGTTCATAAATTTCCTCTACATTCATATGCCCATTATCGTGGATTTTATTCAGCATAGCTATGCGTTGAGGCGTGATTTTTAAATGTTTCTCTCTCAAATGTTGTTCAAAACTCATCATAGGTCAATCCTTGTTTTGCCAAAGATAAAAATTGTCAATAAAAAAAGAATCTTATAGGCTTGAAGCAAATAAAAGCATAATGAAAGTGATTTTTGCATACAATGCAACTTTAAATCATTCAAAGTTTTTCAATAATGGAGCGTGTATTATGTTTGATACCTTGACAAGTTCATTTAAAGGGATTATGAATAAAATTCGCTTTAGCGATGATGAAAAAGCGTTACAAAGGGCGTGTGATGAGCTAAAAAAGACATTGCTTAAAAATGATGTGTATCACAAAGCGACAAAACACATCGTGCAAATCGTGCAGGAGCGCACAAAACAAGAGGGTATAGGCAAACAAAGCTTCAGTTCTTCCCTACAATACGCCTTAGCAGAGATTCTTCACTCATCAAAGGGCTATGGCATTAGCTTTTCGCCAACACCACCTAGTGTTATTTTAATGATGGGCTTGCAAGGAAGCGGAAAGACAACTTCTAGTGCTAAACTCGCGCTATATCTCAAACAAAAGGGCAAAAAAATACTCCTTGTTGCGTGTGATTTGCACCGCCTAGCAGCCATAGATCAGCTACGCACACTCGCCCAAAGCATTGAGGTGGATATTTTCACACCAGAGCTTGCGAGTAAGCCAGAGGACGCCATAATCGTTGCCAAAGAAGCAAAGCAAAAGGCGAGTGCGGAGCATTATGATGTGATGATTATCGATAGTGCAGGACGACTAAGTATAGATGAATCTCTGATGAATGAACTTAAACAGATTAAAAAAACCATAAATACCACGGAATGTATCTATGTGGCAGATTCTCTTAGTGGGCAAGATGGTATCCGTTCCGCTGAAAGTTTCAATGAAAAAATTGGCATTGATGGCGTGATACTCTCTAAGTTTGATAGCGATAGTAAAGGCGGCATAGCCTTATCAATTGCCTACCAAATTGGTATTCCGCTCAAATTCATAGGGAGTGGGGAAAAGGTAGCTGATTTTGATATTTTTCTCCCTGATAGAATCATCTCGCGTCTTATGGGAGCAGGAGACATCGCCACTCTAGCGGAAAAAAGCGCAAATGTGATAAGCCAAGATGAAGCAAAAAATATCGCAAAAAAAATTAAGAAGGGGCAGTTTGGATTTGAGGATTTTATCAATCAAATCGAAAATGTGAAAAAACTCGGCTCTCTAGGGCAAATCGCCTCTATGATACCCGGACTTGGCAATATGGCAAGTGCGCTTAAAGATGTGGATTTAGATAAATCAAGCGAGGTAAAAAATATCCGCGCAATGGTAAATTCTATGACAAAAAAGGAGCGTGAAGACCCATCGCTTCTTAATGGCTCAAGGCGCAAACGCATAGCACAGGGAAGTGGGCTGGAAGTGAGCGATATAAATCGCATTATCAAGCAATTTGACCAAGCGGCAAAATTAGCCAAAAAAATGTCGCAAAAAGGCGGTATGCAGGAGCTTCTAAGCCTTATGGGTAATATGCGAATGCCAAAATAATAAGGATTTAAGCAAAAAACACTATAATGTAGCACTTAAAAAAATGTTAAACTTCAAGGAGAAGCAATGGCAACAGTAATTAGACTAACAAAAATGGGACGCAAGAAAAAACCTTTTTATCGTATTGTAGTAACAGACTCTCGAAAGAAGCGCGATGGTGGCTGGATAGAATCTTTAGGATATTATAATCCTTTGGTAGAACCAGCACTTATAAAATACGATGCACAAAGACTAGAATACTGGAAAAGCGTAGGCGCAAAAATGAGCGAAAGAGTAAGTAAGCTTACCTCAAAATAGTCCAAAATCATTTTCAAAGAAGCAATTATGGTTGAAGATTTCATTAAGGAATATGCAAAAAAAATTGTCAATAAACCTGAAGCGATAGATATACAAGTTCAAGATACCGAGGATAATACCCGCGAGATTCTCATACTTGCAGATTCACAAGATGTGGGGCGTCTCATAGGGCGTGATGGCAAAATGGTCGGCTCACTTAAAACTTTTATCTCTGGCACAAAAGCAAAAGACGGCAAAAATTACAGAATCGCCGTGCAAGCGCATTAATCGCCAAAGCCGAGATTATAGAATTTTAAACTAATAGAATCTAAAATGAAGCACAACTCCCCACTTCTTTTAGTCGCTAAAATCGGTCGATGTATCGGTGTGCGTGGGGATTTAAAGCTCCACATCATTAGCGATTTTCCTTCTATATTTATTCCTAAAGCCATTTTTCACACCCGCTCATTTGGTGAACTTTGTATTGAATCTTTTGATTCTAAATATAATCTTGTGCGCTTTAAAGAGCATACCTCACGCGAGAGTGCCGCTAGGCTGGTAAATTGTGAGCTTTACTCTACACTTGACGAGAGCAAGGCAATGTGTGATCTTAAAGAAGGGGAATTTTTGTGGGAGGAGATAATAGGGGCTAAAGTCATAGAAAAATGTGAAAATACAGAATTGGAGCTTGGCTTAGTAACGGATATTGAACGTATTGGCACACTTGATTATCTATTTGTGCGTACAGACACCGCACTTGTCAAGCAAGGATTCAAAAAACAATTTCTTGTTCCAAATATTGAGCAATTCATCTCTTGCCTCTCACCACAGGGCATTTTCACACATAATGCCCTTGCTATATTAGAGCAAAGCTAAGACAATGAAATTCTCCTTTCTTACGCTTTTCCCCGCACTTATTGAATCTTATTTCACAGATTCTATACTCAAACGTGCGATAGATAATCACCTTATTAATGTAGAGACAATCAACATTCGCGATTACGCCCTTGATAAATATAAAAAAGTCGATGAGCCACCTATAAGTGGCGGTGCCGGACAAGTAATAAAAGCCGATGTGCTCTCTCGCGCCCTAGAATCTGTGCAAGATTCACACATTATTTTTCTAAGCCCTTGCGGCAAAAGCTTTGAAAGCAATGATGCTTTAAGACTAAGTAAAAAATCCCATATAAGCTTTGTGTGTGGGCGATATGAGGGTTTTGATGAACGTGTTATTGAGGCATTTGCCGATGAGATTTTTAGCGTGGGAGATTTTATCCTCACTGGCGGTGAGTTACCTGCGCTTATGTTGTGCGATAGCATTTCGCGCTTTATTGATGGCGTGCTTGGCAATGCAGATTCTCTACGCGAAGAGAGTTTTGAATCTCATCTGCTCGAAGCACCGCAATTTGCTAAAATTTCTCATAATGCTTTATATTCTGCTGTGCCTTCAGTATATTTAAAGGGAAATCATAGTAGAATCGCCGACTTAAAAAAACGCTTGGCGATATGTAAGACAAAGTATTTTAGACCGGATTTGTATCAAACATATCATAATACATCAAGGCGCGAGATTAGGCGAGACCAAACAGAAAGGAAAGACTATGAGAAATCGTTATATACAAAGCTTTAATGACGCACAAATTGGCGACAAGAAAGTTCCGCAATTCAAGGCGGGTGATACCCTTAGACTTGGTATTAAGATTCAAGAAGGCGACAAAAGTAGGACGCAATATTTTGAAGGCGTGTGCATCGCAATCCGCGGAAATGGTGTAGATAGGACATTTACAACAAGAAAAATGGGTGCGAACAATGTCGGTGTAGAAAAAACATTCCCTCTTTATAGTGCGAGTTTGGAAAGTATTGAGGTGCTACGCGTTGGACGTGTGAGACGAGCTAAGCTCTACTACCTACGCAACAGAAGAGGTAAAGCAGCTCGTATCAAAGAGCTACGCAAGTAATCCATTTTGTCCTCTAAGTTTAGAGGTTTATGCTTCTTTAGACCTCTATAATTACTCACAAGATTATAAAACTAGGTTCTGCCCCTGCAATCTCTCTAATATCCGTATAATGCGCTTTCACGCGCTGTGGATACAGATTCAGTTATTTACCCTTAAAACACAACTTAGAATCTACATAATGTTTCAAATAATTCATATTTATCATTTCACTATGTCGCCCCCTTTGTTTAAATAGCTCAACTTGTGCTTTTTGCCACATATTTTACACACTCAATTTTTTACAGAATCTCCTCTTAAATTACCAAAAATTATCCGTTTCATCAATATACCTCTTTTGCTCAGATTTTTCTACAAACTCTCGCAAGTTTTAATAAAATCGTTATATCTTAAAAAGCTATATGCTCTTACTTTGGGTGCTTTAACCTATTCTTAAATATTTTCCCCTTACAATTTCATTAGCCTTTTAGCAATCTTAAGTCACAGGAGGAAAAATGAAATTATGTGCAAAAGCGGTTTTGCTTATGTCCTTGACATTTGTATGCACCCAAGCAGGCGAGATACTTTATGCCTCGAAGGTAAAATCACTCTACAAAGAAGGTGATAATAAGGTTGTAGGGAGGCTTTTACCAACAGCTAAGGTTGATGTGCTAGAGCATAAAGGGAATAAAGTGCTTTTGCGTATTCAAGGCTATAAGCAAGTAGGCAATCAAGCGGCTTTGTATTTTGCACCTAATCGGCGGATTTTGAATGTGGGATTTTCTAAAAATGTAGATGTGGCTTTTAAAAGTATAGAAACTTTTAAAGAAAGCGAAAGTAAGCAAGAATGGGAGCTTGCAAGTGTAGATTTATGGAGTGATGATGCACATTTGGTTGAAAGCGTTGAACAACTTTATAACGAG
This sequence comes from Helicobacter sp. MIT 03-1616, assembly GCF_000765685.2. Lineage (NCBI taxonomy): Bacteria > Pseudomonadati > Campylobacterota > Epsilonproteobacteria > Campylobacterales > Helicobacteraceae > Helicobacter > Helicobacter sp. MIT 03-1616. Next base: position 37,953 of record NZ_JROY02000009.1, on the reverse strand, counting down.
GCAAAAGATCTTTTTGCAAACTGCTCAATCTGCCACGCTTTGCATCCACCTAAAGAATTTAATGCTAATGCGTGGCCAAGTGTGATTAAGTCAATGAAAACGCGTGTAGGCTTTGATAATGACCAAGAATACTTGGTGTCTCAATACCTGCAAAAAAATGCTAAAGATATGCCAAAGGAGAAATAATGAATGTATTAAGTAGACGACAAGTGCTTCAAGCAATGGGGAAAGGTTTAGCCGTATTTGCTCTTGTGCCTTTTGTGGGCTGTGATACGGAGAGTAAAAAGGCAGTTATAGAATCTGGAGTGAAAAGCTTTAGTGAGAATCTTGTGCTTGATGGTGAGGTTATTACGGGGGCTCATTGGGGGGTTCTTAAGGCAAAAATAAAAGATGGTAAGGTTATTTCAAGCACTAATGCGCTTAAAAATAATGTATCTAACCCGCTCCATAGCACAATACCTGATTTAATTTATTCACCTACGCGTATTCAATATCCTATGGTAAGGAAATCTTATTTAGAAAACCCTGCAAATCCAAAACCTGAATTACGCGGGGCTGATGAATGGGTGAGAGTGAGCTATGATGAGGCTATTGCACTTATTGCCAAAGAGCTTAAAGCTACTTATAAGCAAAAGGGTAAAGAGGGCGTTTTCGCTGGAAGCTATGGCTGGAAAAGCAGTGGGAATTTACATAATGCGAGAATCTTGTTACAGCGATTTATGGGTATGGCAGGTGGCTACGTAGGCGTGAGTGGAGATTATTCCACAGGTGCTTCACAGGTGATTATGCCTTATGTGGTGGGAAGTATTGAAGTATATGAACAACAAACCTCTTTTTCTAGCGTGTTAGATAATAGCCAAGTGGTAGTGATTTGGGGTGCTGACCCTATGGCTACTTTACGCAATGCTTGGACACTCAATGAAGGCACAGGGCTTGATTTTTTTGAGCAGCTTAAAAAGTCTGGCAAGCATATTATTAGCATTGATCCAGTGCGAAATATGACTTGTGATTATTTGGGCGCGGAGTGGTTAGCTCCTTTACCAAATACAGATGTAGCCTTAATGCTTGGCATAATGCACACAATGTTTAAGAGTAATCAATACGATAAAGAGTTTTTAGAAAACTATACAACAGGATTTGAGCAGTTTAAATCTTATCTTTTAGGTGAAGCTGATGGTATTGCCAAAGATGCTTTATGGGCATCTAAAATCTGTGGCATTTCTGCTCAAAAAATTGAATCTCTTGCGCAACTTTTCTTTAATAACCGCACTATGCTTATGTCTGGCTGGGGTATGCAACGCGCTCACCACGGAGAGCAGCCACATTGGAGCCTAGTAACTCTAGCGTGTATGATAGGGCAAATTGGATTACCAGGCGGCGGATTTGGCTTGTCTTATCATTACAGTAATGGTGGTTCTCCTACAGCGACTGCACCTGTGGTTGGCGGGATTAATCTTGGTAATGTAGGAAGTGGCGGTGCAGAATGGCTTATGCAAGGGAGTGATAATAATTTCCCTCTTGCGCGCATTTCTGATGCACTACTTAATCCGGGCAAGAGCATTGAGCATAATGGCAAGAAAATCACTTATACCGATATTGATTTTATTTATTGGGCTGGAGGCAATCCGCTTGTGCATCATCAAGACACAAATACTCTTATCAAAGCTTGGCAAAAGCCGCGCACGATTGTTGTCAATGAGATTTATTGGACGCCAACCGCACGATTTGCTGATATCGTAATGCCTATTACTACGAGTTATGAGCGCAATGATATTTCAATGAGTGGAGATTACTCAAATTTGCATATTGTGCCAATGAAGCAGCTTGTAGAGAAGCAATTTGAAGCACGCGATGATTATCAAGTGTTTTGTGATTTGGCTAAAGCTTTTGGCGTGTATGACACATTTAACGAGGGTAAAAATGAAATGCAATGGATTGAGGAATTCTACAATCAAGCCCTAAAACAAGCCGAGGGGCTTATGCTCACTATGCCTAGCTTTAAAGAATTTTGGGAGGCAAATGAGCCATTGAGGTTTGAAATTCCAGCCGAATCTGAAAGTTTCGTGCGCTATGCAGAATTTCGCGAAGATCCTATTCTTAACCCGCTTGGAACAGAATCTGGTTTGATTGAAATTTATTCTAAAAGCATAGAAAAATTTGGTTATACACAATGCCCTCCACACCCCACTTGGCTTGAGCCTATTGAGTGGCTAGGAATGGATAACAAACCTGCAGAATTTGCACTCATCACCTCTCACCCCGAGTTACGATTGCATTCTCAATGCGCAAATACTTCTTTGCGAAAAGATTATGCGATTGCCGATAAAGAGCCAATTTGGATTAATACTAAAGATGCGGCGGATAAAGGTATTAAAACAGGCGATATTGTGAGTGTGAGTAATCAAAGGGGCGAAGTTTTAGCTGGTGCTTTTGTAACAGATGCGATTAAGCAAGGCGTTGTGCGATTATGTGAGGGAGCGTGGTATGACCCACAAGAGCCGGGCAAAATTGGCAGTGTGTGCAAAAATGGCTCATCTAATGTCCTTACACTTGATATGCCCACATCTCCTCTTGCTAATGGCAACATTGCTCACACGGCACTTGTAAATATTAAAAAATATGAGGGAGAGGTAAAACCTCTAAGTGTTTTTGAATCTCCACAAGGTGTGTAAATATCGCTTATAAATTCTTTATTTTTGCATTCCTATTCTTTATAAAGAATAGGAATATATTTATAGAATCTGCTTAAGTTTTTTATTTATTTTTATATTTTCTTGTGATGATTAAGTGTGTCTAGCATAAAAAGATTTACAATCTCCTATAAACCCTCAAAAAAATTTTGTATATTTACTTCTAAAACTTGAGCGATTTTAAGCAAATGCTCTATATTAAAATGCTGCTTCTTGTGGTAGATTTCAGCACAGGACACAACGCTTACTGATTTGTGCCCTATAGCTAAGGAAAGTTCAAGCTGGGTTAAACCTTTTAATTCCCTTGCTTTTTTGACATTTAAACCTATGATTCTATACGCATTGTCTATAAATTCATCTTGTATCTTTTGCATTTTTTAACTTGTTATAGTAAGGTAGATTTTATTTTAATTTGATAGAATGCGTTTTTCAACTTGATATTACAAGGTGAAAATATTTAGGAGGACAAATAAATTTTGATGATAAATAGTTTTCCTTGCACAAATTGTGGTGTGTGTTGTAAAAATATTGGCGGTATTAAAGAACTAAAATCTTTTGATTTAGGTAATGGAATCTGTAAATATTTAGACACTCAAAGCAATTTATGTAGGATTTATCAAAATCGTCCAGATATTTGCAGAGTTGATGTGATGTTTGAGAGAGTATATTTTAAGCATTACACCAAAGAGGCATTCTATAAGCTCAATATGCAATCTTGTAAAATATTGCAAGAAAAAGAGTGCATAGATTAAGGAGCTTAGAATCTCATTTGGATTCTAAATACAAAGATAAACAAAAGGAGACAAGATGCCATTACCATTAATAATACCTATACTATTAGGAGGGGCTGCCCTTGCAACAGCTGGATACGGAGTAAAAAAAGCAATTGATGCTTATGATGATTCTCAAACAGCCGAAGCATACCACGAAAGGGCAAAAGATAAGTTTGATGAAGCACAAGCTGAATTAGATTCTAAAAGTGCGAAAGCACAAAAGCGTTTCGAGTCACTTGGACAATTTCAAGAGCAGATTGTAAGAGATGAATTGCAAAGATATACAGATATTGTTGATAAGCTACATCTTAAAGATAATGCAGATTTACAAGATATAGTAGGGCAAGAGATGCTTGATGGATTGGTTAATACACAACAATGTATTGTTTCACTAGAAACAATGCTTGGCGGACTTACTGGCGGAGCAGTAGCTGGAGCTCTTACTGGATTTGGTATGTATGGTGGAGTTGGATTATTAGCAAGTGCTTCTACTGGGACAGCTATTGCTTCTTTAAGCGGTGTAGCTGCTACAAATGCGACATTGGCTTGGCTTGGAGGAGGAAGTTTAGCAGCTGGTGGGCTTGGTATGGCTGGGGGCACTATGGTGCTAGGCGGTATTGTAGCTGCGCCTGTGATTGCTGTAATGGGTTCTGTTTTTGCAACAAAAGCAGAGGAGAAAAAATATGATGCTTATTCATATTATGATAGTGTATCAGCTATTTGTGAAACTATGGAAGCACAGGGTCTTGTGTGGAAACAACTCTCAAAAAAAGCTAAGGAAAAACGAAGTGCTCTTAGGGAAAGTAGAGTCGTGTTTGACACATCACTTGAAAAGATTGAGGACATTATGGAAAACAAAGGAGTAACTGATATTAAAAACGCTTGGAATGAGGAAGAACATAGAGAGCTTAAAACTTTAATGCAGCTTGCAGAAACTCTAGTTGTTGTCATCAATGCTCCAATTATGAATGATGATGATAGGCTTACTCAAAAACTAATGGAACATCAAAAAGAGTGCGAAAAACTTATGAAAGAGATTCAAAGAAAATGGGGGTAAGATACCCTTGTTATAGGGACAATGTTTTATAGATGATAATGCGCAGGATTTGTAATCTTACGTAACTTACAAAATAAAAAGGGATATATTTTATGGCAACAAAAGCACTCTATGAAGAAGTGATTGATGAAATTGGCACACAGACTTTAGCAAGGTTTGGGCTGAATATTTTTAATTTGCCTGTGAATTTTAGCTTTGGCTCTTATGAAGCTTATGGTGCCGCAGTAAGAGCTACGCAAGATACATTTAGGGCATATGATAAACACAAAAACAATGATAAATATTATGGGCAAACTTTTGAAGAGCTTGATATAGGGCAGCAAAATATCAAAGATTCTCTATTTAATACAGGTAATAAAACCTATACAACAGATACACTTGCAGATATTAAAAAAGTGCGAGACATACGAGCAAGTGGTAAAGATATTACGAAGCTTAATACAGAAGATAGAGAAAAGTATGAGCATATTATGGCAAATTATCCTGATGAAGTGGAAAATATGGATTTTGGAAAACTAGGCAATCTAGTAAGAAAAAATCATAATACCACAGATACTGTTAAACTTAATAAAAACGGCAATATTGTAAAAACCGCACAACTTAAAGTGATTAAAGACACAGAGGGCTTGCTTGAAGACCGCTATTTAGAGGGAGAAAATGCACCCGATGAACTCAAAATGCCTTTTGATGATTATAAAAGGCATAGAGAAAAGTTAGAGGAAATGATTACAAAAGGCAAAAATAATCCCAATGATAAAAAAGCAGTAGATAAGGCAAGAAAGGCAGAGAAAGCCCTAGAAAAACTCAACGCAAACAATCTCTGCAATCGCCTAATGTGTGAGAATCCAAGAATAACCGCAGTGGCAACACAAAGTATCGTAGCAAGTGGGCATATTGCTCAAGCAGGTTTTAGTGATGCAATCATAGCAGCTCTAGCTACCCTTGCAAATGGTGTAATTTGGGAGATTAAAGATATGTTTGGGGGAAGCATAGATACTCAAACCTCTATATTAAAACGCATTAAAAGACTTTTGAAAAGAACAATTGAGGCTTTTCAAGCAACATTTGGAAGAGGTGCTGGGTTTGGTGCAATAGATGTGGCTGTGGGCGTTGTAGGGCAGATTTTTAGAAGTATAGCGGGAAGCTTAAGGTTTATATGGGATAAGATTCGCACGGCGCTAAAGTCTATTTATAATGGTATTGTTTCTTATATTAAAGGAGAAGTATCAAACCTAAGGGAATTGCTAGGGATAATTTTAAAGTCTCTTTTTTCTGCTGCTTGGGTTGTTAGCACCTTGGCATTAGAGAAAAAACTAGGATTAATCTTAGAAGCAACTCCACTTTCATCATTTACACCTATTTTTGCTATTGTTGCGGGAGCTTTTGCGGTTGTGGTTACCCATAGAAGCATAGATTTAGCCCTTGATACAATCTTTTTGGTTTTTGCTGCAAGAGATAAAGCAAAGCTAAGAGCAGAGGAAATAGCGGATATTGTTGCAACAAATCTCCCTATGCTTGTTGAAAAAAGAGAGGAGCTAGAGCAGCTTATAGAATCCACACATAAGGAGCGATTAATGAATTTAGAATCTTCTTTTGCAGATTATCAAAAAGCTTATCAAAATGCTGATGATAATGGTATATATGAGGGATTAAATCGCATTTGTAATCTTTATGATAGTAGTCTTAGTATTAAAGATATGGGTGATGTAGAAAATATTTTAAAAAAACCAAATAGAACAGGCAAATTGCAGTGGTAGCCTAAAATACGAAGTTTATCCCATTATTTCACAAATTTCGCTATAATGTGCGCTTTAAAAGAATCTAAGTAGATTCTATAACTTAAGGAGCATAAATGAAGTTTCTTATCATTCAAGGACCAAATCTCAATATTTTAGGGCATCGTGAGCCGCATATTTATGGAAATTTTACACTAGATCAGATTCATAACAATCTCCAAGCTCAAGCCAAGCAAAATAATGCAGAATTAGAGTTTTTTCAAAGCAATTTTGAAGGCGAGATTATTGATAAACTCCAAGAGTGTATTGGTGGAGAATATGCGGGTGTTTTGATTAATCCTGCTGCTTTTTCGCATACTTCTATCGCCATTGCTGATGCGATTGCAAGTTGCGGTGTGCCTGTGATTGAAGTGCATATTAGCAATATCCACGCAAGAGAGGAATACCGCTCCAAAAGCTACACAGGAGCAGTAAGTGCGGGTGTAATTACAGGTTTTGGTGCATTTGGCTATCATTTAGCTCTTATGGGAATCTTACAAATTGCAAATGAAATTGCCGCCCTCAAAGCACAGCAAAATAACCAAAACGCCTAAACTATGAGAAACTCTCACTCCCTGCCTTATCTTAGCCTTGATGAGAATGCGCAGTATTACGAATGTGGCTTTAGCTGCGATAATGCAGTTGTCGTGCGCGTGGAGGAGAGCAGATTTTTTATTACAGATTCTCGTTATACCCTTGAAGCCAAAGAATTATGCAAACCACGCACCGAAGTGATAGAATCTGCAAATTTTATACAAAGCGTGCAAGAAGTGCTACAAAAGCTCCATATACATAAAATAGTGTTTAACCCCCAAGAATTAAGTGTGCAAATGTATGAAAAGCTTAAAAATGCGCTTGAGAAGCACAAATGTGAGATTATTCCACAAGAGAATTTTCATCAAAAGCTTAGAATCTGCAAAAGCGAGCAAGAGATTGCCCTTATTAAAACATCACAAAAGCTTAACAAAAAGGCATTTAAACGATTTGGTATATATTTAAATAAGATTGTTAAAAAATCTCCAAGTGAAAAAGCACTACATTATCAGGCTATGCAGTTTTTGAGCCATTTTGGAGAGTATGAGTTAAGCTTTGAACCAATTGTTGGCATTAATGCTAATGGGGCAAAACCCCACGCTTTGCCCAATGCAAAGTGTTATTTGGCAAAAAATGATATTTTGCTTTTTGATGCTGGAATAAAATATAAAAGATATTGTTCAGATATGACGCGCACAGCTGCTATTAAAGGTGAAATACATTTTGGCAAGAAGCAAAAATTTAAAAATCCAAAGTATCAAAAAATCTATGATATTGTTTTAAAAGCCCAAGAAGAAGCCATTTCAAAGGCAAGGAGCGGTATGAAAGCTAAACAAATAGACGCTTTAGCGCGTAATGTCATTGAAAAAAGTGGCTATGGCAAATATTTCGTGCATAGCACAGGACACGGTGTAGGGCTTGATATACACGAGTTACCACGCATTTCGCGCTTAAGTGAGGAATGCGTAGAGGATGGTATGGTATTTTCTGTTGAGCCCGGTATTTATCTCCCACAGGAATTTGGTGTGCGAATTGAGGATTTAGTGGTGATGAAAAATGGACGTGCAGAGGTGCTATAATATATATGGATAACGCACATCAAACACAAATGCAGCCTACAAGTCTTCGTGCTATTTGTCAAAGTGGCGCATTACATCTTTTAGAATCTTATACTGCAAAACGATATGCACTCAATATGAATTTTTTTGCTTCAATCAACCCTAAGCTTTTTGAAGAGCTTAAATCTCCTCCTGCGCAGTATAATGTGTATTGCAATGGGAAGGATTTAAACATCATTGATGTGCATACTAAAAATTTTGTCTATCCTACGCGCAAAAAGGGCAAGAAGCTTAAACATACAATGATAGAGCAAAATTTCGCTCTATCCTCAAATCCATTGAATAATTCAGCCTATACTCTGCATACAAATCGTCTAGCCCTCCATAAACTTGACGAAGAGAAATTACCTCTCACCGCAGGGATTTGCAATCCTATGATTGATATGATGTTAAATGAGTTTGGGGGAGCAAATCGCTTTCATCTCCCCTCACATTTTTTGCCGAATATGACGCTTTTTGGGTTACTTGGTGGTATGTTTTTGCAGTTTTTGATTGAGCAGGGCTACTATTTTCATTCCTTATTGCTTTTTGAAGAGCATATAGATTTTTTTAGAATCTCACTTTATTTTGTAGATTACCCTTTGTTATTTGAGCGTGTGAGTGAGCGCTCGTGTTATGTATTTGTCAAGGATTTATTGCATAAAGAATTTGTCCAAAATTATTTTGCACAAAGAAGAATTACAAATAACTTTTTGCGCCTTGAATTATGCCTGTATGATAGTCCTAAATTACAAGCTGTGCAAGAGAGTGTCGCAGAAGCTTATGCAATAAATTCTAGGGGTTGGGGGAGCTTTGATGATGAGATGATAGGCGTAAAAAATACATTTATCAATTTGGGCATAAATAAATCGCATCTAGCTTATCCTATTTTGCACCTACCACAGCGTGTTAATGCGCCTATATGTGTTGTGGGAAATGGACCAAGTCTTGATATGTTACTGCCTTTTATCAAAGCTAATGCGCATAATATGATTATTTTTAGCTGTGGCACCGCGCTCAAGCCGCTTAAGAATGCAGGTATTGAGCCTGATTTTCAAATCGAAATCGAACGCATTGCCTATCTCAAAGATGTTTTAGAATCTGCCCCACTAGGAGAAACCACACTTTTATGCGGCAATATGGTGCAACCTGATGCACTCGCTCTTGCTGAAGAGGCATATATATTTATGCGCGGAGGAAGTGCGAGTGCGTATTTTGGTGGGGCAAAAAGTGTAGTTGAATTCGCCGCACCCTATGTAGGTAATGCAGGATTTGCCCTCGCGTGCCTCTTGAGTGAGGAAGTGATAATGTGTGGGCTTGATTGTGGCTACATCAAAGGTAAGGCAAAACACGCGCAGGACTCATATTATGGCGATGAGGAGAATACGATACCTAAAAATGCCTATCTCGTGCAAGGAAATAGCGACTATGAAGTGTATGCAGACGCGCTATTTAGCCTCTCTAGTGCTATGATGAGCAAAGCGATTAGGGTTTTTGCCCCAAAACTTGTAATGAATATTGGCGATGGTGCATACATTCAGGGGAGTCGCTCCACTCATCCCGATGAATTTACCTTGCGCGAAATCGATAAAAACACGCATATACAGACAATAAAAAGCTTTATGTGTGCAGATAAAAGCGCAGTTTTCTCGCACGAGCAATCTTACACAGCAGAGCTAGACGCCTATAAAAATGAAATTCTCAAAGCACTCAAAAGCGAAGTAAATGGGCAAAATCGCCCGATAGCAAACAAAAAAGAGCTTTTTTTACGCATTGATTCTATTCACGCCCTAACCCTCAAATACTCCGCAAAAATCCCATTTGTGGGCGTGATGTTTGAAGGGAGCGTAGCACATATGCTCCATACGATGATGCTCTGTGCGCTGCATATCCCTAGCGATGATATTATGCCCTTTTATGCACGATGTGTAGAGATGATAGAAACCGCCCTTAACAAAATGATAATGAGTTATAAAATCCTTTATCTTGCAAATATGCGCTCATAAGATTCTAAAAGAGTTGTTTAAGGCTTACGATTATCATTTCTCTATGCAATCAATAAAAAATGTGATATAGATTTAACTTACCAAGCAAAGTCAAAAAAGCTTTTTGCGCGACAAAGATTCTAAACTACAAAAGCCTAGCGCACCGCACATTTATCAATCAAAGCCTTATGCTCTTTGAGCTCGGGCTCTTTTAAAACCTCCTCTTTTGGGATAAGCCCAAAGGTTTTCTGGGCATTGACACAATCCTTGAGCTTATAATACCCCCACGCTAGAGAATCTAAATATGCCGGATTGAGCGGGGAAATCTCTAATGCCTTTTTAATATGTCCCACGCCCTCAACCACATTAATTTCATAATCAATCATTAAATATCCCAAAAAATTGAGAAAAAATCCCATTTGTGCGCTATTTAGCTGCAAAGACGCATTAATCATTTCATCTTTTGAAGCGGGTTTGTCGGTAGTTTGCATAAGTTTTATAGCACTTTTCAGCTTTGTAGCAATAATGCGCACTTGTGCAATGTTTTTCTTGTCTTTTAAAGATTCAAAGCTATACACCTGCTCAAGTGCCAAAAAATAGGGATTTTTATTTTTCTCATAGAGATATTTTGCCTGCAAAGAAGCGTTGTAATAATCCCCCTGTGCTGCGTATAGCTCGAGTAATATCTCACCCTTAAATGGAAATTGCGCGGCAATCTCGGAGGCTTCTTTAAACTTCTTGCGGTGCGTGTAAGCCAAAATTAAATTACGCGCATTTTCAATCGTAGGATTCTCATCAAAAGCGCGTTTAAAGAGATATTCTATCTTGTCAAACTCCGGGAATTTCGCATAAATAGCTATGCCAAATTGACAGAAGTTCCCCTCGCAGCCATAATTTTGTATATGATTATCAAGCAATTCTAAGGCTTTTTTTTGGTGCGAAAGGGATAATTCTATGGTGATAATTTTTTGCGCTATATCCGCGCTCTTACTCGTATTATACGCATCATACAAATACTCTAAAGCCTCTTTATACGCGCCCTTTGTAGCATAAAGTGAGCCTAAAATATCGCTTAACATCACACTAGGCTCACTTTTATAAATGATGAGTGCCTCTTTTATCGCTTCATCTGTCTTTTCAAGCTTGAGATAGGAATCCAAAAATACTTTATGTAGCATTATGTCCTTTGTGCCACCTAGTGCGAGATACTCATTTGCAAAGCCAAGTGTAGCGTTAGGATTATTAAGCGCGGAGGAGAGCACAACGGCTTCTTTGAGATATTCAAGCTTATGTGTCTCCTCATAGAGCACGAGATATAAATCCCGCGCCTTATCAAATCGTGATTGTGTCTCATAATCGAGTGCTTCAAAGAGATAGCTCTCCTCGTCAAATGCACCATAGCACAAACACGCACAGCAAAGCAAACTCACTAGCCATTTCATTTTTGTTCCTTTTTTGCTCTTATACCAGCACACATATGCGTAAGGGACACAAAATCGTCCCCGCTCAAACTTTTATGAGATTCCCAAAATGGAAAATTGCGACATTGCGCCGGGCGAAGCGCGTAAATACCACATTTTCCATCATCAAAAAATACACACGCCAAGCCATTTTGATATGGCTTTTCAAGGAATGAAAATCTATACCCGACTTTGCGCACATACTGCATACAAAAAGATTCAAAGCTTAGGGCTAAAAACGCGGCAATTTCTTGCATTTCCTTGATACTTGCAAATACATATCCGCTCTCTCCTATGCAGCACTTGCCCCCACAGCCCTCACATTTACTCGCATCAAAGCTAAATGGATAATCACTCATAGAATCTTTTTGTATCGGTTTTGTAGATTCTATTGACATACTCAACTTGCGAATCTTTCACGCGTTCATTAAAAACTCTCCGCCCATTCAGCTGTGTCAAAATAAGCTGCTCCACGCCAATAGCAGTAGAATAATTCACCCAATCATAGCGCAAATCCCCGCCCAAAAGCGAAGCATACTCAACAAGGTACTGATTTGGTCTATTAATCACATTTGCTATAAAAAGATTCCTTCTATCATTTCTTTGTATCATTAGTAAAAGCGCGGGATTGAAGTTGATTTGTGTAGAAAGCATTTTATCGGGCTTTCTGGCAGAGAGAGCAAGTTGCGAGGCGATAAGCCCCGTTTTCACCCAAGGCGTGTTAAAAAACACAACATTTCCGGCAATATGCCGCTCATAGGTTCTAAGCTTTTGTGAAAAAGTCGTAGCAGATTTTGAATCTATTACTTCTTGAAACACTACGCGGTTGCTTTTTTCCTGTAACATCGCACCAAGATTGCGTCCAATAACGCCATTATCATTATAGGCGACAATGGACTTACTCCCCACCATTGATAAGAGTAGCTCAATCTGCGCCTCATAGTCAATCCCGCCAAAGATAAGATTCTTTGGTGTAGAGTCTGTTTTGATTTGTTTTTTATTGATTGTGGGAAGATAGGTAGGGAGACTGATATTAAGATTCACAAACTCCTGTGCGCCCTTTGTAGTAAGGATAGCAATCACAGAATCATAATCATTTTGCACGATTTTTGCATAGGTATTACGCAAATTTGCCGTGCTTTCATCGCCAGTGTCAAAAATCTCAAACACAAAGTCATTTCCCCGCATCATTAAATAAGCCAAAATCGTATCAATACTGCTCGCAGAATAGCGTCCAATCACCTTTTTAGGCATTAAAAGGGCAAGCTTTACTTTCGCACCACCTTGAAAATTTGTAGGCGCTAGATAATCCATAATACCCAAATCCGCAAGTGCGCTTGAGAGCTTAGAACGCAACTCAACATCATCTATACTCGGGTCAAAAAACGCAATAAATGAAAAAAACTGCCCCTTGAGAAAATAATCAACCAAACACGAGTTAGAACATTTAGCAGTGCTGACATTGAGTACCTCTTGCTGTGGGAGTGGGAGTGGCGAGATAATATAGCTTTTTGCAGCCACATTTGACGCACATAGCACACAGATGAATGCAAAGATTCTAAATAGTCTCATATTTGTCCTTTTGCAAGTAAAAAATGCGTGTGCGCCTCTTTTTTCAAGGAGGGATTACGCACAAGCTCATTAAGTGAATAAGTCATCAAAAAAATTCTGTTATTGTGCCATAAAATTCTACCAGCTTCTAAATGCACCCCCAAAATATGCTCAACGACCTGATTCCCAAGCAATATACATACTTTTGGTGTGATTTTTTGGAGTTGAGAGAGGCAAAAGCCCATACAGGATAGAATTTCGCTCTTTTCTATGTATGGATTCCCGCTACATTTTATGAGTGATAAAATCGATACCTGATGTTTTGAAAGTCCAAAAACGCGTGTGATGATATTTTCTAGCATTATGGCACTTTTATTTTGCACGAATATGCCATTTTCATCAACAAGTGGGGTTTCACTAATAAAACAAAGTTGTGATTGTGGGTTACAAAGCCCCACAATCGGTTCTTTGCAATGCTTAATGCGATTACACAAGGAGCAGTTTTTGATAACGGATTCTAAATCATTATGCAAGGGCTGATAAGGGGTGGGGTGGTGCAAGGGCATCACATATCGTTCCCCACAAGCATACTGCCCATACAGCAGTTTAAGTTGAAGCATTTTAAGAATCTGTGCCTTCATCATTAAGCCCTAAACTAAATCAAGCTCTAAGCCCACTGGGCAGTGGTCGCTCCCAAAAATATGAGGATAAATACTTGCTTCTTTAATATGTGATTGCAGATTTTGAGAACATAAGAAATAATCAATGCGCCAACCCGTGTTATTCTCTCGCGCCTTTCCCATATAGCTCCACCAGCTGTATGCGCCCTCGCGCTCGGGGTATAAATACCTAAAAGTATCCACAAAGCCAGATTCTAAAAGCTCACTCATCTTGCCTCGCTCCTCATCTGTGAATCCCGCATTTCTGCGATTAGTCTTTGGGTTTTTCAAATCAATCTCTTTGTGGGCGACATTCAAATCCCCGCAAATCACCACAGGCTTACTTTTGGAGAGATTCACAACAAAAGCGCGAAAGTCATCTTCCCACTCCATTCTATACTCCAGCCGCTCTAGCTCTCGCTTGGCATTTGGCGTATAGACATTGACAAGATGAAAATGCGGATATTCTGCACGAATAATACGCCCCTCCTTGTCGTGATGAGCAATACCCATATCATATTCTACCTTTAAAGGCTCATTTTTGCTTAGCACCACTACGCCAGAATAGCCCTTTTTTTCCGCACTATTCCAAAAGTTATGATAGCCCTCAAAGCTAAAATCTGCTTGTTCCTTATACATTTTAGATTCTTGAATACAAAACACATCGGCATCAATTTCTCTAAAAAAATCCATAAATCCCTTATTTATACACGCACGCAACCCATTGACATTCCACGAGATAAGTTTCATTAAGCCCCTTCAATGCTGAATCTAAAAAAGAATAAGTGTGGCGACCCTTGGAAGATTTGAACTTCCGTTCCCGCCGAGAAAGGGCGGTATCCTTGGCCTCTAGATGAAAGGGTCGGCGAAAGTATAGCAAACTTTATTTAAGATTTGCTACAATGCGATTTTTGCAATAATGAACCTTACCACAAAACAGCACAAAGGATAAATATGCGTAACTCTATAAAACTTTTGGGAATCTATGGTTCACTGCTTTTGTTGTTAGCGGGGTGTAGTATAACGCCTACCGCGCAAACTTCACAAGATTCTACTGCAAAAAGCGATATTATCACGCTTAGCTTTATTGGCGATAATGTGCTTGGCGACTACTATGGGAGCAATGGCGAGACGCTTAATTGGTATTTTAATCACAAAATAGGCAAGGATTATAGCTATTTCTTTGCAAAAGTTAAGCCCATTTTGCAAAGCGATGATATGACTTTGGGGAATCTCGAAGGACCGCTCACTACACATAATGGGGATAGAATGATTAAGCCCTTTGCCTTTAAAGGCGATCCAAGCTATGTAGAGATTCTTAAAAGTGGTAGTGTGGAGGCGGTAAATATCGCTAATAATCACACGCGCGATTATGGAATGCAAGGATTCAAAGATACCCAAACGCACCTCAAAAACGCAAAGATTCATTACAGCGGCGAGGGCGTATTAAGCATTTATGAGGTGAAAGGCAAAAAAATTGGTATGGCGGGACATCGCGGGGGGAATCCAGCGATAAAAACACAAGTAAAAAAAGAAATAGAATCTTTGCGTAATATGGGCGCGGATATTGTTATTTTCACTTTCCATTGGGGAGAGGAGAGGGAGAATTACCCAAACAAGATTCAAAAAGACATCGGGCGGTTTGCTATTGATAATGGAGCGGATTTAGTCATCGGGCATCACCCGCACGTGTTGCAGGGCATAGAGGAGTATAAGGGCAAAAAAATTGTATATAGCCTTGGAAACTTCGTCTATGGTGGGGCGAAAAATCCAGCCGATAAAGATAGCGTGATTTATCAAGTGCGTTTTGCCTTTGGCGCGAAGCAAAATCAACTTGAAAAAATGAGTGATGAGCTGATTTATATCAATAACAAAAAAGTGCAAAAAATCGCTAAAATGCAACAATGGAGCGAACTGCATAGCTTTGTGCCTGTAATGATTAGCGGGGCAAAGACATATAATAACTATCAACCTATAATTGCGCAAGAAGCAGACAAAGAGCGTATTATTAAAAGAATGAATACTTATAGCGCACCATTAAACTAGCGCGATTTTTAAGAATCTTAAATAAACTAGGATACCTATGCAGGATTTTATACAAGGATTCTTAGTGGCATTTGGGCTCATTTCTGCCATTGGCGCACAAAATGCCTTTGTCATCAAAAGTGCTATCAAAAAGGAGCATACATTCTTTGTATGCTTCGTGTGTGTGCTATGTGATGTCATTTTTATGAGTCTTGGTGTGTTGGGCGTTGGCACAATGCTTGCAGATTCTGTCATATGGAGCAAGATTCTAGCCTATGGTGGCATTTTATTTTTATGCGTGTATGGATTGCGCTCACTTAAAGCCGCTTTTCAATCAAACCAAAGTATTCGCTTAGAGCAAGACAACACGCATTTATCGATGAAAAGCACACTTTTAGCCACATTAAGCATTACACTTTTAAATCCACATATGTATTTGGATACCTTTATCTTGCTAGGGAGTATCAGCATAAGCACAGATTCTAAAATTGCCTTTCTTTTAGGCTGTATTAGTGCTTCTGGTACGTGGTTTTCTCTGCTTGGATTTGGCGCAAATGCACTATCGCCCTACTTTGCCTCACCCACCGCGTGGAGAATCTTAGATGGATTTATAGCGTGTGTGATGTTTGCGATTGCCTTTAGCCTTGCGATGTATGTGGCGGGGATTTAGCCCCATTTCCCAATAAAATATGATTTTTTTAGAATCTTAAGCACAAAAGCCCCACCTTATCCTTTATCTCCACAAATCCTTTGAATATGCTTCAAAATCTCCTGTGCGCCATAGGGCTTAATCTTGCTCATTACCTGCTGTGATTTTTGCGTGAGTTTCTCACCCTGCAAAGATTCTATAAATTTCAGCACTGCTTGAGCACTTAGCTCGGATTCCCTTATCACCTCTCCTAAGTCCTCTTTGGCAAAATACAGCGCATTAAAATATTGATGGTCTTTTGCCGCATAAGGATAAGGCACAAAAATACCAATTAGCCCATTCGCACTCATCTCCCATAAGCTTGAAGCACCAGAGCGTCCAATACACAAATCCGCCGCCCACAGCCGCTCAACAAGCTTTGTATCAAAGGCGAATACATCAATATCATTTACAATCCCAAGTTTCTCATATGCCTCCTTCATACGCTCAAAGTCCCGCTCCCCACATTGATGAGCCACCTTTATGCCCCTTTGTAAAAGCTCGGGCACAAGCGTTAGCGCAAAGTCATTAATACCCTTTGCCCCTTGTGAGCCACCCAAAAATAATATCTCGCGCACACTCTCGCGCACACGCGCCTTTGTGAAAAACTCATCACGTACCGGATAAGAAGTGCGGATAAAATTTTTAGAATCTGATTCAAAGCTCCCAAAAACCGCCTTTGCAAAAGGGGTTAGAATCTCATTAAGCTTACCCTTAATCGCATTTTGCTCGTGGATAAAAAGCGGAATAGCACATAAAAGACTAGCGATACTCGCGCCACCTGCGCTAAACCCACCTACACTTATCACACATTCGATTTTATGAGATTTAAGAATCTTGCGTGAGCGTGCCACGCATTGGGCTTGTTTAAAAAGTGCCTTGAGCTTACCCAAACCCCGCTTATTAACTACACCTACTGAATCTAAAAAATAGCATTGCGTAAAAAGTGAGGAAGATTCAAACCAAGCCCTATCCTGCCCTAAAGTCGAGCCGATATAAATAGCTTCCTCCCCGCTCTTTTGTATAGCTTCTGCCAAAGCTTTAGCAATGGCCAAATGCCCTCCTGTGCCTCCACCTGTAATCGCAAACTTCATTTAAATCCTTTATGTAAAAATACGAAATAATGCCTGTATTGTAATGTGCGAAAATGATATTTTAGTAATGTGTAAAAGGGTATTAAGTTAAGATTCTATATACTCACGCAAATTTTCTTTAAAGGCACACAATGGCTCAAATTATCACGCGCTTTGCGCCCTCGCCCACAGGATATTTGCATATCGGGGGATTGCGCACGGCATTATTTAACTATCTCTATGCAAGAGCAAATGGTGGTAAATTTTTGCTTCGTATCGAGGATACGGATTTGGCGCGAAACTCACTTGATGCGACAAAGGCGATTATAGAAGCTTTTAATTGGGTGGGATTAGAATATGATGGCGAGGTCATCTATCAAAGCCAAAGGTTTCCCCTCTACAAGCAATATATTCAGCAGTTACTCGATTCTAAAAAAGCATATTACTGCTATATGAGTAAAGAGGAACTAGACGAGCTAAGGGCGCAACAAGAAGCAAACAAGCAAACACCGCGTTATGATAATCGCTACCGCGATTTTACTGGCACGCCACCGAGCGATAGAGAGCCTGTGGTAAGGATTAAAGCCCCGCTTGAAGGCGAAATATGCTTTAAGGACGGCGTGAAAGGCGAGATGAGAATCCAAGCTAAAGAACTTGATGATTTTATTATCGCACGAAGCGATGGCACACCCACTTATAACTTTGTCGTTGCTATTGATGATGCGCTTATGGGCGTTACAAATGTGATACGAGGTGATGACCACTTGAGCAATACACCAAAACAGATTATCGTGTATAATGCA
This sequence comes from Helicobacter sp. MIT 03-1616, assembly GCF_000765685.2. NCBI lineage: Bacteria > Pseudomonadati > Campylobacterota > Epsilonproteobacteria > Campylobacterales > Helicobacteraceae > Helicobacter > Helicobacter sp. MIT 03-1616. Next base: position 19,783 of record NZ_JROY02000009.1, on the reverse strand, counting down.
TTGGGCTTTGCAATACCGCGATTTTTTCACGTGCCGATGATTCTTAACCCTCAAGGGCGCAAACTTAGCAAACGCGATGGTGCAATGGGAGTGATGGACTACAAAAAAATGGGCTATCTGCCCGAAGCGATTCTCAACTTCCTCGTGCGTTTGGGCTGGAGTTATGGCGATAAGGAGATTTTCTCTCTCAAAGAAATGTGCGAACTCTTTAACCCATTCGAACTAAATAGCTCCCCTAGCGCATACAATGAGGATAAATTTTTATGGCTCAACGCACATTATATTAAAAATACCGATAATGCCACACTTGAAACGCTTTTAAGCGCATTTAATGTGCCTTGCATAGAAGCGGGAAAGCGTGAGATTCTCTATCCTGCACTTAAAGACAGATGTAATACTCTTGCAAACTTCGCACAAGGCTTTTTTGAAGTGATGAATGCACCTCAAAGCTATGATGAAAAAATGCGCTCAAAGCTTGATGAAGTAGCAGTGGCAAATTTAGAATCTCTTTTTAATGGAGCAGATTCACAAATATGGGAAAGCGCGCGCAATATGGAATCCTACCTGCACGACCTCGCTACACAGCGCAATATCAAAATAGGCAAACTTATGCCAACTCTGCGCTGTGCCTTGCTCGGCAAGAGCGGAGGCATTGGCGTGTGCGAGGCGCTTATTATACTCGGGCAAAAAGAAAGTTTGGAACGCATTAACGCATTTTTGCGTAGCTAAAATACAAAAGAGGCGATATGAAATCAAATACAAATGAAGAGAGTGAGTGTAGCCACATATCAGCTAGAGATTCACTCGCGCAAAAACGCGCTTGGCAAATGATAACGCGCATAGATGTATGCAAAAACACCCTAAAATACGCACTTATAAGTATGTGTATGTGTTCCTTTGCCTTTGGGAATTGGTTTATGAATGGCTGGGACACACAAAATCCGCCAAGCCTTGAACAAAGTCTCAAATCCCTACTTGCTCTAAACTGCTCACAAGTAGATATGATAAAAGGCACTACAAAGCCACACAAGGGCAAAAAGGCAATAGAGCAGTGCAAAAAGGAGCAAAAATTTTTACGCGCTATTGCCAATGACGATACACAAACCTATCAATCTATAATGAAAGAGGGCGAGGGAAATGCGTATTTCTCGTTTTATACCACGCATTCCCCGAGACTTGAAATCACGCCCCTTATGGCTGCTATTGCTCTCAACTCCACAAGAGTGTTTAATCTCATTCTAGCAGATTCTGCAAAATCAAAACGATTCTCCACCAAAAAGCCGCTTTATGATATTAATCGCGTGATGAGTGATGAGCAAAGGCATATAGGTGCCTTTAGACTAGGAAATGGAATCTACGATGCCTATGGCGTGAATGCACTTGATTTAGCGGCAATGTATCGCAGGTATGATATGTTTTGGGCGTTACTCAATAAAGGCGCGGAATACAATAATCCAAAATACCCCCTAACAAATGGTATTATTGCCTTTGGTGATAGATATATTTTAGAGCTTATGTTGCAATTTGACAAGGAGTTTTTAGAACATTTTGGCGGGGGACATATCTTGCATTTTCTTGCGCGTGATGGCAATGTGGAGCTTTTAGAATACCTCATCGTAGATAAAAATATGCCTATTGATACGCTAAGAGCCGGTGAAACACCGCTTGATGCGGCACTTAATGCTAAAAATTTTCAGCATAAGCCACAACTAGAAGCAGCGCAAAAACTTATAGAATTAGGTGCAAAAGTAAGTGAGGCAAATGCACATCGCATTCATAAGCTTACCCACCAAAAAGATAAGCAATAAAGATACAGAATGTGTTTTAAAAGTTTTTAAATCTTATCATTTGCCTTAGCCAAACCCTAACCTTAAAGGCATTTAGAATCTTGCTTAAACTTGCAAGAATCCACAATGCTAAGCTTCCTATTGCGCCTGCGTAATTACTCCCCCGCCTAGCACACAATCGCCCTGATACACGACAAGTGCCTGTCCTTGTGCTACGCCATAGGCAGATTCTAAAAGTTTCGCGTGGATATACTCGCCCTCTATATCAATACGCGCCTTAAGCGGAGTAGAGCGATAACGCACTTTCACATCATACACGCCGCCATTAAAGGTTTGTGGTAAGCTTTTGTTTAATGCTCGTATAGAATCTACCGCCAATTCCTCCTTTAATCCCACGACAATTTCATTGTCTCGCGGATTTATCGCCTTGACATAGTGTGGCTCGTGTGAGCCAAATATACTAAACCCCTTGCGTTTGCCAATCGTATAGTGCATATAACCTTTGTGTGAGCCCACTACCTTGCCGCTACTATCGCGCACAATACCTACTTTATCCACATCTTCATAAAGACGCAAAATATCAATATAGCTCTCCTCCACAAAACAAATTTCTTGTGATTCTTTATAGGTCTGTAATGTCCCCAAAAATGGCAAGAGTGCAAGAGCGGTTTGCTTCACTTCGCTTTTATGTATCGCGCCCAATGGAAAGAGGATTCTATCAATGGCATTTTGAGGCAGAGCATAGAGGAAGTAGCTTTGGTCTTTGCTTTCATCTACTGCTTTTGCTATGCGCTTTATACCCTCAATCTCTTGAATCTGAGCATAATGCCCCGTGGCGATATAATCGCAGCCTAATTCATCGGCTTTTTGCAAGCCTAAGCCAAATTTCATTAGAGGATTGCAAATCGCGCAAGGATTGGGCGTTAGCCCCTCTTTGTATGAACGCACAAACTCATCATACACATTATGCTTAAATGCCTCTTGCAAATCAAGCACCATAAACTCAATACCCAAATGTTCTGCTACTTTATGGCAGTTTTGTATATATATTTGATGTTTTTGCTCTTTATTATGTAATTTGAGATAAAACCCTATTACCTCATAGCCCTGCTCTAACAACAAATGCGCACAATACGAACTATCCACGCCACCACTCATAAGAAGTGCTACTTTCACTATAATCCTTTGTAAAAAATAAAGCCTAGAGTGTAGCATTTTGAAGTAAGTTGCGCGTAAATGTCTATAAAAGCGATTTTGTGGTATAATTTGGCTTTGTGCTAAAACCTAAGCATTATATTTTATTTTGGAGAACATTGTGATTTTAGAGCACGAACTACCCCAAGGGAGCAAATTATATTTTGATACATCAGCCAAACTCAAGCGAGATATAGAATCTTGCGCAATTAATGCGTTTTATGAGAATGACTACAAAGAAATTGTAACGCCCACTTTTACATTTTTGGAACATCAAGATGATATTTTAAATCGTGGGCTTGTGCGTTTAAATAGTGAAAGCAATCACCAGATTGGTTTGCGCTATGATACGACCTTTGAAGCGATGCGTATTGTTACAAAACATATTGCGCATACCAGTGAGCATAAAAAATGGTTTTATATTCAACCTGTGTTTAGCTACCCCACGACAGAAATTCATCAAATTGGTGCGGAGCATTTGGGGGGTGAAAGCCTCGCACCCGTGATGTGCCTAGGCGTGCATATTTTGCAAGAGCTAGGGCTAAAGCCGTATTTGCAAATCTCTAATATGAAGATTCCATTGCTCTGTGCCAAGCATAGTGGCGTAGATATAGAAGTCTTTGCCTCACAAGATGTGGGCAAACTACTGCAAATGGAAGGCTATGTGGCGGATTTAGTGCATATTAAAACAAAAGAAGATGTGCAAAATGCAATCAATAATGCACCTGTATTTTTACGCGGTGAGCTGGAGAGGTTACTTGAATGTGCAAGTTACTGCGAGTATGAAAAGAGTATTTTCTCACCCCTTGCTTCCTCGCCCACCTCGTATTATAAAGACTTGTTTTTTAGAATGTTTCTTGGAAATGCAACTTTATTGCAAGGTGGCAAATACATCGTGGGCGACCAAAGCTCGTGTGGGTTTGCAATCTACACTGATGAAGTGGTAGAATGCCTTATTTAGCACAAATGTATAGAAACTAATTAGGAGAGGTTATGGCTGATTTGATCGTGGGGATTCAATGGGGTGATGAGGGCAAAGGCAAGATAGTTGATAAAATGGCAGGAGACTACGACTACATCGTGCGCTATCAGGGCGGACATAATGCTGGGCATACGATTGTGGTAAATGGACGCAAAGTAGCTCTGCACCTGCTACCCTCTGGCATTTTGTATGAATCTTGCAAAAACATTATCGGCAATGGTGTGGTAATTAGCCTTGAGGCACTCATACAAGAAATGGCGGCTTTTCCTAATCTGCAAGGGAGACTTTTTATAAGCGATAAGGCGCATATTATCCTGCCATACCACGAGATTCTAGACAAAGCCAAAGAAAAGAATAAGAACAAAGCCATTGGCACGACAGGCAAGGGTATAGGACCCTGCTATACGGATAAAATCTCACGCAATGGCGTGCGCATTATGGATTTAACAAATTCAGCACGATTAAAAGAAAAAATTGCCTCCATTTATGAGCAAGCACAATATGTGGCGAAAGCCTATGATGTGGAGCTCCCAAACATAGAAAATGTGGTAGCAAAAATAGAATCTATGAAAGAGCAGATTTTGCCTTTTGTAACCAACACAACGCAGATTCTATGGGAAGCACAAGATAGTGGCAAACGCATTCTGCTTGAGGGCGCACAGGGCAGTATGCTTGATGTAGATCACGGCACTTATCCTTTTGTAACAAGCTCGACAACAATCGCTGCAGGTGCGTGTAGCGGGAGCGGATTAGCCCCAAGGGATATTAAACAAATTATAGGAATTGCCAAGGCTTACTGCACGAGGGTGGGAAATGGTGTATTCCCCACTGAAGAAAATGGCACAATAGGCGAAAAGTTGCGCGAAGCTGGGGGAGAGTTTGGCACGACAACAGGACGTGCAAGGCGATGTGGCTGGTTTGACGCGGTGGCGGTGCGATACGCGGCGCGACTAAATGGCTGTGATTCTCTCAATATTATGAAACTTGATGTGCTTGATGGATTCTCGTCTATTAAAGTATGCGTAGGTTATGAATATGAGGGCAAGGTAATTGATTATATTCCTACTGATTATGAATGTGTGCGCCCTGTTTATAGAGAGTTTGAGGGCTGGAATAAAAGTGCGAAAATCCGCCACTTTAACGACTTGCCAAAAGCAGCACAAACCTATATTAACGAGCTCGAAAAGCTCACTGGCACAAAAATTGCTATGATTTCTACAAGCCCAGAACGTGATGATACTATTAGGCGCTAAGCAATGAAAACAAAATTTAGCTCAATCGTGAGTTTGCGCAAAAAAGATATGCAAGAGTGCGAACGCGTGATTATGCAAAACGAAAACAGAATTGCAAATAAGCAAATGCAAATTGATGCTATTGCAGACGAAGTTGTAAAGCTTGAAATGCCTCGTAGTGGGACATTTTATGCTTTTAAAGCGTATGATGAGGTCAAAAAAATGCTTTTTTATCGTATGAGTGTAGCACAAAGTGAGCTAGATGAATTGCAAGCCAACAAGGCGATTTTACAAGCACAATACAAAAAGTGCCACATCGAATATGAAAAAATGGCGTTTTTAGACAAAAGAGAGCAAGAAAATATGCTCCAAGCCATCAAAATGCAGGAGAAAAAAGAGGTTGATGAGATTGCTATGATGCTTTATAATAATGTTGATGGTAAAGTTATATGAAAGCTAAGTTAGGGATTCTATGCGCCTTATGCGCGAGTAGCTTCGCACAATCTCAACTGCTTGATTGCAGTATCATTTTTGAAGCGCGCAAAGATGAAATCAAAGCGCAACTTGATGAGATAGATGAGCGACAACAAGCCTTACAGGTGCTACAAAACGCCACGCAGGTGCTACTTGATGAAAAGGAACGGCAGCTCAACGCAAAAGAGCAAGAAATTAATCAAAAAATTGTCGTTTTTGCACAAGAGCAAGAAAAATCCAAAGAACAAGAAGAACAAACACACAAAAATAATCTTGCAGAAATAGAGCAAAAAACCCAAGAGCTAGAGCAGCTCATCGCCTATAATGAGGAGATTCTATCAAAGATTAAGGCGCAAAAAGATGATAAGATTATCCAAGCCTATAAGGGGCTAAAAGAAGCTAAAGCCGCTGCGATACTTGCGGACTTGCCAGAATCAGAGGCGGTAGAAATCCTCTCGCAGATGGAAGTAAGGGATATAGTAAAAATCCTCGGCAAAATGGATAATCAAAAAGCCGCACGCATTACCTCATCAATACGCGCGGTAGAGCCAAACCGCCTACCACAAAATCTACCAAATGTAGAATCTAGCAAGGATTCTAAAAATACAAATCCCGATATAGACACAAGTTCTAATCAAGACATACCAAATCCCACACAAGAAGATGAGACGGCAGATTCTAATGATGCTTTAGAATCTATAGAATCCACTCAAGAGGGCATAGATAGCCCTACGCAATGATATTTGATTGATTTTGCATAAAGCATAGATAAATACTTTGTCCCTATTTAACCTACGGGCATTTTATGAATACCCTTAAGCCCACAAGCAATTAAATCTTAGAGGCAAACAAAACAAAAAGCAATCAAAAAATTACTTTTGGCTTATTTTGCGCAAGTATTATATTTTATGGGATAGGTGGTTCTATAAGCAAGATTTTAATGCCCAAACTTTTTTTCATATTGGTGGATTAATTTTCTTTATTTTTAATTATAAAAGCATATCTTTGGTAGATTTAAAACATATAAAACTCCCTCTTATTTGTTTTGCTATCGTGCTACTTTTTGGTTTTTGCACTTTATTTGATACGATTACCATATCTCAAAAAATAAATAGCCATATTTTGGGTTGGTTTGTTATCTTTTTTGTTGTCTTTTTTTATGCAATGCAAATATCGCGAAAAACTTTATTTCTTGTTTTTATTATTTGCATTAATGTGTGTTGATGTTATAGCTACGATTTATGTATGGGTGAGTAATAATTTCCAAAGCCATATTTTCTTTCATATTATAGCCCTCAATGTATGGCTTCTTGGAGCAAGTGCAATTTGATGTAATGCACCCCGTTATGCTCAAAACCTTTTTCTTATTTTTTGCCCTTATTCATAGGTATATATACGAAGAGAATCCTAATCACAAGTAGCACAAAATTTTGGCAAAGAAGCCCTAATACCCTAGGAATGGTGGATAAATCTTATCCTAGTCTCTGCTGCACAAAAACCTATCGGCAGAAAATCAAAACAATGCTTCATAGGTTATGGAATACTTCTTGCTTTTAGCTCTTTGAAATTTAATTCAAAGGACTGAATATGAAAAGTAATGTGCTTAAAAGTTCAATTGTTACAGGTTTTGCTGCATTCGCACTCTGCGGTTGTGGAGGTTTGTTTGATACAGGCGAGGGTGCTGGTGGGACAGCAAATGGATTAGTGCCTCCAAGTGCAAATAATCAACCTATGTATGCGCCTATCCAAGCTCCTACTTATCCGCCAATGCCCGGGTACAACACAAATCCAAACATTCTACCTAAGCAAAATGCGGGTATTCCTAATAAAATTGGCACGCTCGTAGTGGATAAAGTGGAGCTTCCCGGCGTGAATAAAGATAATCTAGAGCCAAAATTTGATAGAGACAATGACTATATCAACAAAGGCTCAAGCGCGAATATCCCTAATTCTCCAATGCTTACGCCTGAAAATGAAATCACTCTTAGTGCGGTAGGCATAGGTGTATCGCCCGAGAATTCACTCTCGCCATCACAAGCTTTTGCTATGGCAAAGCGAGCGGCAATTGTCGATGCGTATCGCCAAATCGGTGAAAAAATGTATGGTATCAGAGTAAATGCCCAAGATACCGTGCGTGATATGATGCTACAAAGCTCGACAGTTAAAACAAAGGTTCAAGCACTCATCCGTAATGCAGAAGTGCTTGAAACCGTTTATAAAGACGGCTTGTGTCAAGTCAATATGGAACTCAAGCTTGATGGTAGAATCTGGCATAGGATTCTATCCAATGCACGCGCTTAGTAGGATAAAAGCGTAATGTTTGGTATTTTTAAGCAATTATTTTTGAGGAGCAGCGCTCTGCTGCTTCCATTTTTGTTTGTCTCGTGTGCGTGGCTAGAAGATAATTTTCAGCACCCAGATACCAATCCCAACGAAGCCGCTGTGCTAGAGCCTACAAAATTTAAGATTCTACTCATAGACACACCGCGTGTAAAATTCTATGATTTTGCTTCACTCAAATACAGCAAGTCAAAAGTCCTTACTATCGATTTATACAAGCTTGGCAAACCTATGAGCCAGATTGTCATAAATAAAAAAGACATTTGCATAAAAAAAGACTGCACTTCAAAGTGGATTGCTGCAAGAGCATTTTTTGGCGAAGTAAGCTATCCTAACTTGTTTAATGATATTTTAGCAGGGCATGATATATTTGATGGCGAGGGTAAGCGCGTAACTAATGAAGGTGCATTCGTGCAATGGTTTGTGCGCGGAGGACAGGAATTTTATTATGAGCGCAGTAAAAACAAGGTGCTTTTTAAGAATCTTACTATGAATATCACCATAGGTGTCGAGGACTATATTCTGCCAAAAAATTAAGGCATTAAAGTTTTCTTAGCGTTTTTTAGATACAATCGCGCTTTTTATCTCCTTTGCGTATGGGACAGACAATGAGACATTTTCTTACTTTAAACGATTTTTCCAAAGATGAGATTCTAAAAATGCTTGATGTGATTTTAGAACTCAAGTCTAGGGATGATAATCCGCCTTATTTCAAGGGCAAAGTATTAGCTATGATTTTTGAGAAAAGCTCCACACGCACGAGGGTAAGTTTTGAAAGTGGTATGTATCAACTAGGGGGACAAGGCATATTCCTCTCTCACAAAGATATACAACTTGGGCGCGGCGAGCCCATAAAAGACACTGCACGCGTAATTAGCTCAATGGTAGATATGGTAATGATGAGGACAGGCGAACACAAGAGGCTTGAAGAATTTGCCAGATACTCCTCTGTGCCACTCATCAATGGACTAAGCGATGATTTTCACCCAGTCCAACTCATCGCGGATTATCTTACAATGATAGAAAATGGCATATACATCGCCGAGCATAGTGCGAGTAGATTCTATCCACAAAATAGACAAGAACCTATCGTGGCATATGTGGGCGATGGCAACAATATGTCGCATTCTTGGATTAACCTTGCGAGTATTCTAGGCTTTGAACTTCGTATCGCAACCCCCCCAAATTACGCCCCAAAAGCCGATGTAGTCGCAAATGCACAAAACCTTTGTGCCAAAAGCGGTGGCAAGATTTTGCTTAGCACAAATCCACAAAAGGCAGTGCGCGGTGCAAATGTTATAGTAACAGATACTTGGGCGTCTATGGGACAAGAGGAGCAAAAAAAGGAACGCGAGATAGCCTTTCAAGGATTCTGTGTGGATAGCGCACTTATGAATCTTGCGCAGGACAATGCGATTTTCTTGCATTGTCTCCCTGCCTATCGCGGACAGGAAGTAAGTGAGGAAGTGCTAGAAGGTGCACAATCGCGTGTATTTGAAGAAGCTCAAAACCGCCTTCACGCGCAAAAAGGCATAATGCTCTATCTTGCTCAAATCAACAACATAAGCTTGGGTGCGTAAAATGAAATCTTTGCCACAAGACAAATGGCTAGATAATTCGAGTGAGAATCTCGGTGTGCTACATAAGACTTCGGATAGCACAATGCTCCTAGCGATGCAAAGCGGTGAATTTTCAAAAGAAGATTTATGGTTTTTGAAAGATGATGAGGGCGAGGAATATGTCGTTTTTCCACAAAAGCTTTTTTTGCAGCTCATTAGGCGCATTAAGCACATACAAGAGGAAAAACTGATGATGAATCTCGAAAAAGATGTCATTTCACAAATGCCTATTGACTTTGACGATGCTATGGCAGTAGCAAAAAATGCTTTAGAATCTTTACGCCGTAGTGATGGCAACTTGCCAGAGATAAATACCGCAAATCTTGCCAAGAATATTAAAAAAGAATACCCTAATTTATTTTTTGATATTGATTTCTTGCGTAAGTCAAAATGAGGAGTGGGGATTATGAGCGAAAAAATTGATTTTAGTGCATTTGTGAAGTATTCAAAATCAGCTCCACGATACACGAGTTACCCTACTGCGGTGGAATTTAAGCCCTCTTGGAATGAATCCTCCTATACACAAGCACTCAAAAATGCAGATTCTACCTCGCTGCCACTTTCACTTTATGTGCATTTGCCATTTTGCCGCTCTGCGTGCTATTTCTGTGGCTGCAATGTTGTCTATACAAGCAAAGAAGAAAGAAAACAACACTACATCACCTACCTCAAAAAAGAGCTTGAGATTCTAAAAAATACTATGAATACCCAACGCGAGGTCGTGCAGTTTCATTTTGGCGGGGGCACACCGACTTTTTTTAACGCACAGGAGTTGCAAGAGGTAATTAGCCTTGTGCGCGATACCTTTAGTAATTTTGTCCCTCACGCAGAGGTGAGTTGCGAGATAGACCCACGTTTTTTCTCACGTGAGCAAATGGCGGTGCTTAAAGAGAATGGATTTAATCGCCTAAGTTTTGGTGTGCAAGACTTCGACCCCAAGGTGCAAGAAGCCATACACAGAAAGCAAGAAGTTGCAATCGTGCAAAATGCCATAGCCCTAGCGCGTGAGTTTGGCATTAAATCCGTGAATTTTGATTTGATTTATGGGCTACCTTTTCAAAACGAGCAGAGCTTCGCGCATACGCTCGCACAGGTGGTGAATCTTAAGCCGGATAGGTTAGCGATTTTTAACTACGCGCATTTACCTTGGATGAAAAAAACAATGCGTAAGATTGATGAAACTACTTTGCCTAATCCCGCACAAAAGCTTGAGATTCTAAAAAATACCATTACATTTTTGCAGCAGCACGATTATGCGATGATTGGAATGGATCATTTTGCTAAAAAGAGTGATGAACTTTATAGGGCAAAGCAAAACAAGGAATTACGCCGTAATTTTCAGGGCTACACTACGCGCGGATTCTCACAGACTATTGGCATAGGACTTACAAGCATTAGCGAGGGACTGGATTATTATTCACAAAATTTTAAGGATATGAACGAATATGAGGCAGCACTTGATAGTGGTAAATTACCAGTAGAACGCGGTGTCGCGCTCACGCCGGAAGATGTTTTACGTAAAGAAGTGATTATGGGACTTATGAATAATCTCTGTCTTGATTTTGCACATATAGAATCTAAGTTTAATATCGATTTTAAAGTGCATTTTGCGACAGAACTTGAATCTTTGAAGGAATATGAGGAAGTGGGGCTTATTAATGTTACAAACGAGGGCATTTACACTTCGCCAACAGGCGGTATGATTATACGCAATATCGCTATGTGTTTTGATACGCATTCTTTTACTGATAAGAATGCCAAAAGATTCAGTAAGACGATCTAGGAGTGTGTATGTTTGATTTACAAAGCGTATCGAGTGCGTGTGTAAAATGCGGCAAATGTATCCCTCACTGCACGATTTATATGGTAAATCGCGATGAAGCTACCTCTCCGCGCGGATTCTTAGATTTACTCGGTGCATATAAGCGCGGGGATTTAGCACTTGATAGCACAAGTCGCAATATTTTTGAATCCTGCTTTTTATGCACAACTTGCGTTACACATTGCCCCTCAAGTTTGCCTGTTGATGTGGCAATAGAATCCGTGCGCGTGGATATAGCGCAAAAATATGGTATAGCTTGGTATAAGAGGGCGTATTTTTTCCTCCTGCGACATCGCAAAATTGCGGATATTGTCTTTAGTTTCGTGCATTTTATAATACCCTGCGCATTTAAGCAAGAAAATGGGCGACTTATCTCGCGTCTTAAACTTTTTAAAAATGCGGATTCTAAACAAGCAAGACGCTCAATCTTCCCCGTATGGCGCAAATCGTTTTTACAAACTTATCAAGGCGATATTACCCCGCATAATCCAACACCTCCGCAAAATACGCTTACACACAAACGTGTAGCAATATTCATTGGGTGCTTGAGTAATTATAATTATGTCAATGTCGGCAAAAGTCTGCTTGAGATTCTAAGCCATTTAGGCATTACCGCGTTTGTGCCACATTTGCAAGAATGCTGTGGCGCACCGGCATTCTTTACCGGTGATGTGAAAAGTGTAGCCTATCTCGCAAAGAAAAACATTGAGTATTTTGAGAGCTTTTGGGAAAGCATTGATGCAATGATTATCCCGGAGGCAACTTGCGCGGCGATGATTAAAAAGGATTGGATTCACGCGCTAAGTGATGAGCCAGAGTGGATAGAAAGACTTAATAAGTTGCTACCAAAAATTGATATGGCGAGTGCGTGGCTCTTTCACCACACATCTTTGCAGGAAATTTTGCCACGCAACCTTAGCTCACAAACCATTACCTATCACGACCCTTGCCACGCGAGAAAGGTGCTAGGGATTCACAAAGAGCCTCGTGCGCTTTTATCACGTAGTTTTGCACTCAAAGAAATGAGCGATCCTTCGCGATGCTGTGGCTTTGGTGGCATCAGTATGCAAAGTTCTAAGTATAACTTAACGCTTAAAGCCGGAAAGCCAAAAGCAGAAATGATAGAATCTAGCGGCGCAAATATTGTCAGTGCGGAGTGTGGCGCGTGTCGTATGCAAATTGATAATTCATTGGTGCAAATTAACTCCCCTGTGGAGTTTGCGCACCCATTGGAGCTTATAGCCAAAGCCTTGAGGGGGTCTCGGGCTTAAAATTTGCGTTTTTGCCACATTTGGATAAAAAAAGTTGAATAAAGCACATCTTTTACAAAGGATTTTGCTATAATTAGCCGCTTGGTAATTTTTAGCGCAAGGATTCTACTCTCAAAGGATAGAAAATGAATGAGCTTTTACTTAAGACGATTGATAATCTCCCCCCATTGCCAGAAACGATAATGAAACTGCAGCAGTATATCGACTCGTCTGGCTCTAGCGTGCAGGTGCAAGGCGTGGTAGATATCATTTCAAAAGACCCGCTTTTAACGGGAGATTTGCTTCGTTTAGCAAACTCGCCATATTATGGATTTTCGCGCGAGATTTCTACGCTCAATCAAGTGGTATCTTTACTCGGTATAAATAATGTAAAAAATATTGCCATTGCAAACTCATTGCGCGATGGTTTTAAGATTGATGTATCACCCTATGGCTTGGATACAAAGGAATTTTTGGGGAATTGCAGTAGGGAAGTTGATTTCATATCAGAATGGTTTGCTGAAAATGACAAGAAACTTTCGCAGATTCTAGCTCCTTGTGCTATGCTCCTACGCCTAGGTATGATGCTCTATGCAGATACACTTATCAAAAATGGCAAAGATAAAGATTTTTTAGCAGCACTCAAGGAAACTAACTTTAGCGATATAAGCGCAGTAGAGACAGAGTTTTACGGCTTGGATCATTTGACCTTTTTAGGATATTTGTTTAACCACTGGTGTTTTGATGAAGTCTTGATACAAACCACTGCCTATATCACTATGCCACACGCTGCTTCGGATGAGGTGAAGAAAAACTCCTATGCTTTGGCGATTGTGACGAGGGTTTTTGACCCATATAATGGTGGTAGTGAGTACAATATGGAAGATGCCATCGCACTCATTAAAGAAGCAAAATCACAAGGCATTGACTTTGATATAGATAGATTTTTGGAAATTTTACCACCTAATGCAAAGGCGAATGTAAAGCGCTAAAAGCGTTTGGGCTTTACTAAAGAATGTTGAATATACTCTTATCAATTCACAATACTTTGTCGCTATGCCAAGAAGAGCTTTCTTGCTTAAAATAATCCCTCTACTACACCTAGTAATACAAGTTTTATGACCCAGAATCTAGCAACATAGACCAAGAAAACTGCTTAAAAAATACGATAGCAAGATAATAAAATAAGAAGCCTTATTGCGCGGGGAAGAACCCCCCAAACGCAAGAGAAAACATTTTAGGCAAATATAGGAGCTACGGCAAAGCCAAGTATCACCGCAAAGATGATTGCGAGTGTGCCCGGCACAATGAAGCTGTGATTAAAGACATATTTGCCAATGCGTGTTGAGCCAGTATCGTCCATTTGCACTGCGCCAAGCAAGGTTGGGTATGTTGGCAACACAAAGAGTGCTGAAACCGCTGCAAAACTTGCCACCAAAATATAAGAAGATTCTGGAGCAACCGCAGTGATACCAAGCGCACCAATGACCACAGGCATAATAGCCTTTGCTGTTGCTGCCTGAGAGTAAAGCAACATACTTGCAAAGAAAAGTGCCACTGCTAAAAGTGCAGGATAATCACCTACAAGGTTGCTTGCTAAATCTCCAATTTCTTTTTTGTATCCGGCAACAAAGGTATTGCCAAGCCAAGCAACGCCTAGCACACAAATACAAGCTGTCATACCTGCCTTAAAAGTGCTGGCTTCAAGAAGTTTGCCTGTATCTATCTTGCAAAAAATCGTAATACAAGTAGCAATAGCTAACATAAATGCCATAATCGCTCCATCGCGTGGTAATCTCACTGGGTCAATGTAGCCTCTCATAAATTCAGCAATACCTGCCATAAGCCCTTGTCCATTATTGCTTACAATCACACCATTTAGGATATCCAAGAAAGGCTTACGCACAACATCAGAAATTGAAGTCGCATAAATCACCACACACAAAACACCGATGAGGAAAATCGCCACACTCAATTTTGCACCCTTTTTGAGTTCGATGTGCTGCGCACCCATAGAAGGTTTGACAAGCCCAGCCTTAAGACGCTCTTGATACACAGGGTCTTTACTCAAATCAAGCGGAAAAAACTTGCTTACAACAAGTGCTGTCAGCATACACGCACTAAAAGTCGTAATCAACCACACAAGAAGCAATGTAGGGTAGCTCCACCCAAATGGCTCAAGTGCTCCACTCATATACACCACCGCCGCGCTCACAGGACTTGCCGTAATGGCAATTTGTGAAGCGACAACGGCGATTGAAAGAGGTGCGGAAGGTTTAATGTTTTGCTCTTTTGCCACTTCTACAATCACAGGTATCATTGAAAATGCTGTATGCCCAGTGCCAGCTAAGAATGTAAGGAAATATGTAACCGTTGGAGCAAGGTAGTTAATGTATTTTGGATTCTTGCGCAAGATTTTTTCTGCCACTTGCACCATATAGTCTAGCCCACCAGCAAGTTGCATTGCCGCAATCGCTGCAATCACAGACATAATGATTAAAATCACGTCCCAAGGAATATCTCCGGGTTTCATACCGAGCACGAGACAAAGCACTACAACACCGAATCCTCCAGCATAACCTATCGCCATACCTCCTAGTCGGATACCTAAGAAAATCGCACCAAGTAGCACTGCTACTTGTAAAACCAGTAATATTATTTCCATAAAAAATCCTTAAAAAATGAAATTGTAAGTTTTAAAGAAGTGCCTTTGGCTACTCCTCTAAAAACACTTTACAAAGAGATTATGCAAAAGGCGAATTTTTTTGGAATTTCGCCTTATCTTCAGCACTCATATGAGGATTAAGCATATTTTGTGGTTGGAAAATCTCATTGAGTTGTGCCTCACTTAAAAGTCCTCGTTCAAGTGCAATTGCTTTCACAGGCTTACCTGTTTGTAAAGATTCTTTAGCGATTGACGCGGAGTTCTCATAGCCGATGTAAGGATTAAGTGCGGTAACAATACCAATGCTGTTATACACGAAATCACTACATACTTTTTCATTTGCAGTAATGCCATCGACACACTTACTAGCAAGAGTGAGCATAGCATTTCTCATCATAGAGATAGAATTAAACAATCCATATGCAATAACAGGCTCAAACACATTGAGTTGAAGTTGTCCTCCCTCGCTCGCAAAACTTACGGTTACATCGTTTCCAATCACCGCATAACACACTTGATTTGCAACTTCGGGGATTACAGGATTCACTTTTCCGGGCATAATCGAGCTTCCGGGCTGCATTTTGGGGAGGTTGATTTCGTTAAGTCCAGCGCGAGGACCAGAACTCAAAAGGCGCAGGTCATTACACATTTTTGAAAGCTTAACTGCCACTCTTTTAAGCACACCACTCACTTGCACATACGCACCTGTATCTTGTGTAGCCTCAATCAAATCATCAGCGGTTTTGAATGGATTCCCCGTAACTTCGCATAGCTTGTCTTTAACGATTTTTGGGTAATCAGGGTGTGAGTTTATGCCTGTCCCAATTGCGGTCCCGCCCATATTGATTTCAGTTACAAGGTTTCTTGCTTCAAGCACACGCGCAATATCTTCTCCCATCATCACTGCAAAAGTGTGAAACTCTTGTCCTAAAGTCATAGGCACAGCATCTTGAAGTTGAGTGCGCCCCATTTTAAGCACATCCTTAAACTCTTTTGCCTTTTTCTCAAAAGAATCTTTAAGCACGCCCATATCTTTTGCAAGAGCTGAAAGTTCCGCATATAGTGCCACGTGGATAGCAGTAGGATACGAGTCGTTTGTAGATTGTGAAAGATTCACGTGGTCATTTGGATGGCAGTATTGATATTCGCCTTTTTTGTGCCCCATAATCTCCAAGGCAAGATTTGCTATCACTTCATTTGCATTCATATTTGTGCTTGTTCCAGCTCCACCTTGAAGCATATCTACTACAAATTGCTCCCTTAGCTCGCCTGCAATAAGCCTATCACAAGCTTTACAAATAGCATCTTTTTTTTGCTCATCAAGCAATTTAAGTTCATAATTTGCCAAACAAGCAGCTTTTTTTACTTGCGCGAACGCCTTAATAAAGCTAGGATAGCTACTTAGCTTGTCCCCTGTGATGTTGAAATTTTGCAATGCCCTAAAAGTCTGCACCCCATAATATACATCATCAGTTATTTCTAGCTCACCGATGAAATCGTGTTCTACTCGTTTGCCCATTTTAAACTCCTGTAAGTATTATTAGGTAAATTATCACGAATCATTAGATAATTTACAAGAATTATATATTCTCAAAGATTAAACTAAACTTGAATAGTTTAAAAATCAAGTGTGATATTTGCCCAATATCTGCGCCCCTCTTGAATATACGCTCCGTGCATATTGACATTGCCATTTTGATTATTACCATATGTATAATTTCTAAAATCAATAAAATTTGTATCAAAGAGATTATACACACCACCATTTAAGCGGATAGATTCTGTAATTTTATAACCTAAACCAAGGTTGACAATCGTGTATGGTTTATAATATGTGCCTCCAAGCGTATTTCTAATCGCTATTGCGGCGGCAGTATCGCCTAATGCGCTTGTATTAAGCAAACCTGCTTTGTGTTGTCCTTGCAGGTAGATATTAAATTTATTATGCGTGTAAGAAAGCTTAGAAACGATATTGTGCTTTGCCACGCTTGAAAGCGGTCTGCCCTTATTGTTTCCTGAAGTAATTTCGGAATCTACGAAGGTATAAGCCACATCAAATCCTACACCATAAATGGGTTTTATGCCAAAGCTAGATTCTATACCTTGAGAAAATGCACTATCTGCATTAATAGCGAGACTACATTGTTGACTGTTCCCTCCGTAATTTTGGCAAGTAATTTCATAAAAAGCACCATTTGCATTTTTACTCACCCTTGTGCTTTCAATTTTGTCTTTAAAATTTGAGCGGAAAAACATTAAAGAAAAATCAAAATATTGTCCATCAAAGATTGTGCCTATTTCATAACTCACTGAAGTTTCTGGCTTAAGGTTTGGATTACCTAAAAAAGCAAGTGTGCCTTGACTCCCATATCCATATACAGCATCAATGAGCTGATTTGCATAAGGAGCTTTGTATCCTGTGGCTACCCCACCTTTCAAAGCAAAGCCATCAAGAATCTCATATACAAGATAGGCACGAGGACTCACATTTGAACCAAATTTGTCATTATAGTTGTATCTTGCTCCGAGTGTGAATGTAAGTGGCTCAAAGATATTATATTCATCTTCAGCAAAAAGTGCGAAAGTATGGCGATTATGACTTGCAGGAGTAGCAGCTAAATCGTAATAATTCTCAAAGCGATATTCTGCGCCGACATTTAAAATATTGCTTTCTCCTAAAGGAAGCAAAAGTCGCGTATCGGCGATCACATCATTAGAGGCAATATCTCTGTTTTTACCAAGATTTGGAGAGCTAGTATTTCCTGCTACAAGTCGCCCTGTATTATTTGTCCGCATAAATTGCAAGGTATTTTTCCAAGTCCCAAAATCATAAGAACCCTTATGCCCAATAGCCCCAAGAATCTTATCCACACCTACATCTTTTTCATAGCCTCCTCTCCCATTACTAGAATTTACACCAAGTGTTCCTATCTCGCCCTTACGATTATCATAAGTTGAGGTTGTATAATCCACATCGGCATAGAGCATATTTTTACTATCAGGTAGCCAAGTGAGCCTTGTGCCGACATTGAGTAATGAAAATTTTGTGCCAAAAAAAGTATTGACATCTTGCCCTAAGTCATTTTTAGGTCTATCACTTGGATTTCTATGAATCTGACGCATTCTTAAAGTCAATCCTAAATGTTCTGTAAGTTTGCCTTGCGTCCAAAGTGAGTTTTGATAAGTGTTGCCAAAAGTAGAAGATTCAGGCACAATGATTTGAGATTGAAAAGAAGTGTGCCATTTATCTGTAATAGGTCTAGTAACGATATTGACAACACCCCCTATCGCATCACTTCCATAGAGTGTGCTCATAGGTCCCTTGATAACTTCAATACGCTCAATCGCACCCATTGGAGGGATAAAAGTATTATACACACCAGCACCTAAATTTGCAGTGGCGACATCGCCACTAGGATTCTGCCTTAAATCATCAACCAAAAAAAGTGTATAACCTGATGGCATACCGCGAATAGAAATAGCAGAAGCACCGAGTTTGTTGGAGGTTTCATCAAGGCTCACGCCGGGCACTTCTTTGAGTGCCTCGCCCAAATCCCTAAAAGGTTTTTGCTCTAATTCTTCCTTGGTAACAATATTAACAGAAGCAGGAGCATCAACTACATTTTTTTCACTCCCTGAAGCGGCAGTAACGATAGATTCTTGTAATTTGACATTGCGCGTTGCACTTGAAGATGACTTTTCTTTTGTAGATTCTGTCGTATCCGAAAAAGTTTCATTGCCTATCTCATCGGCATATCCAAAAAGACATAGACAGCAGGTTAAACCTCCACATATTAATATTCTACTTATCGTTATCATTTTATCTCCTTTTATGCAAATTATTTTTTATGAGGTGAGATTTTAGCATACAAAACTTAAAATAAAATTTATTATAGGAATAATTACTAAAATGTAAAGAGTGATTTTTGTTTAGAAATTTTGATTATTTTTTGCTAGATTCTATAAATATCAAAATGCTTTAATATTTATTGCATTTTTTCTTGTATAAGTATTGTGTCTAGCGCATAGGAGGATATTTGAAAATAATATTGCTTTTGTTTATTCCTCTTTTATTTTGTAGTTGTGGGCTAACACCTGCTCGTGAGCCATCGGCAGATTGTAGGAAGACACACGCACTTGATTTTTGTAGTTGGTGGGACGCACCATATAAAAATGCCTTTGGTTCAGAGAGTGAGGCAGGATATAGAAGAGATTAGCTCCAAGCAAAGAATGCGCCCTTTGGTTTTAGCCGCTTATTAAATTATTTTATAGTAAAACTTGCGCTGCTTTGGTATAATCTATCTGTAACCCCTTGCGTAAAATCAAAGTCATTTCGCGTTTGAAATCAAAGTGAGAGATTTGACTTTGATTTCAAACAATTAAATTTAAGTAAATAATCCCCAGCAGTAAAACTAGCC
>NZ_JROY02000044.1:0-450 GCF_000765685.2 Helicobacter sp. MIT 03-1616 | reverse complement strand
GGAAAGAAGCAAGTTTAAAGAGAATGAGCTTAAGGCTTTAAGTCAATTCTTAAACACGCCTTATACTTTTGAATCTACTCAAGAAAAAATTTCATCTGCCAAAATAGAAAGAACAAAAATGATTGCAGATTCTCGCCTTGATATTGATGAGTTTATAGATTGGTATTGTAAAAAACAAGATATACGCAATAAAAGCTTCTACGAAGCAAGTCTAAAAGAGAAAATACAAGCTAATACATTTGAAAATTTTAAGCAACTTTATAAAGAATTTGAGTATGATAGGGCTAAAGGAATGGGTAGATGAGTAGAAAAGAAAGAGTAAAGACAATGTTAGATATGCTAAAGGCTATCATTATAGCTTTTTTGACAGCATTGTTTGGTTTATTTGGGTATGCTGTAATAAACTATGAAAAGCTAGATATGGTTAGAGCTTTAGGCGTTGTCTTTGGG
>NZ_JROY02000043.1:0-451 GCF_000765685.2 Helicobacter sp. MIT 03-1616 | reverse complement strand
CTTGCATAGGTAATACCCATACCTAAAAGTGCAAAAATTCCTATTCCCTTATAAACCATTATTTGCCTTTTTGTGCTTTCTCTCGCTCTATGCAAACATAGGCTTCACCGATTCGTATGGTAAATTTATCTGCTACGGTTTCAGCAATAACAAAATCTCCTATAACTCTAGTTTCTATTGGAGAATCTTGTTTATCTACTACAACATATACGCTAGGAATTTGAGGATAGCGTGTTTTGTCGTATTTGAAAAAAGTATAGTTGTTATCGCTAAAGACTTCTTCAGGCATAAGCCAAGTGTTTTGTTTTTTTGCTTTTATCTTGTATCTCTTATATACTTCTTTCTTTTTCACTCTTAGCTTATTAATACCTTCTTCTACATAAAAATACTCATCAAAAAATGGGTCTTTGCTCTTCTCTATGGTGGTGCGTTTATCTTTTACAAACACAAC
>NZ_JROY02000008.1:0-84887 GCF_000765685.2 Helicobacter sp. MIT 03-1616 | reverse complement strand
GTATAGAGAAAAGTAACATTTTTCTATCTTTTAGGTAGAGAAATAGGGAGGTTGTAGGAAGTGTTTTAAAGTATTTGATTTATGCTTGAAAATGTGTATAAATTTGTATGTTTAGATAAGGAAGCTTAAAAAACATAACAAAAAGGGATATAATTGCACTCAACACATTGGTGTATTCCACATAAGCCCTTGGGGCAAGAAAGAGTTGCAAATGGAAGAGGATTCACAATCTAAATTAAAATATTTTCCTGTTATGATGTTTGCCATTACAATGGGCTTTGGTGGGCTTACGATTGACTATAAAAAGGCAGTGGAGGTTTTGGCGTTTCCACCTGTTTTATATCAAATTCTCTCTATGGTTGTCGCCACTTTGGCGTGTGTAATTTTTGGATTCTATCTTTTGAAACTTTTGAAATATCCACGCGTGGTTTTGGGTGAATTTTCTCACCCTGTTAAGCTCAATTTCTTTGCAACAATCTCAATGTCTATCCTGCTCTTCTCTAGCATATTCCACGAAATTACAAATGTTTCTTTTGCTCTTTTTACCATTGGAGCTATTTTTCAAATTTTTATCGCTTTTTATGCAATTACCTATTGGCTCAATAGAGATATTGAGTTCTCACATTCCAATCCCGCGTGGTTTGTCCCTGTCGTAGGCAATCTGCTTGTGCCAACCACGGGGGCGGATTTTGTGAGCCACCCTATCCTTATGTTTTTCTTTTCTTTGGGAATTTTCTTTTGGATTGTCCTCACTGCTGTGCTGTTTAACCGCATTATTTTTCACGGAATGCTTGCGCAAAAATTCTTGCCGACATTAGCAATTTTCATCGCGCCTCCGGCAATTGCGATGACGAGCTATCTTAGAATTAACGGCGATGATTTTGACTATATTGCCGAGTTTTTGCTAAATGTCGCCATTATTTTTGCCATTATTCTTTTTGCTCTTGCGCGAAATTTTTATAAAATTAAGTTTTTTATCTCGTGGTGGGCTTTCACTTTCCCCTTTGCCGCACTCACTCTTGCACTGCTCGTGGCATATGAAAAGACCCAATTTACACCCTATTATTTTCTAAGCTTTTTCTCACTCGTGCTGACAAGCTGTATTATCGCATTTGTAGGGATTAAAACTATTCAGGTGATTATGCGTGATGAGCTTTGCAAGGAGGAGTAAGGCTTTATTGTATTAAATGTAAAATCTGCAATTTTCACATTGTTTATTTGATTATCCTGCATTTTGTGTCCTAGCCGCGCAAGACTCTAATCTTGCTTATACCAGATTTTAAAGTACAGAAACAGATATGTCGCTTAAAATGCTATCAAAATGCCTCGTAAAACTTGATATGATACAAACACAAAGGATTTCTAAGTCCATAATCCAAAATGGCGATAATTCATACTAAACTATCAAGGGGATTTGTATGTCAAGCAAATGCAAAAACCCACAAAACAAATCAATGTCTTTTATCTTAAGCAACAAAGAATGACCAAGCCTTGAAATATTAGAATCTCTTGCAATAGGCGAAATTCTTAAGAGTGTGATGAGGGCGTATAAAGCCACCCTCGCCAAAAAACTACCGCAAATTAATCATAATTCCTTAAGCCCAACAACCTTGCATAGTCAATAAATGTAGCGATATTATAGCCATTTTGTGAGTTTTCAAACCTTACCACTGCACTTTGTGCGTTACTTGCATCTTATTCTAGCAATCTCTTGTTATGCTGGCTTAGATTTTATCCGTGCTTGCAAAAGCTATTGCCACATCTGCCAAAATAGAGCTTGGGTATCCAATTCTTTTCTAAAAATTCTTATTTTAGGGCTTTTGCTTTCATCTCATCAAACTTCATCATCGTTCTTAAATCTTACAGAATCTTTCTCGCTTCTTGTATTTTATTCTTTGGTATCTTTTAAAGAAACTTTATTTGAAAATTTTTCAAATAAAGCAGCGTAAGATATATCACTCTCTTGTTCCAATAGATAAAAATACTCTTGCAATGCTTTTAACCCCCCCCCAGCCACATTCATATAGCCCATCTGTGTGTATCTCATATTTTATACTTTTGCTAGATTTTCCTAGCAAATCAAAGGACGATACATAGAGGATTTATTTTTTAAGTGGCACAAATCTCCTAACTCTTGTGCTACTTTGTCATTTAAAATCTCTTAAGTCCTCTTGTATTGTAAATTTACAGGTTTATTATTACACAAAAGAAAGTGTTTGAAGTGCAAATTCCATTCAACACAAAGATTCTAAAGAATGTCTGGGGGGTGCATTAAGTCGCCTAAAAGGCGTCAATATACTCCGCCAAAGCCTCAATATCCGCATCACTTAGATTCTTTGCCTGCATATACATTATCACGGAATTGCCACCTCTACTAAGCGTTCTTGAACGAAAACCTTTGAGTGATTCAACCACTTGAGTTTTATTCATTGAAGCAATAAGCACGCCACCGACACTACCGGGTGCAACACTCTTGCCGTCTTTACCGTGGCAAGCCGCACATCTCGCATATAGTGTCGCCGCATCCAGTGCGGTAGCCTCCTGCACCTCTTCACCTGTGCTAGATTCAGTAGATGTTTCTGCACTCTGTAAATCTTGCGGGATAGTAACCTCTACGCGTGTGTCATCGTCTAAAGATGGTTGCTCACTATCTAGTGAAGCTTGGCTACTAGATTGAAAATCTCGTGTTTCTTTGCTCTCTTGGTTTTTCTCATTAGAACAAGCACAAAATAGCACAAAAACAACACAGAAAAGAAGAGTTTTATACATAATACATCCTTTTGTTTCCTCTCGCACTTTACGAGAGGAAAATCAAATTATTGAGCTGTTTCTTCTTTTGAAGCTTCCTCATCTTTTGCTTCTTCTGTAGATTCTGTAGTAGCTTTACCTACTTCTTCCGTAACTTCTGCTTTATCGTCTTTTGCCTCTTCCACAGGAACAACAACTTCTACTTCCTCTATAACTTCAACAGGAGCTGGAGACTCATCTTTTGCCGCGTCATCTTTGTTTCCACACGCTACAAGAACCAAACCCAAACCTAGAACAAAAATCAGCTTTTTCATCATTAACCCTTTCTCTTTTCGATAATTTCTTTGGCAACATTACTTGGCACTTCACCATAGTGGTCAAATTCCATTGTATATGTGCCTCTACCCTGTGTAGCTGAACGCAAGTCAGTAGAATATCCAAACATTTCAGCTAAGGGAACAAAAGCATTCACAATTTTCAAGCCCATACGGTCGTCCATTGAGTTGATTTGCCCTCGCCTTCTGTTTAAATCTCCTATGACATCGCCCATATACTCTTCAGGGACCTCCACCTCAACCTTCATCATAGGCTCTAATAGCACTGCGTTTGCCTTACGGCAAGCGTCTTTAAATGCCATAGAGCCGGCAATTTTAAACGCCATTTCAGATGAATCCACATCATGATAGCTTCCATCATAAAGTGTTATTTTAAAATCCACTACGGGATATCCTGCAAGCACACCATTTTGCATTGCTTCTTGAATACCCTTATCAACAGCTGGAATATATTCTTTTGGAATAACTCCACCACTAATATTATTCACAAATTCATAGCCTGTGCCTGCTTCTTTTGGCTCAAGCCTAATATGCACGTGCCCATACTGCCCACGCCCACCTGATTGCTTAGCGTATTTACATTCTTGCTCAACTGCAGTGCGAATTGTCTCTCTAAAGGCAACTTGTGGCTCACCCACCTCTGCTTCTACTTTAAACTCACGTTTTAATCTATCAACAATAATTTCTAAGTGAAGCTCGCCCATACCGCCAATAAGCGTTTGTCCTGTCTCTTCGTGTGTGCTTACTCTAAAACTCGGGTCTTCTTCAGCAAGTTTGCCAAGTGCGATAGACATTTTTTCTTGGTCAGCCTTTGTCTTTGGCTCTACGGCAATTTGAATCACAGGCTCTGGGAAATCCATACGTTCTAAAATCACAGGCACTTTTTCATCACAAAGTGTGTCGCCTGTAACCGTGTCTTTCAAACCTACAAATGCACAAATCTCGCCTGCATAGATTTCTTTAATATCCTCACGTTTATTAGAGTGCATTTTTAAAAGTCGTCCTACACGTTCTTTCTTGCCTTTTGTTGAATTAAGCACATAACTACCAGATTCTAATTTACCCCGATATGCACGCACAAAAGTGAGTTGCCCCACAAATGGGTCAGTCATAATCTTAAATGCTAACCCTGCGAATGCACCATCATCGCTAGATTCTACGCTTAGTTCAGATTCATTTTTGGGATCAATGCCTTTAATCTCTGCTACTTCAGTAGGAGCAGGTAAATAATCCACCACAGCATCTAAAAGTGTTTGCACTCCTTTATTCTTAAAACTTGAACCACAAAGCATAGGGATAAGACTCATATTTAAACAACCAATTTTTATGCCTTTTTTAATATCTTCAATGCTCAATTCTTCGCCGCCAAGATATTTTTCCATTAAAGCCTCATCTTGTTCTGCTGCAGCTTCAAGTAATTTTTCTCGGTATTCATTAGCTTTTTCAACTAATTCGGCTGGAATCTCCTCTACATCATATTTTGCTCCCATTGATTCATCATTCCATACAATGGCTTTCATTTGCACCAAATCAATCACACCTTTGAAATTCTCTTCTGCACCAATGGGAATGTTAATGGGCACAGGATTAGCTTTTAAACGTTGCTTAATTTGACTTTCAACACTATAAAAATTTGCACCGATTCTATCCATTTTATTGACAAAAACCATACGAGGCACACCATATTTATTCGCTTGTCTCCACACGGTTTCACTTTGAGGTTGCACACCTCCCACAGAACAAAATACAGCAATAGCTCCATCAAGCACGCGCATAGAACGTTCCACTTCAATGGTAAAATCAACGTGTCCGGGTGTATCAATAAGATTGATTTGATAATCTCGCCAAAAACAAGTTGTAGTAGCAGAGGTAATGGTAATCCCGCGCTCTTTTTCCTGCTCCATCCAATCCATAGTTGCCGCACCATCATGCACTTCACCAATCTTATGACTCACACCTGTATAAAATAAAATTCGCTCTGAAGTTGTTGTTTTACCTGCGTCAATATGAGCAGCAATACCAATATTTCTAATTCTTGCTAAAGGGGTTTTTCTTGCCATTCTAGTTCCTTTATGCTACCAACGATAATGTGCAAAAGCTTTGTTTGCTTCAGCCATTTTATGCACATCTTCTTTTTTCTTAAAAGCCGCTCCTCGCTCATTCGCAGCATCTACGAGCTCACTCGCCAAACGCTCTACCATTGTGCGTTCATTTCTCTTGCGTGTAGCCTCAAGTAACCAACGAATAGATAGAGACTGCTGACGCGCTGGGCGCACTTCAACAGGTACTTGATAAGTCGCTCCACCTACACGGCGACTTCTTACCTCTACAAGAGGTTTAACACGTTCAAGGGCTTTTTCAAATACCTCTATACCTTTTTCACCGCTTTTTTCCTCAATTTTATCAAAAGCAGCATAGATAATTCTCTCGCTCACGCTTTTTTTGCCATCAAGCATCATTTTATTAATGAATTTTGTTACTACCTTATTGTTATAAATCGGGTCCCCTAGAATCTCTCTTGTTGGAGCTTTTCGCCTTCTCATTATCCTCTCCTTAAATTACTTTTTATCGCCACTAGCTTTGGCTTTTTTTGCACCATACTTACTACGCGAAACGCTTCTTTTCGCAACACCTGCAGTATCTAATGCACCACGAATAATATGATATTTTACCCCCGGCAAGTCTTTCACACGACCGCCCCTTACAAGCACTATGGAATGTTCTTGGAGATTATGCCCTTCACCCGGAATATAACTAATCACTTCCACTTTAGAAGTAAGTTTTACTTTAGCGACTTTTCTTAATGCCGAATTTGGCTTCTTAGGTGTCGTAGTATAAACACGTGTGCATACTCCTCTCCTTTGTGGGCATTCTAGTAATGCTGGAGATTTCGTCTTACGGATAACTTTCTTTCTCTCTTTCCTAATTAACTGATTTATGGTTGGCACTGACATTTCCTTTTTGTGTGAATTTGAAAATAAAAAATGCGGGATTTTACCCAACAAAAACTTTTATTTCTCTTAGAAAATAAACAAATTGCCTATTCTTCCTCGAGTTCGCCCTCATCTTGCTCATCATATCTATATGATAGCCTCTTGTTCTTATACAAACCTGTTCCTACTGGTATCATACGCCCAAGCACGACATTTTCTTTAAGGTCATCAAGTGTATCTCTCTTGGCAGCAATACTTGCCTCTGTGAGCACCTTTGTCGTTTCTTGGAAACTTGCGGCCGAAATAATAGAATCACTTCCAATAGCCGCACGAGTAATACCAAGTAGCACGGGTTCAGCCACTGCAGGTTCTCCACCAATACTCAAGATCCTCTCATTTTCCTCTCTAAAGTGTCGCTTACTTACCAAGTCTCCCTCAATGAATTTTGTATTGCCACTATCAACGATTTTAACTTGTCGCAACATTTGGGAAACAATAATTTCAATATGTTTATCAGCAATGCTCACACCTTGTCGGCGATAGACTTGTTGTACTTCACTTACAATATGCTTATGAAGCTCTTTTTCGCCACTGATGCGTAAAATATCATGACTTGAAATGATACCATCAGTCATAGCCTCTCCAGCGTGAATAAACTCTTGCTCATGGACTAGAATCTTTTTATTTTTATCCACCGCATATTCAGCTACCCTGCCATCTTCTGAAGTAATGATAATACGCTCCTTACCTCGTATAGGCTTACCAAAGCTCACGGTTCCATCAATCTCTGATAGAATGGCTGTATCTTTTGGCTTTCTCGCCTCAAATAGCTCGGTAACGCGCGGGAGACCGCCAGTAATGTCTTTTGATTTTGCCAACGCCTTAGGCACTTTAGCAATAACATCCGCCACTTCAACCTTATCGCCATCATCGACCGCGATAGATGTGCGAGATTCTAAGCGATAAGATATTTCCTTACCATCTTTTGTCGTAATCACAAGCATAGGCTTATAACCTGCTGGCACATAGTCATTAATCACAAGATTCTTTTGATGTGTGTTTTCATCCTCTTGTTCGCTCACAGTGAGACCAGCGATAATATCCCTAAAGGATACAACTCCCGCTTGGTCTGCAATAATTGGCTCACTATATGCATCCCATTCCGCAATCACAATTTGCTCACTTGATATTGGCTCAGATATGAGTGTATTGATATCCACTTCACTATTATCATCAACTAGAATCTTCGAAGTGCGTGCGATATAGTGGCGGATAGCCTCTCTATCGTTTGAATCTGCAATTACTGCAAACATACCCTTTTCACTCACCACCATACTAGCTTTAACATCGTGGTTCCGCTCGAGCGTATC
Organism: Helicobacter sp. MIT 03-1616; assembly: GCF_000765685.2. NCBI lineage: Bacteria > Pseudomonadati > Campylobacterota > Epsilonproteobacteria > Campylobacterales > Helicobacteraceae > Helicobacter > Helicobacter sp. MIT 03-1616. The sequence goes on along the minus strand of NZ_JROY02000008.1, from coordinate 77,501 downwards.
AGCATGCAAGGTATAGAATTTCACAATGCCCTTTTCCTTAGCTGTAATTCTTTGGGAAATAGGTGCATTATCCTCTACCTTAAGCACACTCCCATAAGGTATGCGAGCAGGCACATTCCAATTATCCACAATCGTATCTACGACGCTTCCACCAGCCTTGACCTTATATCCACTCTCATGAGGCACAAGAATCTTACCTTCAATCTTCCCTGCCACACCGGCAAGTTCATTTTGCTTAGCAACTTCATCTTTACGCACACGATAAGTAACGGACTGCTTTTTGTCACCCACAATCGTAATATGCACCTCATCATGCACATTTTCTACTTGCACTTCTCCATCAAACGCTGCCTTAATGCGTGGCGTAACAACCAAAATTGCGGCATTTCTACGATTTGCCACAATCTTTTGCCCCTCTTTATTCGTATAAGTGCGGATATTGTGATAGCGTATAAAGCCTTCTTTTTTAGCAATAATTTGCTTCTCTTCTGTGCTTCTACTTGCTGTACCACCCACGTGAAATGTTCGCAGTGTAAGCTGTGTGCCCGGCTCACCAATACTTTGTGCAGCAAGTACACCTACAGCTTCACCCGGTTTTACCATTTGAGATTCGCCAAGATTCAATCCGTAGCATTTAGCACATACGCCCTTAGTTGCCTTACAAGTTACAGGAGTGCGTATCATTACAGACTTGACATTGGCTTCTTTGATGCGTCTTGCCATAGCTGCATCAATTAACACTCCCTCACTCAATAGAATCTCATTCGCAATAGGATCAATAATATCACGCGCCAATACGCGCCCAATTACACGTTCTTCAAGTGGTTCAATCATATCGCTCCCCACCGTTATATCCGTAATTTCTACACCCTCGTGTGTGCCACAATCCTCGATTGTAACTTTCATATTTTGGCTTACATCAATAAGCTTTCTTGTGAGATACCCAGCATTTGCAGTTTTAAGTGCAGTATCGGCTAGACCCTTTCTCGCGCCGTGCGTAGAATTAAAATATTCCAGCACATTTAAGCCCTCTTTAAAGTTTGAAGTGATAGGCGTTTCAATAATCGTGCCATCAGGTTTTGCCATAAGTCCTCTCATCGCGGAAAGCTGACGAATTTGTGCCTCGCTTCCTCTCGCTCCAGAATCCGCCATCATATAGATAGAATTAAAGCCATCTTTGTCGGTTTTGACTTTTTCCATCATTAATTTACCCATTTTCTCGCTTGTCTCCGTCCAAATGTCAATACTCTTATTGTATCGCTCTTGTGCAGTAAGGAGTCCCTGCTCAAACTGGCTTTGAATTTTCTTAATCTCCTCTTTTGCATCATCAATCATAGAAATCTTATCGTGAGGGATAATAATATCTGCTGCTGAAATAGAAATACCCGCTTTTGTTGCGTATTTAAATCCAAGATTTTTAAGATTATCAAGGAAAGTCGCTGTAATGCCTAAGCCCCCCTCTTTATAGACATAGTCAATCAAAGCCCCTATGTCCTTCTTCTTCATTATCTTGTTCCACAAATTGAGTTGCACGAAATCAGGTAAAATTGAGCGCAAAATCATACGTCCCGCAGTCGTATCAATCACTCTGCGTTCATACACAGTCTTAATACGTGCATTAATATCAAGCTCACCCATTTCAATCGCCATAATGATTTCATCAATACTTGCAAAGATTTTATGCTCGCCTTTGACACCCTTTTTCTCTAACGAGAGATAATACAAGCCCAAGACCATATCTTGACTCGGCACTGCTACAGCCTTTCCACTTGCTGGGAGTAAGATGTTCATTGAGCTAAGCATAAGAATCTTGCATTCTGCAATCGCTTCTTGTGAAAGAGGCACATGCACCGCCATTTGATCACCATCAAAGTCGGCATTAAAAGCTGAACATACAAGCGGGTGCAACTGAATCGCCTTACCATCAATGAGTTTAGGATGAAATGCCTGAATGGATTGTTTATGCAAAGTCGGTGCACGGTTGAGTAACACAGGGTAACCATGCACAATTTCTTGCAAACATTCCCAAACTTCATTTGTCTTTTGATTTACCATTTTTACAGCTTGCTTCAATGTAGTCGCATAACCTTTTTCTTCAAGTTTGGCAAACAAATGTGGCTTAAACAGCTCTAGTGCCATATTTTTAGGCAATCCACATTCGTCCATTTTAAGATTTGGTCCCACGACAATAACGCTTCGCCCAGAGAAATCCACACGCTTACCGAGTAAATTCTGCCTAAATCTACCTTGCTTACCTTTGATGATTTCAGACAATGATTTAAGTGGTCGCTTATTCGCGCCCTTAACCGCATTTGCATTTCTACCATTATCAAAAAGCGCATCAACAGATTCTTGCAGCATTCTTTTCTCATTACGTACAATAATTTCTGGTGAATCAAGCTCCATAAGTCGCTTTAAGCGTTGGTTGCGATTAATCACCCGACGATACAAGTCATTCACATCGCTCACCGCAAATTTTCCGCCATCAAGTGCCACCAAAGGACGCAAATCAGGTGGAAGCACTGGCAAAATAGTAAGCATCATCCACTCTGGGCGATTGCCAGAGTTAATAAAGCTCTCTACAACCTTCAAACGCTTAACAATCGTCTTTTTCTTTGCTTCTGAATTTGTGGAGCGAATCTCCTTGCGCAAAGATTCTAAAAGCATCACCAAATCAAGCTCTTCAAGCAATTCCTTAATCGCCTCCCCACCCATTTGTGCTACAAAGCCGGTATGCTCAAAGCGTTGATTGATACTTTGATACTGCTCTTCATTTAGCACATCATATTTCAGAATAGGTTTTGAGCCTTCATTATCATAGAATGCCTCACCGGGTGATTTAACAATATATGCTTCATAATACAACACGCGTTCTAAATCCTTCATCTTCACGCCTAATAATGTCCCTATACGACTAGGCAATGAGCTTACATACCAAATATGTGCCACAGGCGCGACAAGTTCAATATGCCCCATACGAGAACGGCGCACTTTTGCTTTTGTAACTTCAACACCACATTTTTCACATACGATACCCTTATAGCGCATTTTTTTATACTTGCCACACAAACATTCATAATCACGCACTGGACCAAAAATTTTAGTGCAGAACAATCCATCGCGCTCAGGTTTTAAAGTGCGATAATTAATTGTTTCAGGTTTTTTTACTTCTCCATTACTCCAAGAGAGAATCTTTTCTGGGCTTGCCAATACAAGTTGGAAAGATTTGAAATCTTTTGGTCTATCATCTTCCTTAATAACAATAGGCACCGATATGCCATTTTCGTCTTTATCATCACCAAAGATATTCACATCAAGCGCAAGAGACTGCAATTCTTTTGTAAGAACATAAAAGGTCTCTGGGATCTCACTCTCTCCAACATGCTCACCCTTTGTAATCGCCTTATACGCAGCTTTTCGCCCCTCTGTATCATCAGATTTAATCGTAAGCATTTCTTTGAGCGTATGAGCCGCGCCGTGAGCCTCCAAAGCCCACACTTCCATTTCTCCAAAACGCTGCCCACCAAAGAGTGCCTTTCCTCCAACAGGCTGTTGTGTAACTAAAGAGTAAGGTCCTGTGCTTCGTGCATGGACTTTTTCATCAACCAAATGATGAAGTTTGAGCATATACATATAGCCCACATTCACGCGCTCACGTATCTTTTCGCCCGTCTTGCCATCATAAAGCTCTGTTTTGCCATCTGTATCAATTTTTGCCAAAGTAAAAAGTTTATCAAACTGCTCTTGCTTAATACCCTCAAACACTGGAATAGCAAACTTAACGCCATTGCTCCAATCTTTGGCGTAATTAATCAAGCTTTCATCATCTATTCTCTTAAGAAAATCAACCATTGTTTTATCATCGACATTCACAACCTGCGCGACTTCCATCATCTTTGTGCGCAAGGTATCAACCCATTGCTTTGTTTGAGAGGCAAAAATATCATTAATTTGCTTACCTAGATTCTTCCCAACAAGCCCCAAATGCACTTCTAGAATCTGCCCGATATTCATACGACTAGGCACACCAAGAGGATTTAACACAATATCCACAGGCTCACCATCGGCGGTATAGGGCATATCCACCATAGGCACGATATTTGAGACGATACCTTTATTTCCGTGCCGTCCTGCCATTTTATCACCCACTTTGAGTTTGCGCTTTGTAGCGATATAGATTTTTACAAGCTTCACAACACCGCTTGGCAAAATATCATCTTTCTCTAGGATAGAAAGCTTTTCTTCGTGCTCCTCGCCCAATGTTTTCTTTTGCTCTAAGAAATTTGTTTTAATCTGCTCGTAACGTACCTGCACATCTTTAGAGTAACTCTTAAGAAGGGTGCTTAGCATAAATGGATTGAAGTTACTGAGCTCTTCTTTTGGAATCTGCACACCTTTTTTAAACACCTTATCAGCTACCTTTGCATCACTCGCGAGTTTTTCTTTAGATAGCATAGCGGCGATTCGCAAAGACTCTTCTTGTTGAATCATCGTCAAACGGTCGTGGTGCTCGACATCAAGCACACTCTTTTCCTCATCGTGTGCACTCATCGCACGAGCATCTTTTTCATAACCTTTTTTAGTGAAGATTTTTACATCAACCACAGTTCCTTCAAGCGAAGGTGGGCAATAAAGAGATTTATTTACCACGTGTCCAGCTTTTTCTCCAAAAATCGCACGCAAAAGTCGCTCTTCTGGTGTTGGCTTTACCTCACCTTTTGGAGAAACTTTCCCTACAAGTATCATACCCGCGCTTACATAAGTCCCTATACGCACAATACCACTTTCATCAAGGTGCGCGGTTTCTGTCTCTTTGGTGCCGGGAATATCGGCAGTAATCTCCTCAATGCCGTGCTTAAGCTCCCTTGCCTCGATTTCTTTCTCATAAATATGAATTGACGTAAAAGCGTCCTCTTTGATGAGCTTTTCACTCACGACAATCGCGTCCTCAAAGTTATATCCATTCCACGGCATAAACGCTACGCGGATATTTTTACCTAATGCAAGCTCGCCATTATCCATACTTGGACCATCAGCGATGATTTGCCCCTCCTCTACTTTATTCCCCACACGCACAATGGGCTGTTGCGAGAAGCAAGTATTTTGATTTGTGCGGAGATTCTTGCCGAGATGATAATGATCAATATACGCGCCGTTGCCATCCTCGCCCAAAATGTAGATATTTTTAGAATCTACTCTCTCCACAACACCTCCGCGAGTTGCCTTGACCGCCTCCCAAGAATCTCGAGCAACAATCTGCTCTATACCCGTCCCAACTACCGGCGCATCTGGCTTAAACAAAGGCACAGCTTGACGTTGCATATTTGAACCCATAAGAGCGCGGTTAGCGTCATCGTGCTCTAAGAATGGAATCAAAGAGGCTGCCACACCCACAAGCATACGAGGGCTTAAATCAATAAGCTGGACTTTTGATTTCTCACTCAAAATAATCTCGCCGTCCTTTCTAGTCTCAATCAATTCCTCAACAATGTGCCCGTTCTTATCTACCTCTGTGCTTGCTGGAGCAATTACTATGCCCTCCTCTTGTGCGGCAGTGAGATAGACGATTTCATTGCTCACAACACCATTTTCCACTTTCTTATAAGGTGCCTCAATGAATCCCAAATCATTCACGCGCGTATAAGTTGAAAGCGTATTGATAAGCCCGATATTTTGCCCTTCTGGCGTTTCAATAGGGCAGATTCTACCATAATGTGTAGGATGCACATCTCTTGCCTCAAAACCTACTCTGTCTTTTACGAGCCCACCTTCACCAAGCGCAGAAAGACGACGCTTATGTGTAACTTCAGACAAAGGATTGGTCTGGTCCATAAATTGCGAGAGTTGCCCGCTGGTAAAAAACTCCATAATCGTGCTTGTAATCATCTTACCATTAACTAAGTCGTGAGGCATAATCGTATCAAAGGTGCCACTCAGCGAAGTAAGCTTATCACGGATAGCCTTTTGCATTTTCACAAGTCCTGTATGAAGTTCATTTGCCAAAAGCTCCCCAATAGAGCGGATTCTACGATTTCCCAAGTGATCTCTATCGTCAATTTTACCCAAGCCATTTTTGACTTTTAAAAGATATTGAATCGTCTTGATAATATCCTCGTGGGTAAGCACAGTAACATAATCAGGGACATTAATTTGAAGTTTATGATTCATTTTCATACGACCAACACGTGTTAAATCATAACGTTCCGAATCAAAGAAAAGCTGTCGCACAAAGCTCTTAGCCACTTCTTTTGTTACAGGCTCACCCGGGCGCATTACCTTGTAGATTCTAATTGCGGCAAGCTCATTTTCATCATCAATTTTCTCATTTTGGCGGAGCATTTTAAGTGACTCCGCATCGGCAATGAAAGAATTAATAATTGAATTATCCACTCCAGCCGCGCTATCATTGGCAACCACAAATTCATTAATCTTAAGATCACACAGCTTTTTGAGTTTACTCTCATCAAGCTGTGTGAGTGTATCAAAAATCACCTCACCTTGTGCATTCACAATCGGTTGAGCCAAAAACTTATTTGTAAGATTCGCAACAGGATATTCGATTAGATCAATCTTCGCCTCTTTGAGTTCTTTGATTTTTTTTGCAGAAAGTCGCTTACCTGAAACAACTAAAAGATTACCCTTAGCGTCCTTAATGTCAAATTCCGCACGATTGCCAATACTATCTACATCAAATGGAATAAGATACTTTCCTCCCTTATATTTGACATTCTGTAAAGGATAGAAAATCTTAATAATATCTTGTTTGCTGTATCCCATAGCACGCAAAATAATCGTAACGGGCACTTTTCTGCGTTTATTGATACGTGCATATAACACATCTTTAGAATCATACTCAAAATACAGCCACGAACCCCTATCAGGGATAATCTGTCCAGTATAAATGAGCTTATTTGATGATGTGTTTGACTCTTCTTCTTTAAAAATCACACCCGGACTTCTATGAAGCTGATTTACTACCACGCGCTCCACACCATTAATAATAAAGCTTGTCCTATCCGTCATAAGTGGAATATCACGCACAAAGATGTTTTGCTCTTTCACATCTTTTACACCAAGCCTTTCGCCTGTTTTTTCATCCTTTTCCCACAGCACAAGGCGAATTTTAATCTGCAATGAAATGGCATAGGTTACACCGCGCACCATTGCTTCGTTTGTTGTATATTTTGGCTTGCCAAATTTGCAACCTGCATATTCAAGTGTAATGCGGTTTTGATTATCCTGTATAGGAAAAACGGACTTGAAAACTCGCTCAATGCCAGATTCCTTCTCACCACTAATGCAAAGAAAATCATCATAACTATTCCTTTGAAGCGACAAAAGATTAGGAACATCAATGCTTTGAGGATTTTTTGTAAAGTCAGCTCGGAGTCTATTTTTAAGTTTTATATTATGTGCCATAAGTCGTATCCTTCTTTGGGGGTTAAAACGAGCAAAATACTCTAAAAAAACCTAACGAAATTATAAAGTATTTTTACAATATTCCATAAATGCAAAAAGCCAAACCTTAGCAACTAAGATTTGGCGATTTATAAAAAGCAGAGAATGTCAAAAATTATTTGATTTCGACCTTTGCTCCTGCATCTTCAAGCTTCTTTTTGAAGTTTTGTGCATCTTCTTTGCTCACACCCTCTTTGAGTGTGCTTGGAGTTTGTTCTGTAGCATCTTTTGCTTCTTTCAAACCTAAACCTGTGATTTCGCGCACTGCTTTAATCACATTGATTTTATTCGCACCTGCATCGACAAGTATAACATTAAACTCGGTTTGCTCTTCAGCTGCTGTTGCACCTACACCACCCGCTGCTGCACCTGCCACAACGGTTGGCGCAGCACTCACGCCAAACTTTTCTTCAAAAGCCTTTACAAGCTCTGAAAGCTCCAACACAGAAAGATTCCCAATATACTCTAATACTTCCTCTTTAGAAATTGCCATTTTACACTCCTTTTATTGTGTTAATTTTCTTCTTTTTGCTTTCTCAAATTATCAAGCCCTGTAACAAAGTAGCGAGCTGGTGCAGTCCATACAGAAAGCAACATACCAATAAGCTCTTCTCTACTTGGTAGCTTGGAAACAGACACGATGTGTTTGCTATCGACTATCTCTCCATCAAACACGCCAAATTTTAGAGCAAAGTGCTCACTATGAGCGTCTGCAAATTTGCAAACAATCTTGGACAAAATGATTTGATCATCTGCCCAAAGAAAGATATTTGTGTCCTTTAACTCTAAATCAGGATACTGCGCTTTCTTAATTGCAATACTTGCTAGAGTGTTTTTAATCACTTGCACTTTAATGTTTGCAGCCCTTGAAGCACATCTCAACTCTTCAATTTGGCTTACTCGTAAACCCTTATAATCACATACAATAAAGGCTGAAGCCTGTTTAAATTCAGAACCCAAATGCTCAACAATCCGAATCTTATCTTGCTTAGTCATTTTTCCTCCTTTCAGCCCAAAACCTCACCTAGGGTAGTTTTTAAGCCTAAGCCCCCAAGTTCTTTGGTCTAAGATAAATGTGATACGCAAAGTTTATTTCATATCCATAAGTTCTTGCGAATCTAGCTTGATAGCTGGACTCATAGTCAAAGACAGAGAACTACTACGGATATACTTGCCCTTTGCTGAAGTTGGTTTTAGCTTATTGATTGCTCTCACAAGCTCAAGCATATTGTCTCGTATCTTATCTTCAGCAAAAGAAACCTTACCAATAGGCGCGTGGATAATACCCTTCTTATCCACTCTAAAATTCACCTGCCCACTTTTAGCATTAGAAACTGCTTTGGCTACATCCATTGTAACTGTGCCTGTTTTTGGGTTTGGCATTAAACCCTTTGGTCCCAAGATTCTACCAACTTTACCTACAAGAGCCATCATATCGGGCGTAGCAATAACAATATCAAAATTAATATTGCCATTTTTTATTTCATCTGCTAAATCATCAGCTCCAACCACATCTGCTCCAGCATTTTTTGCTTCATCTGCTTTCACACCCTTTGCGAACACAGCTACACGCACCTTTTTGCCTGTCCCGTGTGGTAAAACAACCGCACCGCGTATCATTTGATCAGCGTGTCTAGGATCAACCCCTAGACGTAATGCTACCTCAACCGTCTCATCAAATTTAGCAGAAGCTAAAGATTTAACCGCGCTTACGCCACTTTGCACATCATATATTTTTTGAGAATCCACCTTTGCTTGTAACGCTTGTAGTCTCTTTGCAATCTTCTTAGCCATAAACAACTCCGTTTCTAATCTTGGATTTCAATACCCATACTTCTTGCACTTCCCGCGACAATTAACTTCGCAGCTTCAATGCTAGAAGCGTTAAGGTCTTCCATTTTGGTTTGGGCAATCTCTTCAAGTTGTTTTCTTGTCAATTTCCCAACTTTATTTTTGAGAGGGTTATCAGAGCCTTTTGTAATTTTAGCTGCCTTTTTGATAAGATCAGTTACAGGAGGCTTTTTTGTGATAAAAGTAAAGCTTTTATCTTGGTAAATAGTAATCACAACAGGAATATTGAAATCACCCATATCCTTTGTTTTCTCATTAAACGCCTTACAAAATTCCATAATATTCACACCTCTTTGACCCAATGCTGGACCTACAGGAGGAGATGGATTTGCCTTCCCTGCTGGAATTTGTAATTTCAACTCACCAACAACTTTTTTACCCATTGCGTATTCCTTCCTTTACTAACAAATTTAAATAATCTTTTCCACTTGTGAATATAAAATTTCAACAGGAGTATTGCGTCCAAAAATAGAAACATTCAGCTTAAGCTTTTTATGCTCTAAATCATACTCTTCCACCGTGCCTGTAAAATTCACAAAAGGACCATCAATAATGCGCACAACCTCGCCGTGTTCAAAAGAAATTTTCGGTTTTGGCGCACTAGGATTCCTCACTTTTTCTAGAATCTTAGCAATATCAGCTTCGCTCAAAGGTGTGGGCTTTTTGCTCTCGCCAATAAAACGTCCAACTCTCGGCAAAGATTGAATCATATGCCAAAGCTTTGTATCCAAATCCACTTGGATAAATACATAGCCCGGATAGAGGCTTCTATCTACAATCTTTTTCTTTGCTTCAATAATAGACTCGGTAGGCACAACAACTTCACCGAATCTATCTTGCATCTGGTTTTCTTTAATAAGATTGCGGATTGCTTCACCTACTGACCTCTCACTACCAGAATACGTTTGTATAGCATACCACTCCAAGTGTCACCTCTCCACAACAATATTATAAAACTATCGATACAGAATGAAACAAAATCCAATCCGCTAATGCTAAAAATAAAGTAATTACACTTACTACAATCAACACAGAGACAAACGCATTTCGAATCTGCTCTTTCGTAGGAAATATAACTTTTGAACGTTCTTCATTCGCACTTTGAAAATAGGTTTTTATCTTTTTTATCATTTGCATCTCTTTCTTTTTTCACTACAGACTACCAAATCTCCGTGGCAGGCCAGGAGGGACTCGAACCCCCAACATTCGGTTTTGGAGACCGACGCTCTACCATTGGAGCTACTGACCTATAAGTTAGGCAAAAGCCTAACTTTTAAGCTTCACTTCCTTATGAATGGTATGTTTATTCAAACGAGGACAAAACTTTTTGAGCTCCAGTTTTTCTGTATTTGTCTTTGTGTTTTTAGTGGTGCTATAGTTAATATCACCACATTCTGCACACTTCAACCCTATCTTAATAGTGCTTCCCTTTGCCATGCCAAGCCTCTATTATTCTATGATTTTGGTTACAACACCTGAACCAACCGTTCTACCACCTTCACGAATTGCAAAACGAGTCCCATCTTCAAGTGCTACAGGTGCGATAAGCTCCACTGTGATTTTTACATTATCACCAGGCATAACCATTTCTACACCGCTTGGGAGCTCAATAGAACCGGTAACATCAGTTGTTCGCACATAGAATTGTGGGCGGTATCCCTTAAAGAATGGTGTATGGCGTCCGCCCTCCTCTTTTGAAAGCACATAAATCTCGCCCTCAAATTTCTTATGTGGAGTAATTGAGCCGGGCTTACAAAGAACCATACCTCTTTCTACTTCTTCTTTTTTTGTTCCTCGCAACAAAATACCGACATTATCTCCTGCCTCACCTTTATCAAGCTCTTTTCTAAACATTTCAACGCCTGTAACTGTTGTTTTTTGAGTGTCGCGGATTCCTACGATTTCTACTTCATCGCCTACTTGCACAACACCTCTTTCTACTCTTCCTGTTACAACCGTTCCACGACCAGCGATTGAGAATACATCTTCTACAGGCATAAGGAATGTTTTTTCAGTATCACGTTGTGGAGTTGGAATATATTTATCAACTTCTTCCATTAATTTTAATACTTTTTCACCCCATTCACCTACATTACCTGCTTTTGCTTCTTCAAGCGCTTTGAGAGCAGAACCTGCAATGATAGGAGTATCATCTCCAGGGAAATCATATTGACTAAGCAATTCACGCACTTCCATTTCCACAAGCTCAAGCAATTCAGCATCATCAACCATATCTTGTTTATTTAAAAATACAACGATGTAATGCACACCTACTTGGCGAGACAACAAGATATGCTCACGTGTTTGTGGCATAGGACCATCTGCGGCAGAAACAACAAGAATTGCTCCGTCCATTTGAGCTGCACCTGTAATCATATTTTTAACATAGTCAGCGTGTCCGGGGCAATCCACGTGCGCGTAGTGGCGATTTTCTGTCTCATATTCAATATGAGAAGTCGCGATAGTAATACCTCTTTCCTTTTCCTCTGGCGCGTTATCAATGTTATCATAGTCTTTCAATTCTGCAAGACCTTTAGTTGCCAACACAGCAGAAATAGCTGCACTCAAAGTTGTTTTACCATGATCAACATGCCCGATTGTTCCCACATTTACGTGAGGTTTGTTTTTCACAAACTTTTCTTTTGCCATTTTGTATCTCCTAACTTTAAGATTTAATTTTAGAATCTTTCAAAATCCATAGAAAACCAAAAAGATTCTACATATAGAAAACTGGAGCCCATAAGCGGGATTGAACCGCCGACCTCTTCCTTACCAAGGAAGTGCTCTGCCGCTGAGCTATATGGGCATATTAATGTAATACTTTAATGGGATAATCTTAACTTATTAGTAAGCAAAGTGAAGATTCAGCTCCCAGTATGGAGCGGGAAACGGGGCTCGAACCCGCGACCCTCAGCTTGGAAGGCTGATGCTCTAGCCAACTGAGCTATTCCCGCAAACTTACAAAAAAATTATTTCAGCTACCACCTCACCGCAATTCTTATAATCTCACACATAATTTTGCAAAGTGGTGGTGAGTCGTGGATTCGAACCACGGAAGTCGGAGACAGCAGATTTACAGTCTGCCCTCGTTGGCCACTTGAGTAACTCACCAAAAATAATCAAAAACTGGTCAAACACTGAAAGCGATACCGCTAGAGTGTAAAATGGAGCTGGTTAAGGGACTTGAACCCCCGACCCTCTGCTTACAAGGCAGATGCTCTACCAACTGAGCTAAACCAGCATTATAGATAAAAAAGTTGCAATTATATAGATTTCATCTTGCTTTGTCAAGAGAAAACCCTCTAAAACTTGCCTTTCTCATTTTATTTCACATTTTTTGCATCATCATAACTTTTTATTTTTGCTTTTTTTGCTTTGCATTAAAGTTTAAGCATTCGCATTAAATTTAGATAATATTATGAATCTATAAATCTCAAAAAGGCTCATAACAATGAATGATTTGTTTTCTCTTATTGAAATTGTTGGAATGTTTGCCCTACTTTTTACTTTTCCATCATTTCTCATCAATATCTTCTTATTGCTCATTCCGAATTTTAAAAATATTATCAACTCATCGTTTATTTATGGTGGATTTGCTGGCATAGCAGTGGGTGGAATGATTGGCTTAACTCTAATTTATATCCCCGCGTGAAATTATTGATGTTGATTTTTTAAGAATCTATGCAATAGGCTTTGTGAGCTCCCTATGGATTCTTATCCCACATATATTAATATTTTTGTTAAATAAAAGGCAAAAAAAATTAAATGCTGACTCTCTTTTTAGTGGGGCTTGTTTATTATACTCTATTGAAATTTTAGCTGCATTTGCACTCTTAAACTTTTCCATCAAGTGAATGTTTGGCTACAATTACGCAAATTATAAACAAAGGAGATTAATGGGAAATTTGGTTTTTTTAGCTTATGTAATTATTTTTTTAAGTATTGTAGGCACAATTAGTATAATAGCAATGTGCATTACATTATTTTATGCACATAGAATCAGAAAACATATAAATAGATATTTTTTTACTTTTGCTTATGCTAGTTTAACAGGGTGTATGATAGGTAGCGTAATTGGGGTAGGTATAGTGATCGGATTGGAAATGATTGATGTGCTAATGCTAAAAGCAAAAGCTGCTATGGTAATGTTAGAAGATTTGAGATTCTCTATTCCTTTTATATCTTTAGTAAGCATTATTTGTGCTGCTCCGACCTTTATTATCTTATCTCTTATTATCTATCGTAAAAATACTCATTCTGCCATAATGCCCTCCTCTAAAAAACAAGTCTTCACTTTTGGGTTTTTATCTTTTAGTATTTTGAGTTTTCTAATATGGTTTGCTTCAATGCTAACAATGGATGTTATCTTTAATTAAATGAAGTAAATTACATTGATTTTTAATTTTGTGGAAATAGTGGCCGGGAGAGAGGGATTCGAACCCCCGGAGGTGTTACCCTCAACGGTTTTCAAGACCGCCGCTTTCAACCACTCAGCCATCTCCCGAATCTGTGAAAAAAAGAAGTATATAGAATCTAAAATCCAAAGTCTATTTTTGGAGGCGACACCCAGATTCGAACTGGGGAATCAAGGCTTTGCAGGCCCATGCCTTACCACTTGGCTATGTCGCCACACTTTTTCAAGTATGGGTGGTGCCCGAGACCGGACTTGAACCGGTACAGACGCAATGTCCGAGGGATTTTAAGTCCCTTGTGTCTACCAATTTCACCACCCGGGCTTCACTCGCAAATCAAACAAAAATAAAGCCCTTAAAAAACATCAAAAAGCTTTAAAAATGATTGTGTGTAGTCGAAAGCTTAAAGTATAAAAATCTAAAAAATGGAGCGGGAGACGGGGATCGAACCCGCGGCCCCAACCTTGGCAAGGTTGTGCTCTACCACTGAGCTACTCCCGCACAGACTTTTAAGGTGGTAATTCTACCAACGCTTTATTAAAAAATCAAGGGCAAAAGTCAAAAACATAGCAAAAAGTTATTATTTTACTATATAATTCCCGCCACATAAGAGTGGTGGTGATATGCAAAAGCCCTAATCTCGCCCAAAACTCACAAATTTTTGGGTAGTGTGAGGGTAGTATATTTTGCTTACATTTTACACATTGTGGATTTTAGAACAACAACACTTTAAGGAGGCTGTGTGCTTAACCATTTTGAAAGTTATCCCTTTGAGAAGCTCCGCGCCCTCCTCGCAAATGCCACCCCACCAGAAAATTGCGAAATTTTTACCCTCACTATTGGAGAGCCTCAATTTCCCACTCCGACAAATATTATAGAATCTTGGCGGCAAAACGCACATTTACTCAACAAATATCCCAAATCAAGCGGCGAAGATGAGCTAAAAAACGCGCAGATTCAATTCCTTAACAAACGCTACAATCTCGCGCTTAGCTCACATCAAATTATCCCCACCTTTGGCACACGCGAAGTGCTTTTCAACTTCCCGCAGTTCTATCTCTATGATATGCCAAGCCCTACCATTGCTTATCCTAATCCTTTTTATCAAATCTATGAGGGCGCAGCTATTGCTGCAAAAGCACAAATAATTCTTATGAATCTCACAGAGCAAAATAACTTTACACCCTCACTCACAGCAAAAGATCTTGAGAAAGTCCATTTAGTTATTCTTAATTCTCCTAATAACCCCACAGGTAGAATACTAGATATGCAAGCACTTAAAGAATGGGTAAAAAAAGCACTTGAATATGATTTTGTGATTATAAATGATGAATGTTATAGTGAAATTTATGAGAGCTCTCCTCCTCCGAGCATTCTCCAAGCCTCAATCCAAGCAGGAAATGCACAATTTAAAAATATTATTGCCCTTAATTCTATTTCCAAACGCTCCTCTGCTCCGGGTTTGCGTAGCGGTTTTATCGCCGGAGATGCTGAAATTTTAAAAGCCTACAACCTCTATCGCACTTATCTGGGCTGCGCACTGCCATTACCTTTGCAAAAAGCTGCTGCCGTAGCGTGGAAAGATATGCAAACTCCTGAATCTATCCGACACATTTATGCTAAAAATCTCGCCTTAGCGAGGGAGATTTTAGAACTAAGCACAGGGCAAATCAGCCCTTATACCTTTTATGTATGGCTTAAAGTTGATAATGATGAGGCATTTTGCAAATTCGCCTATGAGAAAAAAGGAGTGCTTACTCTGCCAGGTAGTTATTTAGGCAGGGAGAATCAAGGTAAAGGCTATGTAAGAATCGCCCTTGTGTATGATAATAATACAACAAAAAAAGCACTTCTTGCCCTTAAAGAAGCAATCAAACTTTATAAACAGGAGCATAAATGAAAATACATTTCATAGGCATTGGCGGTATTGGTATTTCAGGCTTAGCCAAATATCTCCGCGCACAAGGCATAGAAGTGAGTGGCTCGGATATTGCAGAGGGAAATGCCACAAAATACCTCCGCGCACAAGGTGTGCCTATTCATATTCCTCATAGTGCTGCTGCTATTACCAATCAAGATGTAGTAATTCATTCAGCTATCATTAAGCCTGATAATATTGAAGTGCAAGAGGCAATAAAAAAAGGTATTAAAGTCCTTTCACGCAAAGAAGCCATTGCTTCTATTCTTAAAGAAAAACGCGTCTTTAGCGTATGTGGCGCACACGGCAAATCTACAACAAGCGCAATCTTAAGTGCGATTCTTCCACAATTTGGTGCAATTATTGGTGCAGATTCTAAAGAGTTTGGCTCAAATGTGCGTGAAACGAAAAGTGAAAGCATTGTTTTTGAAGCTGATGAATCTGATAAAAGCTTTTTAAACTCAAATCCTTATTGTGCGATTATCCCAAATGCCGAGCCAGAGCATATGGAGAGCTATAATCACGACTTAAAGGAATTTTATGGCGCATATTATGAATTCATTTGTAAAGCAAAAAAACGCATTTTAAACCTAAGCGACCCTTATTTGCAAAGCCTTACAGGTATAGAATCTATCACGCTTTGCCCTGATAAAGACATTAAAGACATACGCTTTAATCTCCATAATGATGAACCTCAAACAACTTTTAGCCTTAAAAATTATGGGGAGTTTAGTGTATGGGGTTTTGGAGAGCATATGGCGCAAAATGCAAGTTTGGCAATTTTATGCGCGCTTGATGAGCTAGGAGATTCTGCCCTACCCCAAATTAAAGAGAATCTTAAAAACTTCAAAGGTATCAAAAAGCGATTTGATATTCTCACTAAAGGCGCAACAACAATTATCGATGATTACGCCCACCACCCCACAGAAATTCTCGCTACACTCAAAAGCGTAGCGATTTATAACTCGCTTAAACCTCATAATAAAGTCATTGCCATTTGGCAACCTCATAAATACTCGCGTGTGCTTGATAATCTGCAAGCTTTTATAGATTGCTTTCATAATGCGTGTGATGAACTTGTGATTTTACCTGTATGGAAAGCAGGTGAAGCACATATAGACATTGATTTTGCTTCACTTTTTGCACATTATAATCCCACCTTTGCCACACATCTTAAACGCGAAAATTCTCAAATCCACCTCTATGATGGAGATAATCTCATTAAAACTTTGCAAAATGCACTTATTATTGGGCTTGGCGCAGGAGATATTACTTATCAATTACGAGGAGAAAAATAATGGGCTATGTTATCTTTTTACTCACATTACTCCTTTTTGTCCTTATTTTTGTGCTTCTTGCTCGATATAAAGAGCATATCTCACGTCAAAGTAAAATCATTATCGGTGTGTGTTTTTTAGCACTTGCCGTGCTTATTGGTATCTACAATCTCGTGCAAGAAGATGAGAGTGAAAAGCTGAATGCAATAAAGGGTGCATTTTTGCGTGGGATACCTATTGTGTGTAATTATCAGGGTAAGGAGATTGGCATTAGCGCAAAGGATTTTAACCTAAGCAATGGCACGATGAGCTTTCAGGGCAAAAATAATGCTTCTTTTACACACATTGTGATTCCATTACAAGAATGCAAGACAAAAAACACAGAGCAAAATATAGAATCTTCACAGACACAAGAAAGCGAAAGTAAAAGTATAGGTGAGGATTCACAAGATTCTATAAAGGCTAAAGATTTATAGCTATAATGCCAACACAAGAATATCAAACACTCATCACAAGGCTTGATTTATCCGCCTTTTTAGAGCAGTTTCAAGCATATTTCGCGCGGACAAAAGGCTTTATTTTTAATGGAGACAGGCAGTTTTATGCCACGATTTTGCAAGAACTTGATGATGTCCCATTATCCGCACCACCCAAACTTGCCTCACTTGATACACCTTTAATGCACCTCAAAAAAAGCGGTATCTTGGGGCTAGATTCTATCTTTGCTTGTATGCAGCTTGTGCGCTATTTTCTCTATCTCAAAATAAGGATTTTAGAATCCACCCCCTACACGCAAAAATGGCTTGATAAAATCGTTATTCCAAACGCGCTTAGCGATATACAAGAAATTTTTGATGATGAGGGCGAGTTAAAAGAAGGTATTTATCCTGATATTGACAATCTCAAATCCCACATCAAGCAAAACAAAATGCGTATAGACGAGCAAATGCGTCAGATTCTGCAAAAATCCGCTATCGCACCCTATCTCGTGGATCACAATGTGCATTATATTAATGAACACGAATGTTTGTTACTTAAAGCTGGATACAATCAAGTTATCAGCGGTATGGTGCTTGAACGCTCACACAATGGCTTTTTTTATCTCTTGCCAGATTCTATTATCACACTTAAAGAGAGGCAAAATACACTCAAAGACAGCTTGCAAGAAAGCTTATATAAGCTTTGTGCTACTCTATGCGCAACCTTACATAAACATATTCCTTTTTTGACTTTTCTTAACCACGCTTTTGATACCTTTGACCATATCTATGCGCGATTAAGCTTTGCCAAAGCCTATAATCTCTCATTTATCTATCAGTTAAGTAAGCAAAAAGATATTATCCTGCACGAGTTTTCCCACCCAACATTAGCCAATCCAAAGCCCATTAGTTTAGAATTTAACGCCCAAACGCTAATGATTACGGGTGTAAATGCAGGAGGGAAAACTATACTTCTAAAATCACTCCTTAGCGCGTGTTTTCTCACTAAATTTCTCATTCCGCTTAAAATCAACGCGCACCGCTCACAGATTCCATATTTTAAGCATATCGTAGCTATTCTCTCCGACCCACAAAATAGCAAAAATGATATTTCGACCTTTGCGGGGAGAATGCTTGAATTTAGCCAGATTCTAAACACACCCACTCTCCTACTTGGTATCGATGAAATCGAGCTAGGCACAGATGCGGACGAGGCGGCGAGTCTCTACAAGGTGCTTTTAGAGCATATAATGGCAAATGGCGCGCACATCGTGCTTACCACACATCATAAACATCTTGCAGCACTTATGGCGCATAATCCCAAAGTCCAGCTCTGTGCCGCAATGTATGATATACAAAACCAAAAACCACTCTTTAGTTTTCTTAAAGGTAGCATTGGCAAAAGCTATGCGTTTGAGAGTGCGGCGCGCTATGGTATCCCGCATACACTTATCCAACGCGCAAAAGAAGTGTATGGCGAAGATAAGGAACGGCTAAACGAACTTATCGAACGTTCAAGTGAGCTAGAAATTGCGCTTTTAGATAAACGCACAGAGCTAGATTCGCTCATAAAAAGTTATGAAAACAAAATTTTATCGCTTAAAGAACAAGAAGAGGCGCAAAGAGAAGCTTTTCTCAAACTACAACATCATCTAGAATCTACCTACCAAAACGCCACGCAAACACTTAAGAGTGCCCTAAAAGCAAAGGAATCTAAAGACATACACAAGGCTTTTAACAAGGCTCATCATATTTTACAAGATAAAATCACGGCAGAACCTCCCAAACTAGAATATTCACAAACTTTCAAAGTTGGCGATAGAGTAAAATATAAAAGTGCAAGAGGCAAAATCATAAGTATAAAGGGTGCAATGTGCTTTATTGAGCTTGACAATGGTGTGAAACTCAAGGAAAAATTAGTCAATCTCAAACCCCTAGGTGCTACTCCGCCCTCACCTCCCCCACAGACAAAAATTATGCTCTCACACACAAAAAGCGTAGGGGTAAGCTGCGATTTGCACGGAATGCGTGGTGATGAAGCAATAGATAAGCTCGATGAATTTCTATCCTCCGCGCTTATCGCCGGATACGACGAAGTGCTTGTATATCACGGCATTGGCAGCGGAATCTTAAGCAAACTTGTGTATGATTATCTCAAGTCTCACCCCAAAGTATTATCCTTTAGCGATGCACCCGCACAAATGGGCGGATTTGGCGCAAAGGTGATTAGGCTTTGAATCTTTTATATCAAATTTCGTTGGCATATAGGCTTGTTAAATAATCGCACAAGAGCATTTTTTGTCGCTATCGTTTGGATAAAATCCCCTAGATTTGTATATCCAGACATTACACAATGTATCGTGTAGGAAAAAAGCAAGAAGTGATTTGTTGCAACTTTTGCATTTGTATTAAGGATAATAAAATTCCTCAAAGCGAGTGTTTGCTCTACACAAGACAACATTTCTAGTTTTGTAGAGGGAGTTTTTTGTCTCGTATTTTTGTGAGAATACTTGATAATTTTTGTTTTAGCCATTTCATCTTTTAAAGCCTTTACATTGAGATGTTTCTTACATAAATTTGCTTATTTAAAAAATAATAAAGATAGATTCTACAATACGAGAAACATCATAGAATCTAAAAAATCTTATCGTTTGAGGTTAATCGCCTCTTTTAACAAATCATCGCCAGTTGTGAGGGCTTTTGCGTTCATCGAATAGCCCCTTTGCATTACAATAAGCTCTGTCAAGGCATTTCCCACATCAACATTGCTTGTTTCAAGGTGCTTATACAGCACAGAGCCATACTTAAGATTCAATCTATCCCAGCCGAGTATTGGGCGTCCGCTAATAGTATTTGCATTACCATTTACGACCATTTCAGTCATTTCAAAGAGATTTCCACCTACTTTTCTAAGTCCTTGATCATTGACAAAAGCCGCGATTCCCACACGCCCCATAGGCTCATACGCGCCATTATCAAACGCTAAGAAAATAATGCCGTCTTTATCAATTCTCACATCACGCAAATGCCCTTCAGCTCGTCCGTCCTGTTCCTTAGCCACCACACCAGAATCCCGATATACAAAATTAGAGCTTGGCACTTTGTCTGTCCCTGCGATATTATATATCACGCGCTTATCGCCAAATTCTAATTCCACAGGCTCTGCGATTGGCTTACCATCAGTGCCAAACTCTATATTATGCACGACAAAATCCGGGCTTACCATCACTTCGCCCTGCTGGTCAAAGATTGCTGAGCGCACTTCCCACTGCTCACCGCTTGGTGGCGTAGCGTTTGGATTATCAGAGGCTGTCATAAAATAATGGCTTTGTATAAGGAATTTCTTGCCACTCTCATCATAAATTTCCACATTGGTTTGATAACTTGGAATCTGTATAAACTCACTATGGAAGCTATCCCCGCGAATCTCCTGCCAACCGATTTTATCCACTTTTGGGTCGCTTGAGCCACTATCGATAATCTTGCGGTAAAGTTTGCCATCACGACTCACAATATCATCAAGTGCGTAATTCGTGCCTTGCGCGTATTCTGGCGGAAGCGAAGTCTGCATATCCGCGATTTCCTCCCAGTTGCCCTCACCTATGGGATTATTCCCAGCGTGCTCTGTGCGGCGGTAGATTTTGCCCTCACTCGCAACCATATCGCCTTCTAAATAGGTGGCATTCTCACTCCAATCGCTAATTGCGCTCGTATCTAAAATGCGCCAATTCTCCTTATCCTCAAATGGATTCTCGCTCTTGCCAAGCTCACCTGTGCGCATAAATACCACGCCCTTATATTGCACAATCGTATTTGGCTCATAGGCTTTATTTGCGTTGAAATTCACACCCACGCCACTACTAAAATGATCATTTTTACCTTTGAATCCTAACTTTTCAAACAAACTTCCGCCGAGTTCTAAATTAAGCTTTTTATAAGAATTATTTTTTAGTTCAAGGCTTACCTTCTCACCTACTTTATCATCAGCGCCCTTATTTATCACAAGCTCCAAGCCCACCTTATCAAGCAACAATTCCTTTAAATCGTTAAAAGTGCGAAACTCCAAAGCCTCTGCACCACCTTGCCCATATTTAAAGGTAAGCACTTCCTTGCGCCCTTCTTTATCAAGCGTGAGACGCACCTCATTATAACTTGGGGCATTGAGCGGCACATCATCGGCGGCAAAGGCATTAATGTCGGTATTCATAAAACGTTCTTCATCAAATTCGCCATTTGCATTTCTAAAGAATTTTGTCGCAGACGAAGCATTTTCATTTTTATTCAAATTCGTGCTTAAATCAACTCTTGTCGTAAGCACAGGGCGATAGTAAAGATTCTGTGGCACTTGCAAAGGTTTCAGCATACCTGAAGATAAGGCTTCTGTATCTTGTTCTTCACTTTGACTTGAAGTGAAAATATCATTTTCTATTTTACCCAAATCCACTCCATACATATAATATCCACTTGTATTGACAATATACCCCTCGCCATCACGCAAAAACGAGCCATCGCGTGTAAAATAATTTTTTTGCTTTTTCTCATAGCCATCATCTTTGATTTCAAATGAACCACTTTTTTGCTCACCTACAATAAACCAACCTTTGCCCTCATAAGCGACATTAAATTCACCATCACTTGCTTTATAGCTACCGCTACGAGTAGAAATAGCATTGCTTGATTTTGTTGCACCATAGTTCATATCGTTATTAATAGGAGAATCTGCATTAAGAGAATCCATATTACTAGCAAAAAGGCTTTCAAATTGTGGAATATTCTCTCTGTAACCAATGGTATTGACATTGGCAATATTGTTTGCAATAGAATCTAGCCCAAATTGATGCGTTTTTATACCACTATATCCATTGACTAAAGTCCCATTCATAGCCCGTGGTCCTTATTATAAAATTCAATCGCACTATCAAGCGGCAAGATCATATCACCCATTCGTAGCATAGGAGCACCTTTATCAAAAATAATGCTTTGCACCTCTCCTCTTCCCACACGAGCAGTATGATATTGCTTTGTGCCTTCATCAAGATTATACTCCGCGCGGATATTATAAGTGCCATCATCAACCTGCTTACCTTGATTATCCAAAGTATCCCAAGTAAATTCCAAATAGCCATTTTGATTTGCTCTATCTTTAAGTGAAATGCTTTTTACCATTTCATTGCTGCTATTAAAGATATGCACCATAGGTTCGCCCTTATTTGGGTCAATTTTTTGGTCAAAGTATATAGAAAATTTCACCGCCTTACCCCGCTCCACATTCACGCCAAAGACATCAGTTTCTGCGACTTTGCCTATCATTGACACCGTGTTGAGTGCATTCAGTTGAGCCGTAAGCACATTTGATTTTGCATTCTCTTGCATACCAAGATTCAAAGCTTCAAGGGATTCTTTCATTTGGGATTGAAATTCTTTAAGCTCTTTATTTGTTTCCTGCGTGCTTTTCATCGCCTCCGCCACTTCAACCATTGTCTTTTTATTTTGCTCCTGCATTTCAACCTGTGTGAGTTGGGCAGTTTGTGTGATGATTTTGTCTGTTTCCATAGGCGCGGTTGGGTCTTGATTCTTTAATTGCTCTAAAAAGAGGCGCATAAACGCGTCATTATCAAGCTCATTAATATTACGCACCTTTTCCTTTTCTTTTGCTATTTTTGCCGCACTGCCTGTAACTTCTGCTAAATCAACTGCCATTGTCCTACCCTCAACCTACGCATATTTTGGAAGCGTGATATGAATCATATTTATCTCGCCATTTTGCGAATCTTCCAAGCCATTTTTGTTCCTATTTTCGTGAGATGAGCCATTTTGTGAGGCGTTTTGCTCTCTAGGATTATCTCCACCGCCCTTTTCACCGGAACTAAAGCTTATATCTACATTTTCAAAGCCTACCTGTGCGAGAGAGTTTCTAAAATCCACTTGATTTTGCAAGAATAGCCCCACCGCGTTGGCATTTGACAACACACTTATATGCAAATCCTTGCCTTTTTTTGTGATTGTAAGCTCCAAACTCCCTAAATTACGCGGATTTAGCTCCATAGAAAGCTTTGTAACCGGTGGCTTATAGTTTAATATCTCCTCACGCAAAGTCTGTGCGAAATATCTTATATTTTCTTTAGCAAGAGCTGAACGATAGAGAATCTGCGTCTTCTCATTTTGCTTGACTTGACTTACCTCCGCACTTTGCTTTTGTGCACCACTCTTTTGCGTTTGACTTTCTTTTTGCTCTTGGATTTCTTTGGGCTGCTCCTTTTTTTTCTCTCCACTATTGAAACTTTCTATCTTTTGAGGCTCTTCCTCATCGATAAACTGACTTGCAAGCATATCCTCAAAGCCTATTTGCGCCTCCTCTTTATTTTTTGACTGCACGGATTGAGAATCGCCTGATTTTGTCATTTTTTGGCGCGAATCCTTTTGTGAATCTTTGTGATTTTTATCCTTATTTGATTCCACAATCGCCAAACTCTGTGCCAACACATTGCCCTTATTTTGTGCATTTGTATTCTGTGGCATTTGCCCTTTAGCTTGAGGTTTTAAGATGATTTCGCTCTCTTTGGATTCTATTTCTTGTGCCACTTCATCATCTTCTAGCTCAAATGCTTGTGGCGCAATATACTCTTTATGCTCCTTGCTCTGCTCCTGCAAAATCTGCGATACCTGCACTTTTTGTGTCGCTTGAATTTCTTTAGAATCTGCAATCTTTTTAATATCTAAAGGTTTTTTTGCAGATTCTTTAGAATCTATCACAACATTCTGCACCTCTTGCTTCTTGGCATTTTTGTGCTTCTTTGACTTTTTTGTCTTACCACTAGTTCGCTTTGCATTAGCAGATTCTAATACATCTTTAGTCTCTTTAGAATCTGCACCCTTTATAGGCATATCCTTGAGCGAGGATATTTCCACCTTAGATTGAGATTCTACGATACGCGTGGTCTCACTACTTTTAGAGTGAGATTCTACGATATGTGTAGTCTCGCCATTTTTAGACACAAAAGTCTTTGTGCTGCGCTTCTCAACTATCTCTACATCAGCTGATCTGGGGTCTGTCCTTTATAAAGGATAAATCAGCGATATTTTCTGTCTCTGGCTTTTTACTCGCATACTCATTTGAGATTTTGCTCGTGATATTTTTAGGCTTGTTCGTGCCTCGCTTCACAATGGCGATTCTATCGACATTATTTTCATACTCATACGCTATACTTTCTTTTGCCGATGCGGGAATAGTCTTCACCTTTGGCGTGGCTGGCTTTTCCTCCTCTTTACTTAATATAATATTGCTAGGATTAAGTCCCTTTACTTGGGCTAATCTCTCTATATCTGCCAAAGTCTTTTCATCATTCACCTTTTGAGGCATTGGCATAGTTGTAAGACGCTCTGCTGGAGACTTTTGCTCTGCTAGTTTTTGTTCATTTTGCCCCGTTATTGTTTTATCAATGGCAGGTTTAACAAGATTTTGTATATTTTTATCGTGTTCTGCACCGGGTTGTGAATCTGCCTTAAGCGTTTTTTGAGATTCTTTATTTGCCGCGCTCAATGCTTCAATCAAAGGATTTACCTCTGCTGGTTTTGATTCTTTTGCATTTTTAATCTTTTCTTGCAAGGCTATTTTAGAATCCTGCCCGTCATTGTCCGCAAAATCAAATGATGTAAGCGGAGCAGATTTTGCATTCGCTTCTTTACCTATAGCGAGTTGAGATTGTGTATTTGGCATACTTGATATATTTTTACCTTGCGTGGCTTTAGCATTTTTAGTCGGTATTTTAGAATCTTGCTCGGCTAACTTCGCCTTATTTTGGGCTTTTTGCGCGGATTCTGTATTTTTTGCAGTCTTAGCCTGTGCGGCTTTGGCAAACATATCTTCAAACTTGCTCTCAAGCTTGCTTACTTCGGCTGATGGTGAGTTGGCGCGTTTATTTGTGGAATCTGTTTTGTTTAAAATGGTGTTCTGCATAGCATCTAGCATAGTCATACTCCTCGAGTAAATTTTGTAAGAGATAAAGCAAAAAATATTCCGTATATACCCAAAAAATCAACAAACACTACGCAAAAGTTTGTAAAAATTATTTTATAATAGCGCTCATAAACACACAAAAAGGAATATAATGAAATTTTGTAGTATCATACTACTATGGATAATGCTCCTCACACAGGGCTTTTCTTACGAAAAAAGCGGGTTTAAAATCTATGGCGATGTAATGTTGATTTTGCCCTTTGCAATGATGGCATATAGCTATAGTATTGATGATATTCAAGGCGTGAAGCAACAGGCTATCGGTGCTGGAGCGACACTCATCGGCACACATCTTATCAAACAAGGATTTGTCATCGCCTCACGCTCGAATGAAGCAAACGCTAGAATCTCCCAACGCCCGAACAATGGGAGCTTTGATGGCTTCCCCTCCGGGCATACTTCATTTGTATTCTCAAGCGTGGGATTTGCTCAAAAACGATATGGTTGGAAATGGGGATTACCACTTGCAGCAGTAGCGACTTCTGTGGGAATAAGCAGAATCTACGCGGAGAGGCACACCACTGCGCAAGTTATTTCCGGAGCAATTTTTGGCTTTGGCACTTCGTATCTCCTTGCTTCAAAATATCAACCAAAGCATCTTAGTCTCTCACTTCATACCGCCATAGATGGCACACCAAGCTATCATTTACACTACAAAAAGGCATTTTAGCCAAACACCCTTGTTGGAAGCGTTACTTTGTATAAAAAATGTTTGTGTAATTTGCTTTTTTAAGAGTGATTTTTAAGTTTTATTATAAAATTATGGCTTAAAAAATCAAAGAAGGAAAGAATATGACACCTCAAGAAAAACTCAATAAGCAAATTTATGATGCGCTTAATGCTACAATAGAAGCACCAAAAGAGAAATTAGAATCTCTAAAAACAAAAGTCCTTACACTCTGTGAAAATGTGGTGCAATGGGGGTAAGCAAAATGTTGCGACAATAAGGATAAATAACTGAACCACCTGCACTAATATTATACGCAGTAGAGCCAGCAGGCGTGCCGATGATAAGCCCATCACATCTATAAGTATTAAAATATTTTCTATCAATACTTGCATCAATATGCACCATACCGCTTAATTCGTGTTTGGAGATAAGAAATTCATTGATGGCAATAAGCGTTTGAGCAGGAGTTTGGTTTTTATTGTCTAAATTGTCTTCGTATGCGGTATTTAAGGTGGAATATATACGCGCTTGAAGCACGAGATGTTTTTGCAGAGTGTAATCCCCACTTTTAAGATGAGAAGTAAAGGTATGTAGATTTTGAGGCATAAGTGCCGTAAGAAAGCCTAATCGCCCTGTATTAATCCCCATACAAGGTAGTTCATATTCAAATGCGCAGCGAAGCATAGAAATAAGTGTCCCATCGCCACCAAGGCTAAAAAGTGCATCACATTGTGTAGCAAGCTGATGAAAATCTCTTCCTAAGAGTTCAATCATACCCCCACTAATGCTTTCTAATATCACTTCAATGCCAGCATTATTAAGCTCTTCTTTTATTTGCAAAAAAGTCGTTTTTAGCTCCGGGCTTGAAGGGCGCAAGATAACGCCAACTTTTGTAATAGGGGCATTATGAGATTTCATTTTAGAGTCTATTCCACATAGTATGCGCGGACAACAAATCCCCTTTGATTTGCTTTTTGCTGACTTAAGCCCTCAAATGCTGCGACATTTGGCATTCTTTTGCTCACTATATAAATAGCCTCTCTTGCGCGAAAACTCGCTAATCCTTCTTGTTTAAGCTCTGGGCTTAGCCCTGCATAAGGGAGATTATCTACCACGCCTGAAATCTCAAAAGCCACAATTTTATTATCTGCCCTTGCCATTGCTACAATACCACTTGTAAGCTCTTCAGTGCAGTTTTTTGGCATACCCCAACGTCCTATTTTCATATTGACACAACGTGCCACGATTTTATCTTTTGGTTTGATAGAATAGCGGAGTTTCACAGGAGTGCTCTCTTGCTCTTTTTTTAATGCTTTGGTTTGGGCTTTTAAACGTTGAATTTGCGTGTCTTTAGAATCAAGTTCAGATTTTTCTATTTTTTCACTAATATCCTCAAGCAAAATATCAGAATCTGCTGCTATATAATAATATACACCACCAAGAGCCACTAAAAGTAGCAGGACAAATATTAAAAAAATTTTTATTTTTGATGAATTCCTTTCCATAGCTATACACTCCTTGTATATGTCAAAAGCTAGAGGTTATAACGCCTTTGGTGCTCCTTATTTTTAAGGAATACAAGCAAAAAATATTCTACCATAAGGTTAAGATTCTATTAAGTCGCTGTAATATACAATCTTAAATCTATCTTAGAAAGGCTTTCGTGTAAAGCATTACATTAGAGACGCATCATACTTCTTTTTCTTACGCACTCTAATTTTATTTTGCTATTTTGGGGAATGTTATGTTTGAGGATTTCAAGCAAAGATTCCTAGTCAAATTTTGGTCGCCTATGCCCGCGATTATCGCACTTGGCGTAATGGCTGCTTATTATTTTGGTTTGACTGGGACTTATTGGGCTGTTACAGGTGAATTTACGCGTTGGGGCGGACATATTATGAATCTTTTGGGTGTGGATACAAGCACTTGGGGTTATTTTAAGATTCTAGGTTTGCAAGGAACACCGCTAGATAGGGTAGATGGCGTGATGATTATTGGAATGTTTGCAGGGGCATTTGCCGCTGCCGCAATGGCAAATAATGTCAAGTTTCGTTTGCCTCAAAGCAATATTAGAATCGCTCAAGCCCTTATTGGTGGGATTATCGCAGGATTTGGTGCGAGGATTGGTATGGGTTGTAATTTGGCGAGTTTCTTTACGGGGATTCCACAATTTAGCTTGCACGCGTGGTTTTTTACGATTATGACGCTTGTTGGTGTGTGGCTAGGCACAAAGGTTGTTTTACTCCCACTTTTTCGCTCTCATACAAAGCTAGAGAAAGTCAGCTCACAAAAAGACATTGGAAATAGCAAAGAAAATCAGAGTAGGGCAAAACTCCTTTTTGCACTTGGTGTTTTGGTATTAGTTGGAATTGGCGTTTGGGTAGCGTATCTAATGGCGTATGGCAATATTCCAGAGGGCAAAAAGATTCCTATTTTAGCACTTGCAGTTGTATTTGGTGTGGGATTTGGCTTTATCATCTCACGTGCGCAGATTTGCTTTACTTCTGCCTTTAGGGATTTATTTATCACAGGGCGTGGATATATGGCAAGAGCGGTGATTGTGGGAATGATGGTTTCAACTATTGGCGTTTTTAGTTACATTATGCTTGGGCTTCCGCCTAAAATTATGTGGGCTGCGCCAAATGCAGTGATTGGCGGATTGCTCTTTGGCTTTGGTATTGTCATTGCAGGAGGGTGTGAATGTGGCTGGATGTATCGCGCGGTTGAGGGGCAGGTGCATTATTGGATTGTAGGTGTTGGTAATGTCATTGGTTCTACGCTTTTGGCAGCGACTTGGGATTATTATTCTGTGCCGCTTGCGACAAGCTTCCCTAAAATTAATCTTTTAGAATCCTTTGGTAATTATGGTGGCTTGGTGGTAAGCTATGTGCTGCTTTTTGCATTCCTTGCCTTTGTGCTGTTTCTTGAGCGGCGATATTTTGCCAAAAATAAACGATTTGAACGCGCATAAAGGAGGAGAATATGCAACAAGAAATTATCCCAAATTTTAGATTAGACTTGCAAGGCGAGCCTTGCCCTTATCCTGCGGTAAGAACTCTGGAGGTTTTGCCCGAGCTTAAAAGTGGCGAGATTTTGGAAGTGCTAAGTGATTGCCCACAAAGCATTAATAATATCCCCATTGATGCGAAAAATCACGGCTATGAAGTGTTAGGAGTAGAGCAGCTAGGAGCCACGATAAGGTATCTTATCAAGAAGCCTTAAAATATGCAGATTAAGATGTTTAAGCAAAATTATTTTATAATGCAACATTTTAAAACTTCGGGGGAGTAGCAATGGCAAGAAAGGCTTGTAATATAATTAAAGATTCTTACACACATAAGATTTCACAGAGTGAATCTACTAATCCCCCCCCCTACTTTTATTGCTTATGTATTAAAGCCTAATTCCTCTTAATATTTTCGTTAAGTTATAAAGTAAATTTAAGAAAATAATCAAGGAGAGAAAATGAAAAAACAAATTATCTTTGGATTTGTGTTTTTAGCTTGTGTGGGGGCAGTTGCATTTGGAATAAAGGCATTAAGAGATTCTAAATCTCTTGTTTCTGAAAGTGTAGAAAGTGTATTGCTCCAAGATACTCAAAACAATATTGCCACACTCAATAATGCCGATTCTATTTCTACTGGTGTATCTCAAAATCCAAATGAGACTTATATATTACCTCCTATAATCCCAGAAGTGCCACTTCCTGAAGGCTTGGAAGCCAAAGATTTTAAGTTTAACCAACAAGATAAACCTCATTTCAAGCACCCATACGACCCCGATAATTACACTTATGACTTTCCACTATTAGAGTTAAAAGATTCTCAAGGACATTCATTATTTGAACTTCCTGATAAACCCACTGAGATGATGATACCCGTCAATCAAAAAGATAATGAAATCATATATGCTACACCCTATTTTATCCTAAAAGAAAATACTTTAGATAAATCTTTTGGTGTAACACTCATAGGAAAGAATGAAAAAGCTATTTTAATGTTTGGGGAGATAGACCCAGAAGAAACTTGTTGCCAATTTTATTCTATACCCAATGGGCTAGAGTTCAGCGTTGATTTTGCAAAAGTTATAGGGGATTATTTTATTTTTTATGATTCACAAAGCAAACGCACAGCCATAGCAAGAATACTTTATGATGGTGAAAAGAAACTAGCTCATTGGTGGCTTTATAATCACGGCTATATTGAAGTTACTGAAGATTTTGAAATAAATGGTCTTTTGTTGTCAGATGATATTTTTAAGTCTGTATATTATGATGGTATTTATGGAGGACAAAATAAATCCGCAGAATCTGAAGAATCCGAAGTAATGTATATAGCTATTGACAACAAGGGTATCTTTCACCCAAAGGATAAATATGAGCTCTATTACCTTCTCACCTCTGAAAATATTGATTTTAAAAATATTGACACAAGCAACATTACAAATATGAGCTTTTTGTATGTCTTAGAGTGTGAGCTTTATTATGGTGATTTCTTCTCCTTTTGGGGGTGTATGCGAGATAAAAATGCACCAAGTTTCCAGCCTAGTGATTTTTCACATTTTGATGTCAGCAATGTTACCGATATGTCATATATGTTTGCAGGAGTAACTTGGGAGTTTGATGGACTTAATGAATGGGATACCTCTAAGGTAGAAAGTATGGAGGGTATGTTTGCGAATGCGAGCGCATTCAATGCACCTTTGGATAAATGGAATGTAAGTAATGTTAAAAATATGCAATTTATGTTTACAGGAGCAATAAGTTTTAATCAACCATTAAATGCGTGGAATGTCAGCAATGTAAAAAATATGAGCGAAATGTTTTGGAATGCAGAGAGTTTTAATCAACCTCTTAACCAATGGAATGTGGAAAATGTTGTAAATATGACATACATATTTAAAAATGCCTCTACCTTTAATCAAGACTTAAATATGTGGAAAGTCTCGCGTATGCTTGAAATGGAATATAATTGTGATTGTCTTGCGGAAGAAACTTTTAAGGGCACACCTTTAGAATCTCATTTGCCAAATTGGGTTTACAAGCTGACAGAGAAAGAACAAGCAAAGCTTGAAAGCATACCCAAGAAAGGAATTATATATTACCCACAAGATAAAGAGGAGCTTATTTTATTGTTTAGACAACCCATACGAATAGCTCTTGATCATATTGATACGAGTGCTATTACAGATATGGCAGGATTATTTTCTGAATATGTCTATTATCGTCATTCTGGTTGCCAAATACAAAAGTGGAATGTGAGTAATGTTAAAACAATGAGGGCTATGTTTAAAGATGTAAAATCATTGAATTGCGATTTGAGTGGGTGGGATATTTCTAATGTAGAGGATATGAGTGAGATGTTTGAAAACACTTCAATGTCTTTTTCGCTTGAACAATGGGGAGAGCAGCTAAAGAGCAATGTAAAACAAGAGGCGATGTTTAAAAATACACCTTTAGAATCTAATCTACCACAATGGTATAGAAAAAAGTAAATCTACCCTCAAAAAGGCGTATCAAAAATATCATTTCACACAAGAATTTTATGTCGCGTAGCATTTGATACCCACACACTTCAAATTCTTCCCTCTAGAAAATGCACGCCACGCAATGCACTCACAAAGCAAGGCAAACCTACGAGTGAATATGAAATGTAGCTTCTACGCACTTAACAAACACAGCCTTAAGATTCTCTCCATATTGCTACATTTTTCTACATAAATATATTTTTTCTTATCAAACCTTTTGCTTTTAAGCAAAAATCGGGGGGGATAGAATTGAAATCGCGTTTAACGCAAAATTA
This sequence comes from Helicobacter sp. MIT 03-1616, assembly GCF_000765685.2. Lineage (NCBI taxonomy): Bacteria > Pseudomonadati > Campylobacterota > Epsilonproteobacteria > Campylobacterales > Helicobacteraceae > Helicobacter > Helicobacter sp. MIT 03-1616. The sequence goes on along the minus strand of NZ_JROY02000008.1, from coordinate 45,618 downwards.
TCAACAAAGGTGGTTTCAATGAAAACAATCAAAAAATGTGTGCTAAGCTCTGCGGTAGCTTTAGCTCTTGCGAGTTCTGCTTCTTTTGCTGAAGAAAGTGGCGCATTTGTAGGTGTAGGTGTGGGCTATGGCGGCTCTCAAGTAAAATCTGGTGAAAAGATGAACCTTGATGGCATAAGCTATGAAATCATTGCTGGTTATAAGCAATTCTTTACTCCTAGCTTTGGATTGCGCTATTATGCAAACTTTGCATATGCAGATGCAAGTGGAAAATCAAAAGACACAAGCCATTTTTGCACCTCTACTTGCTCCTCATAACCCTTATCAATATGCGTTTGCAAAATCTCAAAGCCAAGATTCTCTAAAGTCTGCTTTGCGACATCGTGCAAAGTTTGGCTAAGCCTCCCACCAGAGTTTCCAAAGACTTTGCCACCATTTAAAAGTAAAATTTTTTTCATTTGTTATCCTTGTATAGAAAATACATTTGACATTATAAAGCCTGACACTTGGTGTTTGTCAAGGGGTGAAAGAAAATATTCAAGATTTGCAAATGCCTTTTTTCAAATAAAATTTAGTATATAATGCGCAAAGATTTTGATTTTTGCCAACATAAGAAAGCGATACTTTAATAAGGAGAAATATGAGCTTAGATTTATTCACAATGGCTACATTTACAACCCCTACATTTGAAGGCATAGCTCTGTATTTTTATCCTCTCTTCTTTATTGCTTCTATTGTAGGCGGGGTTGTAGGCTCACTCTCTGGCGGAGCAGGAATGATAACTATGCCCTTATTACTTGTAAGCGGACTAAATCCCCTCCAAGCCTTAGCGACAAATAAGCTTCAAGCCTGTGTAGGCTCATTCGTCAGCGCAGCACATTATTATCATCAAGGCTTAGTTGATATGAAAGAATCCCGCGCAGTGATGATAGTCGCAATGCTCTTTGGAGCGTTGGGCGCGATTTTGGTGCAATTTGTAGAAGTCGCCTTGCTTTCCAAAATCTTGCCTTTTGTGATGATAGCAGTGGGTGCATATTTTTTGCTTTCTCCAAACATTAGCGAGGAGGATAGAGCGCAAAATCCTCATAAAATCTTTTTGTTTGCTTCTATGGCAGGGGCGAGCTTATATGGAGGGCTTTTGGGCATTGGGATTGGCTCTTTTGTCTTAGCCTTGCTTGTGAGTATTGGCGGATATGGGCTTAGCAAGGCTTTAGCACATTCGCGTTGGGTAGTTTTTAGTATCAATATCGCCTCTACTTTGTTTTTTGTGCTTGGAGGCAATGTGCTATGGGTTTTGGGCAGCATTATGTGTGTGGGACAAATCATTGGAGCGACTTTGGGAGCGCGCCTTGCAATAAAGCACGGAGCAAAGATTATCCGCCCGATTGTCATCTGTGTATGCTTCGCCCTCTCTGTGCAACTGCTTGTTAGGGAGTTTTTTAGATAATCTAAAATTCTATTTTTCGTGTAACCTGTGAAGCCTTAAGGTAGATTTGCGTTTAAGATTTTTCTATCAAAGCCTTTTAAGTCTCTTTCTTCTTGCCTCTTAATGTCTAGCAAAAGAAATTTGAAGCCTACATCTCATCTCTTGCCTCAAAAACTCTTTTGGCAATAAACATCGCTTAAGCATTTTTGGAAATCCTGTGTAAGGAATGCGCTGCATAAAACTCTCAATAATCTTTTCTTCTGGAATCCCCATATTTAAAGCCGCATTAATATGCACTGCAAGCTGTGCTTCGCAGCCTCCTGCTGTGAGCAAACTAGAGAATGTAATGAGTTCGCACTCTTGCAAATTGAGCTCACCTCGCGTATAAATATCGCCAAAGGCAAATTCAATGATAATTTTTCCTAAATCTAGCGCGATTGCACTAAGTGAATCTATAACTTTCTGCCCCACTTCTCCATCAATCTTTTGAAGCTGCTCTAAGCCCTTTTCAAATTGTGTTTGCATTTGTTCTCCTTGATTAGATTCCTGCGCTAAAGCTACGCCAAGTTGGAATCTTGCTTCACATTTTACCCCAAAAGCGGTGTATAAGCCCCAAGTGTCGCCACTCCTGCGAGTTGTGCTGAAGTCTTTAAAAAATCTCTACGATTTGTCTGTTTCTACTTATAGATTCTGTAATTATAAAGCCTGATAGTTGGTATTTGTCAAGGGCGTTTTGGATTTTTCTATGTAAAGATTTTAGCACCACGAAATATGTAAGATTCTGAATCTAGCCTTTGAGAACATACCTTGGAAGCTAAAAATATTGTTAAGAAATCTTATTGATTTTAGAATCTTGCCCTACTTATTGAGTTGTTGTAGATTTTTAGCATAGCAAATAATCTCCGGACGATATTCAAAGTGCATCGTATCATAATGCCACCACCGCCCACCCCATATGAATCCCTCTTCCTCAAACGCACGGACAATCTCTAGGGGGATTTGATTCTCATACTGATATTCATTGCGTTCTTTTTTATCCCATAGCCAATATTTAGAAAATTGCGTATTTATATCAAGTGCAATGCCAAAGCTGTGAGGGCTTAAGTTAGGAGAATCCGCAATCGTGCGCCAATAAAACGCATCTTGGTCGCTCAAAAATTGATAATATGCCTGTTGAATGTTGCTTAACCTTTGTATGACTCGCTCAAAAGCCTTATCTACACCATTTGCACTTGTTACCACTATGAAACTTTCATTGAAATATTCTTTAAACCAAGGCACTTGCACCAAATGTTCTTTTACTTCTTCCTCGTTCTCGCCATAAATGGCTTTGTAGAATCCTAAATGTCGTATGCGTGATGTATCCTCGTTGCGATTGGTAACATTACCGCTAAATGGGTAGGGGTAAGTGAAAGCATCATTCATATCGGGGGATAAAATCATCTCATCATAATCTTTACGCTTACCATCATCCCACACAAAGCTGTTGCCATTTTTAAGCAAAACTTGATTATCGCTAATGCTTACCACCTGCGGATAGTATCGCTTCACACATTCCTGCGCGATTATATCCATTACCTCATCAGCCCATAAAAGCGCACGGGATACACACAAACACACTATAATCTTTTTCATCTCTTTGCCTTATTTTAATGAAAAATTATAGCGCGTTTTGGCTAGATTCAAAAAATCGTTAGAATTTATCCTCTGCTTTAGGTTTATAGAATTTTTGCAACCAGTCGTCCAATGGCGCGATTGTGCGATAAATTGCGGGCACAATAAGCAAACTCAAAAACATTGAAAACAGCAATCCGCCAATAATACAAATTCCCATAGGCGATTTCATACCCGCTCCAGAGCCTGTAGAAATAGCTAGAGGTATCATACCAAAAACCATAGCAATCGTTGTCATAAGAATAGGACGCAAACGCGATTCTCCAGCTAAAATAAGAGCCTCATCAGTGCTATATCCTTCTTTGCGCTTTTCGTTTGCTACATCAATAAGCAAAGTAGCATTCTTACCTACTAATCCCATTAGAATCATAAGTCCCATAAGCGAAAACATACTAAAAGGCTGCTGCACAACAAAAAGTGCGATAAATGCTCCAGCAAAACTAAAAGGCAAAGTCATCATAATGACAACAGGCTGCAAGAAACTCTCATAAAGCGCGGCAAGGATAAGGTAAATCAACACAATTGCTGTTAAAACTGCGATAAGAAAAGCTATCATCATCTCCTGTGCATTTTCAGCTTCACCTTGTAGCCTAAAAGTAGCACCCGGCTCGAGCCATTCATTTTGTTTTTGGGCTGTTACACTCATCATATCACCCAAAGAAATACCAGAATTTTTTACAGGATACGCATATACCGTAACGCTCCGTTGTCTATCAAAACGAGAAATAACTGAAGGGGCAGAGGTATGTTCTATTTCTACAAGCCCCTCTACAAACATCAAATCACCATTTCGATTTTTCACCTGCAATTTTTTAATATCATTGAGCGAGATTCTATCATTATCAGGTGCTCGGATAGTAATGTCGTATTCCTTACCCCTATCTTTATAATACCCGACAATCGCCTCACCAGAAAATGCTCCTCGCACTACATTCCCAATATCTTGAGCACTTACTCCATATCTATCAGCATTAGCACGAAGCACTTTAAGACGATATTCGGGCAAATCATCTGATGTATTAAGGTGGATATTAGTAACCTTGCCCGCCAATGTTGGGTCAGTTTTTAAAAGATTGATGAGATTATCCTTTGTTTTTTTCAGTGTCTCACCATCGGGTGCAAGAATTGCCACTTGATAAGGAGAATTATCTCCTCCACCAAAATCTGATACTTCAGATGTAGAAATCACAAATTCTTTCCCCACTTCACTTGCTTTAAGCTGTTCTCCTATATCAGCCATAATCTTAAATTGTGATTCTTTATTTGCGCGCTCTTTTTTTGGCTTCAACCTCGCATAAATCTGTGCCTTAAAAATCGTTTTTTGCGCGTCATAGCCTATTTGCAAAGTCGTAAAGTCAATATCACTATGTGCCATTACAATGTTTTGCAACTCGTTTGTTTTTTCCTTCATTGCACTCATACTCGTGCCCGGCTTAGTCTCCATAAACACCTGAAACTCACTCTTATCATCTGGGATAATAAACTCCATACCAAGCTTTGCCAAAAGCGTGAGTGAGAGAAAAAATATCGCCACAATGCCTATAATCACTTTGATTCTATTGCGAAGCACGAAAGCAAGTGTATTGATATAATAGGTATCAAGCTTTTTGAAAAATGGCTCTGTGCGATAATAGAATTTAGAGTGTTTAGGATTCACAACGATAGACGAAACCATTGGAATGATTGTAATCACAACGATATACGAGATACCAATCGCAGCAGCCACGGTTATACCAAAGCTTTGGAAGAATCTCCCCACGATTCCGCTCATACTTCCCACAGGGATAAATACTGATAAAAGCATTGCTGAAATAGCAATGAGTGCAAAACCGATTTCGCGCACACCCTCATAAGCCGCCTCACGCTTACGCATTCCGTATTCAAGTTTCTTATGGATATTCTCAATTACCACAATCGCATCATCAATGATAATCCCAATCGCAAGAGCTACTGCAAGAAGAGTAAGCATATTTAAAGAGAATCCAAAAAAATTCATTAATGCAAAAGTCCCAAAAATAGAAATAGGAATACTAATGGCTGATACGAGCGTAATAGTCGCACTTCGTAAGAAGATAAAAACCACAGATACAGCCAAAAATACGCCAAGAAGCACATCAAATTCCACTGAAGAAATGGCTGCACGCACATTTTGTGTTGTATCTTTAAAGACTTTAATATCATACTCTGGGCTTATAGATTCTATTTGTGGCAGCACCTTCATCACCGCATCGGCAATGGAAATATCATTAGCGCCTGCGATTTTTTGCACTTCAAAAATCACACCGGGCGTTTTGTTAAAGGACGCAAAAGTCTTATCTTCTTCAATGCCATCTTCAATCGTAGCAATATCAGCTAATCTAATTCCCTCCGCAATACGAATATTTCCTATATCACTTACATCAGCACTTTGAGCATCGGTTGTTATAGCCCATTCACTCAATGTCCCAATGAGTTTCCCGCCATCAACTTCTAGATTCTCTAACCCTACTTTATTAGAAATATCTGTATAAGTTATACCATATTTATTAAGCATACTAGGGCTTACAAAGATTCTAATCTGTCGCTCTCTATGCCCTCTCATCTCAACGCCACCAACACCAGAGATTTTTTGCAACAATGGTTTTATATTATCTTTAGCGTGTCTCATCATTTCAGATGAAGGGACTTTATCACTTGTGAGAAATAAAGAGATAATAGGAGCGGAAGAGCTATCAAATTTATAAACTGCTGGACTTTTCACGCCAGAATCAAGCTGCACCGTGCCCACTTTATCTCGCACATCATTGACTGCATCACTTAGAGGCTTTTCAAGCTCAAATTGCACAATTACAACACTTGAATTACGTGCTGAACTTGAAGTTACTTTTTTGAGCCCATCAATACCCATAATAGCTTCTTCAATCTTATCTGTTACTTTTGTCTCTACAATCTCCGCACTTGCACCCGGATAAGCTGTGATAACTACTGCCACAGGAAAATCAATATCAGGAAAAAGTGAAGTTGGCATTTTAAATACGCCTAAGAATCCAAAAAATAAGATTGCAAAGGCGAACATTAAAGTTGAAATTGGACGAGTAATGGCAAATTTATACATTATTTTGTCCTTATATAACCATCACCAAATGTGCCTACAATTACGCCTTTTACAGGTGCTTCAGCCTTTACTTTACGCGTAGAAGTGCTAGCAGTTGGATAAATTTTACTAATCTTAGTGGTAAAACTATCCTTTTTGCCATCAATGCGGAATTCAAAAGTATCGCCTACTTTTACTTTATCAATGTATTTAAAGTCAAATTCTAGCACGAGTTTCACTTCTTTGCTGATGATTCTAAAAAGATTCGTGTTGTTTGCATTCACACCATCACCTAACTCTATGTCCTTAGAAGCAATAATTCCATCAAATGGTGCGCGCAGCTGCGTCTTACTCAACATAGCCTTTTGGTAACTATAATCAGCCTCAAGCTTTTTAAACTCCGATAGATACCTATCAATCGTATTTCTATCCACTGCCCCACCAGAGCGTTTGTAACGCTCATATTGCTTTTTGGCAAAGAGATATTGCTGCTCTGTGGAGCGCATTTGAGATTCTATATCTTGATTAAAAAGCGTGAGGAGCAAATCCCCGCTTTTTACTTCTGAATCTACATCAACAAAGATATTTGTTACAATCCCACTCGTAGCAAGACTCAAATTTGAATCCTTAATCGCCTCCGCGTTAAAAATCGCATATACATCTTCCGCCCATAAACAGCTCCACAAAAGCATACTTGCAAGTATTATTTTTTTCATCTTTTCTCCCTTATTTAACTATTGAATATGCTCTTGCAAATCTTGCCCACTATAATAAATATAATACGCCTTTTGCATTTCATAATTGTTGAGTGCTTGGTTGTAAGTAGATTCTGCTTCAAATTTCTTTGTTAAAGATTGCAGATAATCCACAAAGTTTAGAATCTGCGCATCATATTTTTTTGCCACATTCTCAAAGGCAATCGTTGCCGAGCGCAAAGCTGCTTCTGAAGCCTTGATTTTTGCCACGGCGATTTCAAGGCTCTTGCGATAAGTCCGCTCATCTTTTTTTTGCTCTTCTTTTTTATAAGCAAGCTCTTTAAGAGATTTTAAATATCCAAGTCTTGCCGCCTCATATTGCCTATAAGTTGTGAGTGCATCAAGGTGAATACTCGCATTAATCATAATTTGATTCTGATTGAGCGGAAATTGACGAGACAAAAATGGAAGCATTTCGTCTAAGCCTCCCATAGAAGTATCTTTAAGAGTAATCGCCCCAGCCTTTTTAATATCGCTATTTATCACATAAGTATCGCTAATACTTATAATAGGCAAATAATTGATTTGTCTTGCTTGAAACTGCGCACTTAAGGCTTGGAAATTGAGCATATTCAAATCGTGGCGATTTTCATCAAGTTTGAAAAGCGGTGTTTTGATAGTAGCGCGCTCAAGCTCCTGCACCTCTGTATTCGCAAGGAGTGAGAGCATAAGTTTATTTTTTTCAATCTCTAGATTGATGTTTTCAATATCGTGCTCGGTAGCAAGCAGCTCCGCGCGCAAAGATTCTACATCATCAATAGTCGTAAGCCCAGAGCGAAAAAGCCTCTCCACGCGCTCAATATTTGTTTGAAGCTGAATACGTTTTTGATCGAGGCTTAAGAGCTGTGCGCGATTTGTAAAATAACCATAATACTGCTCAACCACATTTAAAAAAAGTTGGTCTTTTGTGCTTTCCCTATCTTCAATACTTGCACGATAAAGAGAGCCTTTTTCACGCACTTTATTATAAGTCTTAAACCCGCTAAACACTTCCCAGCTTCCCTTTATGCTTCCTGTATATGTTTTAAGGCGCATACTTGGATTATCTGTATCTTGGTATTGATATGCTCCATCAAGTGTGGGTAAAAATTCGCCATAAGCAGCTCTTTTTGACGCTTGAGCCTGTAAAATTGCTAAATCTTTGGCTTCAAGATTGTAATTTTTTCTTGCTCCTTCAAGCAAATCTGTTAGTGTAAAAACTCTCCCCACAGATTCAGTATTTTCGCCTCTTTGCTGCGTTGTAAAGCCTTGAGTAGATGTAGAATCCTGTAAACTAAAAGAATTTTCATATCCTTGCGCATTTAAAAGAGAGAAAAATCCTAACATAAGGACAATTCTTTTCATAAACCATACTCCTTAAATAATGATAAACGGATTGAGGGCGATATTCTAGCTCACTTTTGTAAATGTTGCATATGCAACTATATCAAAAATATGGCTTAAAAATTAATGAATAATGCGTGAAGGGTGTGTATAAATATTAAAGGTATCGCCTCGTGCAAAACCCACAAGCGTAACGCCCAAAGTCTGTGCGGACTTAATCCCTAAATGCGTGGTAGCCGAGCGAGAAATCACAATGGGTATATCACTCATTGCCGCCTTAATCACCATTTCCATAGAAAGCCGCCCACTGACAATAAGAATTGCCTCACTCATATCAACTTTGCTTAGCCTCGCTTGACCAATAACCTTATCAATCGCATTATGTCGCCCCACATCCTCGCTGATAAACTCGCGCTCACACACAAGCATTGCCTTATGTGTGCAACCTGTTTGATTAAAAAGTGCAGTTTTTTTATTGAATCTATCAAGTAGGGCAAATACGCTTTGCGCGCTAATCCGCATAGGAGAGGAAATATATTTTTGTGTAATCTCGCCATCAAAATTTGCGCTCACACCCACACAACAGCCGGTGGTAAGTGTTTTTTCCTTATGGAGATGAGAGAGCTTGTCCTCTCGTATATGAGCGCGCATATGCACACTTAAGCCGTCTTTGGCTACTTCAAGCGAGATAATATCATCAACACAATCTAACACACCCTCACCCATCAAAAAGCCCACAAAATGCGCATCTTGAGCATTTGGTAAGCTCATTACTGACAAGAGCTTGTTGCCATTAAGGTAGAAAGCTATGCGTTGCTCTTCAACAACCAAATCTCGCGTATCACTAAAGGATTGGGCATCTTTATGCACTTTTACCATACGCATTTTATGCATAAAATCGCCCATACTTCCCCTAACACATATACAAAAATTAATGCGAAAGACGCATAGAATCTAGTCTGCCTTGGCTTTGCAATTCTTTGTAATAAAGACTATGGAGCATTGAGACTTCTTCTTCGCCCATTTTGCCATTAATGATTGATTCCAAAGCACCCTCAATAGCAAAGACAGCCATATAAATATGTGTAATCAGCAATGCGATGATTAAAAAGCCCACAAAATTATGCATAAGAGCCATAAGACGCAAGGTATCAATGCCTGCTGCTTGGAAAAACATAATCCCGCCTGTGATAACCATAGCTGCGCCACCAAGTGTCGCCACCCAAAACCACATTTTTTGTCCGGCATTAAACTTATGTGCTGGAATCTCACGATTGACTTTATCAAGGTAGCCGCCCATAATCATCATCCACTTGATGTCATATCCACGAGGCAGACAATCTTTTACCCACATCAAAAACATTAATGTGCCAAATACAGCAAAAAAGATTGTTGCTAAGCCGTGAATATCACGTGCAAAGCGTATGAGCCAACCGCCACCAAGCTTATCACCAAACACCATCATTAGCCCACTAAGACAAATCATCACAAAAGGCACAGCCGCGCACCAATGCACGATGATATTGTATTTGCTAAAAACAAGCAAAAAGCTTTTATGCGAATAATGACGTTGCCCTATCATCTTATAATGCCCATAAAACGCCATAGGCACGAAAATAATAACAAGCAAGAAAATAAGCGCGAAATAATGCCCTTGCACGAGCGTGAAGATTTCACCAAGCCCCTTCGAGTTGGGCGAGCCAATGCCCCATGTCTTAATTGCTGCGACTTCAGGTCCGCCATAGAGGAGCGGATTTGCCCTATCGCTTGGGGCAATGAGCGCATTATTACCACTTATGACTTCGGCATATTGCTTACCTCCCTCTTGTGGCACACTTGGATTCGCACCAAAGGCAAGGGCAGAGCTAAAGAACAAAAGGGCAAAGATTCTAAAACATATTGATTTCATAGAATCCTCCTAGTCGTTGTATGCCGTCTTCCACACATTTGGCACAGCATTAGGGATATTATCCCCCCTTGTTTGCGCACGATGCGTGATGATATTTGAAACTTCCTCGCTGCTTCCTGCTAAGAGTGCTTTTGTAGAACACATACTCGCACACATTGGCACTTTACCTTCTGCGATTCTATTTTGTCCATAGAGATGATATTCTTCCTCGCTATTTGTTTCCTCGGGACCACCCGCGCAGAAAGTGCATTTATCCATTGCGCCCCTTGAACCAAATACGCCATTTTTGGGGAATTGTGGTGCGCCAAAAGGACAAGCATAGAGGCAGTAGCCACAGCCTATGCAGGTTTTTTTATCGTGCAAAACAATGCCATCAGCACGAATATAGAAGCAATCCACAGGGCACACTTGCGCACAAGGCGCATCGGCGCAGTGCATACACGCAATAGACACGGCAGTTTCTTTGCCAACAACGCCTTCGTTTAACATAATCACTCTTCGGCGGTTGACACCCACAGGCAAATGATGTGCTTCTTTACAAGCGACATCACAACCGTGGCATTCAATACAGCGATTTGTATCGCAATAAAACTTGATTCTTGAAAAATTTTCAAGATTAGTAGGAATTGCATTACTCATTTTTTACCTCCCTACGCTTTCTCAATGCGGCACAAACCACATTTAGTTTCCGGACAAGCAGAGTTGTAGTCAAAACCATAACTTGCAATCATACACGCGGATTCACCAATCGCATAGGGCTTTGTGCCTTCTGGGTATTTATCAAGCCTTGATACACCTTGATCCATTCCCGAGAAGTTTTGTGGCAACCAAATACTATTATAATCCACACGCAACGAGAGCTTCGCAGGGACTAGAATCCTCGTATCCATTGTGCCATACACCCACACCATATCGCCATTTCTAATATTAAGCTCTGCGGCTTTATCAGGGTGAATCTCCATAAACATCTCGCCCTCAACTTCAGCAAGATATTTCGCACTTCGTGTCTCTGCACCTGTCCCCATATGCGCCACAAGTCGTCCTGTGAGCATATTGACAGGAAATTCATCAACCCAGTTTTTGTTCTCGCCCAATTCTTTTTGACGTGAGCGGTATTTGATGTTTGCACGGAAATGATTTGGCTTGTCAGGAAAATTGGGATATTTATCGACCAAATCGCCTCGCACGGAGTGCAATGGCTCTCTATGCAATGGAATCTTGTCATACCAATTCCACACATTTGCCCTTGCCTTGCCATTTCCATAAGGGCAAAGTCCCGCTTCTAGAGCTTTTTCCACCAAGATATTATTTCCAATGCCAAGCGCAAAAGTGCTGCCCTCAATCACTGCCTTTTCAGATTCTGTAAGCTTAATGCCTAAAGATTCTGCATTTGCTGCAGTTACAGGTGCATGTCCGCCACTATATTTTGCATTTGGCAAGCTTCTATTTGTGAGCATACTTTGTCCATCTGGATTTGTAACACCCCAATTCACACGGAATCCCATACCACCGCGCATCACTGGAATCGTGTCGTTATACATCACAGGAGTTCCCGGGTGCTTGTCGCTCCAGCAGGGCCACGGCAACCCATAATAATCGCCCTTAAACTCCCCTGTGCCTTCTAGCGTTACCTTATCAAATTTATGCCAATTTTCTTGGTGTGCCTTTAGTCGCTCTGGACTCATTCCCTGCAAGCCAATGCTGCGGATACTTTGGGTGAGCTCGGTAGTCGCATCTTCTGGCCACATAAATTGCTCTCTGCCCTTTTCTTTTGCGATGTCAAATAAACGTCTTTGGAATTCTTCTAAGAATCCTAGTCTTTTTGCCAAGCCAAAGAGAAATTCCTCATCAGGTCGGCATTCAAAAAGTGGCTCCATTACCTTAGAACGCCATTGATAGCTACGATTTGTCGCTGCCACAGAACCGCTTGTCTCCATTTGAGACGCCGCTGGAAGCATAAAAAGATTATCGCTTCTATCGCTATAAATAGCCAAGTCATTGACATAAGGATCGACAAACACAACCAAATCAAGCTTATCCATTGCTTTTTTCTGCAAATCAAGCAAAGAAACGGTTGTCATACCCGAGCCAATCACCACAAGTGCGCGAAGTTTGGTGCCACCATTGTTTGCGGCATTTTCTTCATCTAAAACACCAAATTTCCAAGTTGAATGCGCAAAACCTGTCTTGCCCATCATCTCTTGGTCTTTGAATCTGCCCACCATCCAATCAAAATCAACATTCCAATGCTTGCAGAAATGTCTCCACGCAGGTTCGCCAAGCCCATAATAGCCCGGGAGAGAATCCGCGAGGTTATTCATATCACTCGCACCTTGCACATTATCGTGTCCGCGCAAAATATTGACACCTCCGCCATTCTTACCAATATTGCCTAAGAACATTTGCAAAATAGGCATAATGCGTGTGTTGCTCGTGCCAACTGTGTGTTGGGTAAGCCCTTGATTCCAAATAAGACTTGCAGGTTTTGCTGCCGCCATTTCTTCAGCAATATGGCGAATTGCATCAGCTGGGATTCCGCACACATTAGCAGCCACTTCAGGTGGGAATTTTTTCGCTTCTTCCATAACCATTTCATAGCCGTCGACCCTCTCTTTGAGATATTGCTCATCATAGAGTTTTTTAGCGATGATGTGGTTGAGCAATCCATATGCAAAGGCAATATCTGTCCCGCTACGGATTCGATGAAACTCATCACATTTTGCTGCAGTTTTTGTGAATCGTGGGTCAATACATACAAGCTTCGCCCCTTGCTCTTTTGCACGCAAAATATGCACCATAGACACAGGGTGATTTACCGCTGGATTTGCACCAATCACAAGGATATATTTTGAGAACATCATATCGCCCAAATGGTTTGTCATACCACCATACCCAAATGTATTCGCCACACCGGCGACTGTAGGTGAGTGTCAAACGCGAGCGCAATGGTCTATATTGTTTGTCCCAAAAAACGCTGCAAACTTGCGGATATAGTAACTTTGCTCGTTAGAGCATTTCGCACTTCCTAAAAACATTACTGCATCAGGTCCACTTTCTTCTCTAATTTGCTTGAGTTGTGAGGCGATTTTGTCCATCATATCATCATATTTATGGCGCACCCATTTGCCTCCCTCTTTCGCAAGAGGATAGCGCAATCTTGTTTCACTTCTTGCCCTATCAATTAAATCTGCTCCTTTGCAGCAATGCCCGCCTTGAGAGATAGGGTGGTCTTGCGCCACTTCTTGTCGCACCCAAACACCATCGACAACTTCGGCTACAATGCCACAACCTACAGAACAATGGGTGCAGATTGTTTTGATTTTCTTAGACTTTGGATACCTTTCTTTTAGTTCTTGCGCACTTGCCTTTTTGACGACACTCTCGCCCTCATTTCCCAAAGCACTGCTCACACCAGCCACAGAAGCCAATGCAGAGAGCTTGAGAAACGAGCGGCGCGCATTGCGTCTATTGTTTGCCTCGCTCATTTTCGCTCCTTATTTGTTGTTATTTGGCAACAGAAAAATAACTTTGCCAATATTGTGTATCACCACGATACAAAATCTCTTGCTTCTTGCTCTTGCCCTTGATGACTTCTTTTTGTTTGTGCTCTCCAGAGCAGCCAGCCAAACTAAGAGAGCCTATCGCAACCACAGCACCACCAACCCCGGCAGTTTTTAAAAACTTACGCCTAGAGTGGTTACTCTCTTGTGTCTTAGCCATATAGCCTCCTTTGTTTTTGACTTTGGGATAAACCCATTTTAACCTTTAGTTTCTGTATAAAAGCTAAAATCGATTTACCTTAAGCATTACTCCCTATTTATCATATCCTACAAGCCCCCTCTCCACATCTAAAAAACTCTGCAAAACATAGGCAACAGGTGCATAATACATTAGCCCCTGCCTTTCTAATAGCGCATCTATCACAAAATTTCCTAGAGGTATCACAAACTCCTTTGCAAATTGCGCACTTAATGCCACATCTTGCTTATCCGCAGAGCATAAAAGATAGCGCATAAGTAAAAGTAAGAATCCCAAATGCTCCTCACTCTCTTTAAAAGTGAGATTATTAAGCCTAAAAGTGCTTTGCTTAAGAAGCGCACGAGCCTGAAGCAGTGCCTTGCCATTGAGGCAACCCTCCGTGTAATGCGAGAGATAGAGCATTATTTGAGGATTACTATAAAACACCTCGCCCTTCCCTCTCCGCTTCGGTGCAGATTCTTTCTCACTTGGCACACTAAAAGGCAAAATAAAAGTATTTGTGTATTCATCAATAATGCGCTTCAAACCATTCGCTTTTATCTCATTTTCCAAAATCTCAAAATACGCACTATCGCGCTCATCAAGCACATTTTCTTTTAAAATCATCACCTGCTTTAAAATCACATCTTCTCGCACACAAAGCAGCTCATACAAAAACAGCCCGGCAAAAAAATCATAATACAACGCCCGAGCACTCGCAACAGATTCTAAAGTATTGTTTGTTTGTGTATTGTGCGTCATACAGATACTCCATTAAACATCACTTTTACCTTGCAATCTGCGCAGCATTCTAAGCTTCTAAGCTTTGCGATATTGCCTGAAAATGCGGGTGAAAGAATATGCTTAATCTTTTCAATACTTTTGCGTGTGGCAAAAATTTGATTGCATTCCACACATCTAAAAGGCTCATCACTCGCTATCGTGGTATATTCAAAGCTTTGTGGCACAAGCTTGAGCGTGTGAGATTCTAGGCTTAAGACTTGCTCGGGGCAACTTGACACGCAATAGCCACAATCCGTGCAAAGCAAGGCTTTATGTAGCAGCTCAAAACGACTTTGATGATTGATAAGGGCTTTTGTATTACACGCCTCCACACAGCTAAGGCACAGGGTGCATTTTTGAGAATCTATGTTAAGCAATGCGCTATTTTTCATCGGCACTTCACCATAAGATTCTTGCTTTACCCAAAAGCGCAAACGCTCGGCTAAAATATCCTTGCTACTCTCATTACTCGTGGGTGTGTAGATATAATGCGTCTGCCCAATGGGCTGCAGTGCGCCTACCTCTTGTAAATCTGCAAAAGAATGGATAGCTCGTTGAAAAAAAATGCGCTCATAAATGATATTTAAAGATTCTATATCATCATTTATATGCTCACCTAATGGGCTATACAACACGATTGGCGCACCTGATTCTTGCAAAAGCGTAAGCAAATAGGTGATATTAAGCATATCCGGCACTTGTAGCACAAAGGGCAGAATCAAAGGATTATGATTTTTTAGATTCCCTAAATCATTATAAAACTCTGCCCTTTCAAATGCCTCCTGCGCGACTATAAGCGGGATAAACCCTTTATAAAGCCTCGCGCGATAAGTAAAAGATTCAAATCCGTCTCCATCACGCCATAAGCTACCTGTGGGACATACACTCACGCATTTGCCACACGCAATACAATCAATCGCTGAAAGCTCTAAGATTCTCGCACTCTTGTCGCTTGTTATGCCAATGGTTGGGCAAATATCCACACAGCTATGGCATACACTCTGCCCATTGGCAAGCGGTCGCCTCAACTGGAATTGGCAATGTGTTGGATTAAAAATGATATTCCGCTCATAGCTTTGCTCTCCGCACAAACCTAAAAGTGCTTGGAGCATTTGCTGGGCATTAGCATACATATCTGGCTTATGCACGCCTTTGCATTCGGGCAATTCAATGGGGGCAAAGCATACAATCTGCGATGTTTCAAGGCTCTCAACATCGTCATTTGCATTTTTGAATCTTAGGCTAAAAGCACCCAAATGTCCTTTTACACTCACAAAATCCTGCGGCAAAAGCTGCGAGACTTCTAACACAACAGAATCTTGATTCACACATAGCTCTAAAAATTCATCGCACAGCTCCCCATAGCCAATTACCACGCATTGAGGAGAAATGATATGAATAGAATCTTTGTGTAATGAGGCAAAATCAAGCGTGAGTTCATCACATTCACTTAGAATCTCACGCTCATTATCAGTCAAAATAGTGTGTAAAATGGATATTGCCTCTGCCATTGCCGCTTTGAAATACCTTCATAATAAGATCTAAGTGGCATTCTACAACAAATCAGCAAAAATGAAAGTATTTTTAACTAAAATATTTTTACAGAATCTATAACATATTGGTTTTTGTAGCACTCTTATGAGTTATCTCCTATCATCAAAGGCTACAACGCAAGAAAATTTTGCATTATAGCTTTTCCTTGCTCTTGCAGGATAGATTCAGGGTGGAATTGCACCCCATAGCTTTGATAATCCCTCGCTTTAAGTGCGAGAAGCACCCCACTTTCACTATATCCTAATGCCTCACACTGCCCTAATTTACTCACATAAAGCGAATGATACAAAGCAACTTTTACCCCTTGCTTGATACCTTTAAACAAAGGGTGAGGCGTGAAATAAAAATGTGCATTCTTGCCGTGCGTGGGATTTGCAAGAGAGATAACCTCACCCCCAAAGGCTTGAGCGATACATTGATGTCCCAAACAAATACCTAGAATCTTCCTCGTTGATGCAAAATGTCTAATCGCCTCCAAACAAACCCCTGATTCTAAAGGGTGGCTTGGACCCGGAGAGATGATAAGATGAACGATAGAATGCTTTTGGCAAAGCTGCTCTAACGCCGACAAAGGCGTATCATTTGGCACTACAAGAGCTTTCGCACCACATTGATTAAGCAAATACAGCACATTATAGGTAAAAGAATCATAATTATCAATGAGTAGCACTTTGGGTGCTTTGCGCCTTTGCTTATTCATTTTGCCCTCATTTTTCAAGCTGCACTTGCACTACGCCACGCACAGAATTGATGCAGTAGATTGTCTGCGCCTTTTTAAGATGTTTGCGTTTTAAAGTTTTTGCCTCTATCGCCCCGCTTTGAAGCAAGACTTGAGCCAGAGTGCCGCCAAGCAACCCGCTTTTGCGCTTTGGAGTATAGAATCTCCCCTTTATCTCAAGCACGATATTGCTTCGCGCACCCTCGCATAGCTCACCCTTTTGGTTACAATACAGCACATCAAATACCGCGCCAGATTCTATGAGTTTTACAGAATCTGCAAAATGCGCTCTGTGTGTGCTTTTGTGGCGCAAAAAGAAATTATGAGAATCTTGCCTATATGTAGAGAGAATGACAGCAGTAGAGCGATGAGGTACAAAGGGTTTGATGATAAGATTCAAACTGCCATTTGGCAAGAGGCTTAATCGCAAAATTACGCGCTCTTGTGGTATTTGTTGTTTGCAAAATGCAAAAAATGCTTGTGTTTGCTTCACACAATCTCGCTGCACTAAACTCTCAATATGTGGAAATACAAGAGGCGGAAATGCAGAATGTGGCGCATAAGATTCTTTCAAAGACGCGACAAATGAAGCAAGATAAGCATAATCAAAGCCACACTGAAGCGCGGAGTACAAAAGTCGCTCTAAATGCTCTTTTAAAAGAAAAATGCGTCCATTGTCAAAAAGCATTGTCTCAAAGAGTGCAAAAGATTCTAAAGGGGCGGCTTGTAAAAAATGCGTTTTGAGCGCAAGTTCGGCACATTCACTCTCACATACAGAATCCCACACTACCCCGCTTCCCACACCATAGCGGTAAAACTCCTCTTGTGTGGATTTAAAAAGTGTGCGAATAGGCACACAAAATGACATTTTCTTAGCAGAAATCACGCCCAATGCACCGCAATACACGCCCCTTTGGCGAGATTCTAAACTTTGGATAATCTCCATTGTCTTAAGCTTTGGCGCACCTGTAATGCTGCCACAGGGAAAAAGCGCACAGAAAATCTCGCGCAATGAAGTGTGCTTAGAGAGTTTGCCTTGCAGAGTGGAAACCATTTGATGAAGCGTGGGATAGCTCTTTATCGCACAGAGATTCTGTATATGCAAGGAATTAGGCTTAATCATCTTGCTTAAATCATTACGCAACAAATCTACAATCATCATATTTTCGCTACGATTTTTGCTATCTTGCTGCAATGCACGCTTTTGCAGAGAATCTAACTTGTGGGTTTTTACCCTTTTTATCGTGCCTTTCATTGGTTGGGCGGTGATTGTGCGATTTTTTATTTGAAAAAAAAGTTCAGGTGAAAAGCAGAGAATTTCACCAAAAGCATTTTTGATATATGCCTTATATGCGGTGTTTTGACGGGATAGAATCTCCTTAAAAAGCTGCTTGGAGCGCACTTTGGAGTAAAGCTTGAGCTCTTGGGTATAATTAATTTGATAACTCTCACCCTTTAAAATATGCTCCTTAATGCGCTTAAATGCACTCTTGTATCGTTCATTATCAAGCCCTTGTAACATAAAGAGTGAGGATTGTGCGTGATGTGTCGTGCTATGAATCTTTTTACATTTACTCCTTTGCGTGAAATATGCAAAATACAGCAGTGGCTGCTTGTGTGGGGACATTGTGGTGCTTATATGCTTGGAGAGATGAATATATGCCTTTGCCTGATAGGCTTGGAGCAGCACACCCGCTTCATAAGTCATATAACCCACAAAATAACCTTCGGGGTTAGATTTGAGGGTGGATTCTATACATTTAAATGCGCTCAAAACCCCTTGCACATCAAAGGCAATGAGCTTTCTTATAGGATTTTTATATTTAAAATTGCCATAAATCATTGCATAATGCTACCCAAAAAGCATTAAATGTTTGAAAATATTACTCCTTATTGCCCTATGATTCAAGGCTCTTTTCAAAACTCTCCAAATATTCTTTTATAGGATCTTCGCTTATCCATTCCTCTTCGCTCATTTCCTCCTCAAAATCCGCATAACCATACACCGCAGGGTCATCATAAAGCTCCATATCTCTTGTTTCTAAGATAGATTCTAATCTATCTTTTGCTTTAAAGTCCGCCTTGCTTTCATCAGGATTCAAAGCCTTAAGTGCGTTTAGAATCTCAAAGGCTTTGGCGTGATTACTTTCATATTTTTGCTTATCAAATCCTTTTTTATCATAAGGAATATAAGCAAGAGGAGAAAGTGCTATATCAAGTGCTGTGCTTAGATAGCTTTCACCCTCTTGGAAATCAAACTCCTCGTCTTGTTCCTCACTCACTACGCCATTTATATTTGCTCCCTCTTTTAAAGCCTCTTTAAAAAGTTCTACATCACTTTCATAAATCGCTTCTAAAAGTTTGTCGTCTGCTTTATTTGTTGTGTTTTGCATTTTAATCCCTCTCCACTTCTATCGATATTAAGAATGCCAAGGAAGTAGTCTTCTCAAGGGCTTTTTTATAATCCTCCCATAGCTTTTGCTCATACTCTTTACCTTTCTCTCTTTCTATTTTCCATTCCTTTTCCTTAGCCTCTCTATACTCTTTTACCTTCTCTTCACTCCCTAGTATCTCTAAAAGGCTCTTGCCTCCTGCTTTTCTTATGTATTTTTCTATCGTAGCACTTTTATCACCACAAGCATCTAAGGGTGTCTTTCCCAAACGATTAATAGCACTTGCATCGGCTCCAGCCTCAAGGAGTAATTTAACCGTGCTAGAATACGAATGATGAACAGCTATATTTAATGCAGTGTCATCATAATAGGTAGCATCTTTATACTTATCGATTCTTGCATTTATATCTTTTATCTTGCCACTTTGAATAATGAGATTTGCGAGTTTTTGTTCTTCAAAACCTATTGCGTGATGTAACATATTCTCTCCCCCAGAATCTTTTATATTAGGATCAGCTCCAAGCTCCAAGAGAAATTGCACGATTTCAAGCTGCTTTTCTCTACCTTGCTTCGTGTTGTTAAGCACAAAAGAACAACAACGATGCAAGAGTGTTTGATACCAACAATGATGAGTCGAAGTCCAATAAAATGAAGCATTGAGATTTGCACCCTTATCCACTAAGAGTGAGCAGAGTTTTTTTATATCCTCTAGTTCCATCTTACAATGATACAAATCGTGGAGTAGAATATTTAAATATTTTTTATCGTGGATAAATTGTAAAATAAACTCATAATATTCATAAGAAAATTGACGAAAAAATAGAAAATGAGCCATTGTGCGACAATACGCAGTTTCATCTAAAATAGCCTCTCGTGGATCTTTGCCTTTTAAAGGTTCTAAGAAATATACCCTTTCCATATCCTCATTTTTTACATATTCTTGCCATTCTTTAAAAAACTCATCTTCTGCAGTGCGCTTAATCTCACGATTAGAAAACCTTTCAAAAAACCATTGAAGCATAGGATTTGCTTGGATTTCCTCATAAGTTACGAATTTTTCTTGTGTATGTGTCATTTAAACTCCTTGCTGTAATAGTGTGAATGCTTGGGTATTTTGAGATTTATAATTGCGAATATCAAAACTAGAATCTAAAGTGATAGAAAACTTGAAGCGAAATTAAGATTTTATGAAAGCTATGGAGGCTATGCCCCCATATTGTTTATCATACTATACCAATTCAATGATTGCCATTTGTGAAGCATCGCCTCGGCGCAGTCGTGTGCGTTGGATTCTTGTATATCCGCCATTGCGTGAAGCATATTTAGGAGTTATTTCTGTAACAAGCTTTTTTGTAGCTGTCTTATCTTGTAGATAAGCAAATACATAGCGATGAGCGTTTAAATCTCCGCTACGAGCTGCTGTGATAAGCTTTTCGATATAGCTTTGCAATTCTTTTGCCTTAAAAATACCTGTTTCAATCTTGCCGTGTGTGATGAGGGCGATAGCAAGATTCTTTAATAATGCCTTGCGATGTGCTGATGTGCGCCCTAATTTCCTATATCCGTGTCTATGTCTCATTTTGCTCTCCCTAACTAATTATTTTTTATCTTGGTTAATTTGCGACTAAGAAGCTGCAAAATATCATCAGCAACCTCTCCACCAACAGGATAGCCAAGCTCCTCTAGCTTATCTGCAATCTCATCATAAGATTTTTTACCCATATTTTTGATGTTTTTAAGCTCATTTTCACTCATCATCACAAGCTCACCCACATATTTTAAACCAGACCTATCAAGGCAATTAAAACAACGCGCACTAAGATTAAGCGTGTCTATTTTAATCATCAAAGTCTTAAGTTCTCCAGAATTTTCAGCAATATTTTTCACACCACTAGAGGCAACGCTCAAATCCACGCCAAAAACGCTCATTTGCTTATGCATTACAGATATGGCTTCTTTGAAGGCTGTGATAGGCTCAATTTGTCCGTCCGTCTCAATATCAAAGATAATCTTTTCATAGTTTGGATTATCTTCTACAAGCATATTTTCAATCTCATACACTACTTTTTTTACAGGTGTAAAATACGCATCAAGCGGTATATAATCCTCCGCTATTTTGCCACGAATACTCTCACTTGGTACATAGCCTATACCCTTTTGCACGATGAGCGAAAAGCTAATAGAAGCATTTTCGTTAATCGTTGCTAGATACGCATCAGCATTTACAATACTTACCATATCATTAGCTAACTCTCCGGCATTGAGCACCATTGGACCCTTAAAATCGTAATGTAACTGCACATTATCGAGTTCCTTATCTTTGATAAGAAAGCGGATATTTTTAAGATTACTAATGAAATGCGACACATCTTCGACAATCCCTCTAACAGAATCAAACTCGTGTGCCACACCCTGAATCTTAAGCGCAGTTGGCGCATAGCCCACAGAGCTTGAAAGCAATAGTCTGCGAATGGGGTGAGCCAAAGTAATAGCATAGCCAGATTCAAAAGGATAAGCACTAATCTTGATTCTGTTTGCTGAAATTTCTTCAGTGCTTATATCCGTAGGGACATAAGGTTCGATTTTAATCATATTCATCGTGTTACCATCCTTATTTTTACTTAGAATAAAGCTCAACTATCAGTCTTTCCTCGATTGGTATCACTACTTCCTCTCTTTGTGGAAAACGAGTAAAAATACCAAATTTCTTTTCCTTATCTACATCGACCCAAGGCACTATACCTGTTTGTGCAGTTAAATCAAGCGCACGAACCACTTGAGGATTATTCTTGCTTTTTTCTTTGACTTCAATTTTTTGACCGGGCTTTACAATATATGAAGGAATATCCACACGTTTGCCATTAACAAGAATATGTCCGTGTGTTACAAGCTGTCGTGCAAATCGCCGCGTTGTAGCAAAGCCCATACGATACACAACATTATCAAGTCTTTGTTCAATAATACGCACAAGATTTTCACCCGTATTACCTTCTTGACGATTTGCTTCTCTAAAAAGCGCACGGAATTGCTTTTCATTCACCCCATACATAATTTTAGCTTTTTGTTTCTCACGCAACTGCAAACCATATTCCGAAATCTTGCCTCTTTTTTGCCCGTGCTGCCCTGGTCCATAAGGACGCTTATCAAGCGCACTCTTACCTGCCAATCTCCTCTCACCTTTTAGTGCAAGAGAGACGCCAAATCGTCTTTCTAATTTTTCAACTGGTCCTCTATATCGTGCCATTTATCACTCCCCTATACTCTTCTTCTTTTTGGCGGTCTGCAACCATTGTGCGGCAATGGTGTAATATCTTTTAGCCAAAGCACCTTAATGCCCTCAATCGCACCTACACTTTTCACAGCAGTTTCTCGCCCACTTCCGGGTCCTTGCACCTTGATACCCACCTCTTTAATGCCACATTCTTTTGCTTTTTCCATTGCTGCTTCTACTGCTTGTTGAGCTGCATAAGGAGTAGATTTTTTGCTTCCTTTAAATCCCAAGCCACCAGCAGTAGCCCAGCACAACACATTACCCATTTCATCAGTTACGGTTACATTTGTGTTGTTGAATGAGGCAGAGATACACACAACACCGCGTGCAATATTTTTCTTTGCGCCTTTCTTTTTTGTTACGCTCTTTTTTGCCATTTACCTACTCCTTATTTGCTACCAACTGTTTTCTTCTTGCCTTTACGCGTGCGAGCATTATTTTTTGTTGTTTGTCCTCGAACAGGCAATCCCTTTCTATGTCGCAAACCGCGATAACTTCCTAAATCCATTAGTGCCTTAATATCCATTGTTACTTTCTTTCTAAGGTCTCCCTCGACCATATAGCCTTCTTGAATCTTTTTTGCAATAGATGAGACTTCATCTTCGCTGAGATCAAAAACTCGCTTATCAAAAGAAATATTTACAGCCTTTAGGATATCCCTTGAGCTTTTAAGCCCAATACCATAAATATAAGTAAGAGCATACTCTACTCTTTTCTTTTTTGGCAAATCTACACCAGCAATTCTAGCCATTTTCTATCCTTGTCTTTGTTTATGTTTTGGGGTTGAGCAAATCACTCGCACCACACCTTTGCGCTTGATAACTTTGCATTTATCACACATTTTTTTGACCGAAGGTCGCACTTTCATACCTACTCCTTTTATGCTTTCTAACTTTTTTGAGTTAAAACTGCGGATTTTACAAAAAAAAAATTTAAAAACTACTTACAAATCACAAATTTATTTATGCCTATAAGTAATTCTCCCCTTATCTAAACTATAAGGAGTCAGCTCGATTTTTACCATATCGCCGGGCAAAATCTTGATATAGTGCATACGCATTTTGCCAGCTATATGGCAAAGCACGATATGCCCATTTTCAAGCTGCACGCGAAAAGTCGCATTTGGCAAAGCTTCGATGACTTTGCCATCAACTTCAATCACATCATCTTTTGCCATTTAATCTACCTCCGTTAGAATCTCTGCCTTGCCATTCACAACAGCAATCGTATGCTCATAATGACTACCATTTAAGCCATCTTTTGCTACGACAGACCAATTATCCTTAAGAATTACCGGCTCTCCGTCAGTATGGGCAATCATCGGTTCTAGACAAAAAACCATACCCTCTTGTATCTTTGGACCTTGTTTTGGATTGGCAGATTCCAAATAGTTTGGAATCTCTGGTTCCTCGTGTGGTGCTCTGCCTATGCCGTGCCCACAAAATCCTTTCAAAGGCTCAAAACCCCTACTCACAATCGCCCTTTCAAGCACAGAGCTTAGCTCTTTGAAACGCATACCCACACGCACTTGCGAGATGGCTTCATATAAAGAATCTTTAGCACACTTTATCAAAGCCTCATCACTCTTTTTGATTTCTCCAATCCCAATTGTAATAGCCGCATCACCATACCAGCCACCATACTCCACGCCTATATCAATTCCCACAATATCACCACTTTTAAGTTTATAATCCGTGGGGATTCCGTGAATAATCACTTCATTGACAGAGGTGCAAATAGATTTTGGAAAACCATAGAGCTGATAGAAAGCTGCTCTCCCGCCTTGAGAAACGATAAAATCATTTGCCATACTATCAAGCTCCAACAATGAAACACCCTCTTTTGCGTGTTTAGCTAAAAGATTCAATGTTTGGGCAACAATTTGATTTGGTATGCGCAAAGATTCTATGTCTTTTTTACTCTTAATGCTAATCGCCATATTTAAAGCCCTACGGCACTTAGCGTTTGATATTTACTCATATATACTTGAGCTTCAATACGTCTCATCGTATCAATAGCCACCTGCACAACAATCAGTACGGCTGTCCCACCAAAGTAAAAAGGGACACCTGTAAATTTCACAAGCACCCACGGAAGCGTAGATACAAGTGCCAAATAGAGCGCACCCCAAAATGTGAGATTGCTCGCTACATTATTAAGGAAATTCGATGTGCCCTCACCCGGACGCAATCCCGGTATGAATCCACCCTGCCTTTTGAGATTATCCGCAATATCCTTAGAGTTAAAAACAATAGAGGCATAAAAATACGCAAAGAATACTACCAAGATAAACATCAACGCATTATATGTGTAACCATCTGGTCTTAAAATATCTGCGATGCTTTGAATGATTGTGTTTGATGACGCCTGCAATATAGTGGAGGGGAACACGAGCAAAGCAGATGCAAAAATAGGCGGAATCACACCACTCAAGTTAAGCTTCACAGGAATGTAATTCATAATACGCTTATTTTGATTTTGCATAATCACCTTACGCGCGTAAGAAACAGGTATGCGTCTTTCGGCTAATTCAATATAGATAATAACACCAACTGTGATAATAATTACAGCAAGGAGCACAAGGAGCATAAAGACATTAAGCTGTCCTGTATTGACTAGATTAAAGGTTTTACCTATACTTGATGGAATCCCGGAGACAATACCAGCAAAGATAATGAGGCTGATACCATTACCAATACCCCTTTGGGTGATTTGCTCACCAATCCACATAAGCAACATCGTGCCTGTAAGCATTGAAAATACAGATACAGCAATAAAGAGATTCAAATCAATCTTAATCGCTCCATTACTCATACTATTAAGCCCAATACTCACGCTCACTGCCTGAATAATCGTAATGGCAATAGTTACATAACGCACGATTTGCATATATTTTTGCATACCATCACGTTCTTTTTTCATTTTAGCAAGATTGGGGAAAGTCGCAGCAAGAAGCTCCATAATAATGGAAGCAGTGATGTAAGGCATAATGCCAAGTGAGATGATACTAAATCTCTCTACTGCATTGCCACTAAACATATTAAATAAGCCTAGCGCATTGTTTGCATTATCATCAATAAATGATTTAATAAGCCCAACATCTACGCCCGGCACCGGCACATACGCTAAAATTCTATACGCAAATAAAAAAGCAAGAGTGATAAGAATCTTATTTACAATGCTTTTTGTCATTATTTGTTTCCGCTTGTTGTGATATTAGAATCTTTGATTTTAGATACTAAACCTTTCGCCTTTGAACCGATAAGCTTTACTCGAGTCGCATTCTTTGGGATACTAAAATGAGCGCGTAAAACCTCTACATTGATTTCAGCAAGAGAATCAAAAACCTTTGCTTTATCTACATTAATCACAATAGGCTTTTCCACGCGCGAAGTGAATCCCACCTTTGGCAAACGTCTTTGAAGCGGTTGCTGTCCGCCCTCAAATCCTCTTTTTGCTTTATAACCTGTGCGGGCAGTTTGCCCTTTTCCACCTCTCGTAGAAGTCTTGCCCATACCGCTACCTTGACCCCTACCCACGCGTTTAATATCCTTTGTGCTTCCCTCTGCAGGTTTAATCTTTTCTAGCATAGCCACTCCTTAGGCTTTGATTTTAGCGAGTGCATCAATCGTTGCGCGCACTACATTGTAAGGATTATTCGAACCAAGCGATTTTGTCAAAATATCCTTGATTCCAGCAAGTTCAATCACAGGACGCGTAGAACCACCAGCAATCACACCTGTTCCCTCACTCGCAGGTTTTAAGAGAATCTTGCTCGCATTGTATTTATACTCAATGTCGTGGGCAATAGTTGTGCCTTTAATATTGACTTTAATGATATTCTTAAACGCATCATCAATAGCCTTTTTAATCGCATCTGGCACTTCTTTTGCCTTGCCAAGCCCAAAACCTACAAGCCCATTCTTATTGCCTACCACAACAAGCGCATTAAATCTAAATCTGCGCCCACCTTTAACAACCTTTGTAACCCTACCAATATTCACAACAACTTCGCTAAATTCTTCTCTATTAATTTCCATAAATATCCTTTATTATAACTTTATGCCATTTTCACGCAAAGTATCGGCAAATGCCGCTACAACGCCGTGGTAAAGGTATCCATTTCTATCAAACACCACTTCTGTAACATTAGCCTTTTTAAGGGCATTAACAAATTCACTTGCAATTTTCTTTGCGTCCTCTTTGTTGTTTCCCAAACCAAGCTTTTTACCATCAACACTTGCAAGGGTTACACCAATCTCATCATTAATCGCTTGAGCATAAAAATACTTATTTGACTTAAACACACTCACGCGCGGTTTATGTGCCACTCCGTAGATATTACCCCTTGTGCGTAGCTTTCTCTTTGTCTTAAGAAGCTGTTTTTGCTTTAATACTTTTTCTGTCATAGCACACCCTTACTTTTTAGAAGTCTTGCCTGCTTTACGCAAGATTGTTTCATCGCTATATTTAATCCCTTTACCCTTATATGGTTCTGGTGGTCTAAACTCGCGAATTTCAGCCGCAATCTGCCCTACTTGTTGCTTATCAGCGCCTTTAATTGTGATTGTATTCTTATCTACACTCATCTCAATGCCCGCAGGGATAGGATAAATCACAGGGTGAGAAAATCCTAGAGCCATTTCAAGATTCTTGCCACTCACACTTGCTTTGTAACCAACACCATTAATCTCAAGCACTTTTGTGAATCCTTGAGACAAACCAATCACAATATTATTCGCCAATGCACGATAAGTTCCCCAATATGCACGAGACTGCGCTTGAGAATCAATACATTCAAAGCTTAACGTATCACCTTGTAAATCAATCTTAACACGTCCGTGCGTTTCAAGCTCTTTTTGCTCTTTAGCACCCTTAAACACAACTTTACTCCCTTGTAAAGAGACTTCAACACCCTTTGGGATATTAATAGGTTTTTTTCCAACTCTTGACATATCTTTCTCCTACCATATACTGCAAAGTGCTTCGCCACCGACATTAGCGCGATACGCATCATCATTAGAAATCACACCTTTGCTCGTGCTTACCACTATCGTGCCATAGCCATTTTTAAAACGTTTTAGCTCATTTCTACCCTTATATACACGTCTTCCGGGTTTGCTAATGCGCTTAATCTCACTAATCGCGCTTTTACCGCGCTCATCATAAGCAAGCTGCACCATAATAGATTGTTTGCCATCTTTATCATTAACCTTATAATCCTTAATAAAACCCTTTGCCTTAAATACTTCTAGCACAGATACGACAATCTTTGCGTAATACAATGTAGTAACCTCTAGTCTCCTCATAGAAGCATTACGAATACGCGTCAAAGAATCTGCAATAATATCATTTACCATTTTCTCTCCTTACCAACTTGCTTTACGAAGCCCGGGTATTAAACCCTCATTACCCATTTTGCGTAAGCATACCCTACACAAACCAAAATCTCTATAAACAGAATGCGGTCGCCCACACACTTGACATCTCGTATAGGCTCTCGCGCTAAACTTTGCCTTTCTTTTTGCCTTTGCAATAATTGATTTTTTCGCCATTTTATCGTCCTTTCGCAAAAGGCATACCAAGAAGTTCAAGCAACTTGAAAGCCTCTTTATCACTTTGAGTAGAAGTTACAAATGTAATATTCATTCCGTGAGTTACCATAATGTCATCATATACAACCTCTGGAAACATCAACTGCTCATTTAAGCCAAAGCTATAATTGCCTCTTCCGTCAAAACCATTGCGCTTCACACCTCTAAAGTCTTTCACACGAGGCAAAGCTATAACAATGAGTTTTTCAAGGAAGTTATACATCATTTTACCACGAAGCGTTACTTTCACACCCATAGGCATTCCCTCACGCATTTTGAATCCTGCGACAGATTTTTTTGCGATAGTGATAACTGCCTTTTGCCCTGCGATAAGCGAAATGGTATCTGCGATATTTTGCATCACTTTAGAATCTTTTGCATAATCTCCAGCACCAACGCTAATAACAATCTTTTCTAATTTTGGTAAAAGCATAAGATTGCTGATATTAAGCTCACTTTTAAGCTGTGGGATAATCTCATTTTTATATTTTTCTCTTAGAGCAAACATCAATTATCTCCTTGTGCTTTTTTCACATTCGAAATACTCATTGGCATTTCTTTTGTGATAAAGCCACCTTTTGGATTTTTCTCACTTGATTTTACAGATTTTTTTGCGACTTTACACCCTTCCACGATTACCTGTGCTTTTTTGGGTAAGACTTGCAAAACTTTCGCCTTTGTGCCCTTATTATCGCCCGCAATGACTTGCACCATATCACCTTTTTTAATTTTAAACTTTGCCACTATAACACCTCCGGAGCTAACGATACTATTTTCATAAAATTCGCGTATCGCACTTCTCTACTTACTGGTCCAAAGATTCTTGTGCCAATAGGTTCTTTCTTCGCATCAAGAATCACCGCCGCATTATCATCAAAGCGCACTAAAGAACCATTTTCTCTATGAATCTCTTTTTTTGTTCGCACGACAACCGCCTTGACAACCTGTCCTTTTTTCACCTTTCCATTGGGGATAGCTTTTTTCACAGATGCGACAATCACATCACCCACACGTGCATATCGTCTATGGCTACCGCCTAGAATCTTAATGCACATAATTTCCTTTGCACCGCTATTATCTGCAACATTTAATCTTGTAAAACTCTGTATCATAGCTCTACTCCCGCGGTAATAATTTCTTTAAATCTAAACGCCTTTGTTTTAGAAATAGGCTTACACTCAATCGCACTTACCACATCACCGATTTTTGCACTATGATTCTCATCGTGTATAGTGTATTTTTTGAAACGTTTAACAATCTTACGATATTTCGCGTGAACCACCTTGCGCTCCACCAAAATAACTATACTCTTATCACCAGCTTTGCTGATAACCCTACCTTGAATCACTCTCTTATGTGCTTGTTTTTCACTCATATTCAATCCTTCTTCGCACTTAAGGCTGTATTAATTCTTGCAATATCCTTGCGGATTATTTTGATTTCGCCAGGATTGGTAAGCTGCATTGTTTTAAGTTGCAATCTTTTTTCAAAAAGCAACGACTTTTTCTCTTTCAACATCTTTTGCAATTCTGCAATGTCCTTATCTTTCAAATCAATAAATTTCATTTTCACTCTCGCTGGTTATGATTTTGGTTCTAAAGGGAAGTTTGCTTTGAGCCAAAGCTAAAGCTTCTCTTGCTAAAGCTTCATCAATTCCCGCCATTTCGTATATCATACGACCGGGCTTGATGTTCATTACCCATTTTTCTACACCACCTTTACCTTTACCCATTCTCGTTTCAAGTGGTTTAGCGGTAAGTGGTTTATCGGGAAATACGCGTATCCACACTTTTCCAGCTCTCTTAGTATGTCTTGTCATAGCAATACGAGCAGATTCGATTTGACGAGAGTCGATTCTGCCGTGTTCTACAGCCTTAATCCCAATATCTCCAAATGCTAGCTTCGCACCGCGGAAAGACTTTCCACGATTGCGCCCTTTCATTTGTTTTCTATATTTTGTTCGTTTTGGCATTAACATAATCTATTGTCTCCCTCTTCGTGATTTAGGACGTGATTCTTTATCGCCACTTTTGCTTTCCTCTTTTTTGTCTGGCAAAATACCCTTGTGTAGCACTTCACCCTTGAAAATCCATACCTTCACGCCAATAATTCCATAAGTCGTCATCGCCTCGGCAAAGCCATAATCAATCTTTGCGCGAAGTGTGTGAAGAGGTACACGACCTTCCATATACCACTCTGTGCGAGCCATTTCAGCCCCAGCCAAACGACCCGAAACTTTGACTTTGATGCCCTTTACACCAGCTTTCATTGCTGCTTGCATTACCTTTTTCATTGCGCGTCTAAAGGCTACGCGTTTTTCAAGCTGTGTTGCGATATTTTCCGCTGCAAGTTGAGCATTCGCTTGGGGACGCTTCGCCTCTTTAATATTAATGAATACTTCTTTATTAAGAATCTTTTTCAAAGCTTCTTT
The DNA here is from genome assembly GCF_000765685.2 of Helicobacter sp. MIT 03-1616. Classification (NCBI taxonomy): domain Bacteria; kingdom Pseudomonadati; phylum Campylobacterota; class Epsilonproteobacteria; order Campylobacterales; family Helicobacteraceae; genus Helicobacter; species Helicobacter sp. MIT 03-1616. The sequence goes on along the minus strand of NZ_JROY02000008.1, from coordinate 14,976 downwards.
ATGTTTATCAATATCCACACCCTTTTTACCAATAATCAAACCCGGACGAGAAGCCACAACGGTTACGCGAATCTTATTTGCCGCACGCTCAATAATAATTTCGCTCACCCCCGCATAATACATCTCACGTTTTAAAAACTTGCGAATCTTGTGGTCTTCTAAAATATTTGAAGGTGTCGTTTGAGACACTGAAAACCATCGAGAAGACCAGTTACGATTAATGCCCAATCTCAAACCTATTGGATTAACTTTTTGACCCATTGCTATTTTTCCTCACCTTCAGTTTTTTTTGTGCTTACCTTCTTGGCATCTTCTGTTTTTTTCGCTGTTGTTTTTGCCTTAGATTCAGTTTTTACCTCTGCCTTTGGCTTAGTAGCAGTTTTTACTTTAGTGGATTCTTTCGCCTCTATTCTTTTACCTGAATCCTTTTGCTTTGGAGCTTCCACACTTTTCTTTGCTCCCTTGCTTGTGCCAACTTCCACTAGGATATGTGCCGTTGGTTTGCGAATAGGAGTAGCTCTCCCCTTTGCGCGAGGCATAAAGCGTCTAAGCACAGGACCAGCATCAATACGACAAGAAGTAATAATCACATCTTGTGCATCATAACCACCATTTGCCACTGCCGAAGCAATTACCTTTGAAATTAATTTTGCTGCTTTGTTTGGAGTAAATTCCAAACTTGCAATCGCAACTTCAGCATTCATACCTTGCACTTCTCTTGCAATAAGTCGCGCCTTTGTCGGGGATAATCGAATATATCTTAATAATGCTCTACTCATCTCAACCCCTTACTTCCCAATTTTCTTTTGGACACTGCCCTTGTGTCCTTTGAAAGTGCGTGTGGGTGCAAACTCGCCAAGCTTGTAACCAACGTGGTTTTCAGTAATATATACAGGAACGAACGCTCTACCATTATGGACATTAAAAGTCAGCCCTATCATATCAGGCAAAATAGTGCTGCGTCTTGACCAAGTTTTGATAGGTTTATTATCCTTACCTTGCTTTGCTTTCTCAACTTTCTTGACGAGGTAATCATCAATAAATGGACCCTTTTTAATTGATCTTGCCATATTTCCTACCTTATTTTTTCTTTCTTGAAATAATCAATCTATCACTCGCTTTTTTCTTACGAGTTTTAAAGCCTTTTGCCGGAGTTCCCCAAGGAGATACAGGATGTCCGCTAGAACCGGTTTTACCCTCACCACCGCCGTGTGGGTGATCCACAGGGTTCATAGCACTACCACGCGTTTGTGGGCGAATACCACGATGACGATTGCGTCCTGCCTTACCAATAGAGATATTGATAAAATCCTCGTTGCCAACAACACCAATAGTCGCCATACATTCTTCTAAAATATACCTCATCTCACCACTTGGCATACGTAAGATAATGTATTTACCTTCGCGTCCCATAATCTGCGCACTCGCACCCGCACTTCTAGCGAGTTGTCCGCCCGCACCCGGGTACATTTCTATATTATGCACGATTGTCCCAATAGGTATGCTTTTTAGCTTCATCGCAAAACCTGTCTTAATATCAAGTCCAGATTCCGCAGAAAGCACTGTATCGCCTACATTTAAGCCACTAGGTTGAATAATGTAGCGTTTATCACCATCAGCATAATTGACAAGAGCAATACGACAATTTCTGTATGGGTCATACTCTATTGCAGCTACTTTGCCTTGTATGTTGAACTTATTGCGCTTAAAGTCAATAATTCTGTATAACTTTTTCGCACCACCTTCTTTATGACGACTTGTAATGCGCCCATTATTATTACGCCCTGCAGTTACAGGAAGCTTTACAAGCAAACCTCTTACACTTGCTTTGCCTGTAATATCACTTGAGCTAAGATTGCTCATAAACCTACGACTTGGGGTATAGGGCTTATAAGTTTTGACTGCCATATTTTCTCCTTACACCGATAGCGCATCAAGTTTTGCGCCCTCTGGAATCTTTACATAAAATTTTTTAAATGAAGTCCTTTGACCAATCTTGCCCCTAAATCGCTTTACTTTGCCTTCTTGTCGCAAAGAGTTGATTCTAAGAGGAGTAATGCCAAAATACTCTTTAAAAATTCCTTTCAATTGATTTTTGCTCACATTTGTAGCAGTCTGCACAACAAGCACACCGCTTTCTTGCATCGATAGCGACTTTTCAGTATAGAGGATTGACTTAATATCTGTAATATCTGCCATTTTATTTCCCCTCCTTTCCTGTGATAATTTCATCAAAAACAGCCTTTTCAATCACAACCGAGCGGAATGTAGCCACCAAATATGCGTTTAGTTCGTTTGCATCAGCCAAATAGCATTGTTGCAAATTTCTAAAAGCAAGGAAAGTTTGCTCATCACTAAGCTGTGTAACAAACAAAGCATTGCGTTTGTTTAATGCCTTAAACATCGCATACGCATCTTTTGTCTTGCCACTTGGTAATGATATAGAATCTACGACAAAGAGTGCGCCCTCTTGTGCCTTTTGATACAAAGCGCATTCTAAGGCTAAACGCTTTTGTTTTTTGTTGATTTTAAGATTATAGTTTTTATCATTACTTGGTCCGTGTGCTACACCACCACCTACAAACACAGGAGATGTGATACTTCCTGCACGAGCGCGACCACCACCTTTTTGATTCCACGGCTTCTTACCACCGCCACTTACTTCACCTCGTTTTTTAGCATAAGCATTGTTTGCTCGAAGTGAAGCGAGATAAGACTTCACATACAAATACAAATTGTGCTCTTTTACTTGTGAATACTTTTCGGGCAATGTAAGCTCACCACTCTGTGCGAACTTTTCATTTAATACGATTACTTTACTCATATTGCTACCTTATTTTATGATTTGTATTCTGCCAAATGCACCATTGTGTCCAGCCACAGAGCCTTTAAGCACCAAAATAGCACTTTGCTTATCAAATGATAGAACATCATTTTTTGCACTTACAAGCTCATTCCCATAGTGTCCAGCCATTTTTTTACCCGGCTGAACGCGTCCGGGCCACTCGCGATTTCCAATAGAGCCTAAACGTCTGTGGAATCTACTTCCGTGCGCGCCGGGACCACCTTGAAAATTCCAACGTTTCATAGCACCGCTAAATCCTCGTCCCTTTGTCTTAAAGCGTACTTGCACGCGCTTTGCCTCGCCTAAATTACTTGTATCAAGCTCGCCTAGCTCTTTATTGCTTACCTTAAGTGTTGCGAAACGATTAAACTCTTTGCTAAGATTATATTTCTTTTGTTGCCCCGCAATGGCTCTATTATTCACCTTGCCTTGTGAGTAAGCCACAAGTGCTTTGCCATTATCATATATCTCGCATACTTTCGCCCCAAGCACACGCAAAAGCGTTACTGCTTCACTTTTTGCGCCTATGGTGCGACTCATACCGATTTTTTCAACTATAAATTCCATATCCTCAATCCTTACATCTTATTTACTTACTCATAGACATTACTTCAACATCTACTTCCGGTGCCAAATCAAGCTTCATAAGGCTATCCACGGTATCAGGAGTCGCTGACATAATATCAATAATGCGATGATGCACTCTAATTTCAAACTGCTCACGCGAATCTTTATTGATATGTGGCGAACGCAAAACGGTGTATCTCTTCTTTTTGGTAGGAAGTGGCACGGGACCTCTTATCTCTGAACCTGTCCTTTTAACTGCTTCTATAATAGATGCGACCGATCTATCAAGAACTCTATGGTCATAAGCTTTAAGCCTAAGTCGTATTCTTTCCATATTTTTTCCTTATATCCTTAAAGAACTCATCAAAATCATTTTTGATGTTTTTTTGAGCGCGTGATTATAGTCAATTTTGCAAAAATAAGTCAAGCATTTTGCCTATTTTTGCCTACTTTTTCATTTTTTAACTTCCTTAGTATAAGGAAAATAAAACATTGCTCTTTTCACTTTTACAAAGAATCTTTTAAGGTAATATTCAAACATTTTTTCTCCTTGATTAACAATTTTCAAATTTCCATAATGTTACACTAAATCCTAGCTCTTTATCAAACTCTTGGCTAAATCTTTCGCACCTTTGAAATCCACCTTACCCGAGCCAAGCACGGGGATAGATTCCACTCTTAGAATCTTAGAGGGTTTAAACAATGTAGGGATTTGGGATTCTTTTATCGCAGATTCTAATCTCTCGCATTCCACCTCTTCACCACTCACTAATAGCACAACACTTTCGCCCTTCTTACTGTCCTCAACTGCTGTGGCAACATATTTAAGCCCATCATCAATCTCATATTTTTTGATAAGCTTTGCAATCTCCTCTTCAATCCCACCAAGACTTACCATTTCCCCACCAATTTTTGCAAAACGCGAATATCTATCCACAATATGAATGAATCCATCGGCATCTAAATGCCCCTTATCGCCACTTTTATACCACCTAATCCCATCAATTTCTACAATCACTTCTTTGGTTTTTTCCTCATCATTGAGATACCCTACCATTACTTGATGTCCGCCGATAAGTATCAGCCCGTCCTCGCCCACAGGCATTTCCTGCATAGTATTTGGCTCAACAATTCTAATGGCACTTCCGGGCAAAGGCATACCCACGCTGCCCTCCTTACTTGCTTTATGCAATTCCCAATTATCCACATCAAATTCACTCGGTAGATTCACACTTGCCACAGGTGTAGTCTCTGTCGCACCATAGCCCTCATAGATTTCTTTATTAAACTTCATCACAAAGGCTTCTTTTACATCTTTTTTGAGTTTTTCCGCTCCCGCTACCACAAGTCGCAAAGAATCAAACATAAGCTTATCTACCTTATTACTACGCGCATAAATACCCAAAAACGTAGAAGTGCCGCACATCACACTCACTTTGTTTTTTGCTATTGCCTTAGCAACGCCTACCGCATCAGTTGGGTCTGCGTGTGTAACAGAAAGCATACCCTCAAGCAAAGGCATAAGTGTAGTAACGGTTAAACCAAAGGCGTGAAATGGTGGCAAAGACGAAAGCATAGAATCCCCATCGCGCGCGTGAATGACATCAGAAATTTGCAAAATATTGCTCATAATATTTAAATGTGAAAGCATTACACCTTTTGGCTTACCCTCACTCCCACTACTAAAAAGAATTGCGGCTATATCTGTGTTTTTCTGCGCTTTTATATAAAACCATTTAAGCATAAAAGAAGGCAATAAAATCGCTTGAGCCATTTTACACACAAAATCAAGCTTATTTGCTTTAACCTTATCAACTAAATCCTCCATATATAACACTCTCACATTTTGCGAGAAATTTAAACTCACGCCCTTGCCTTCAAGTTTATCCATAAATTTTTGTGAAGTATAAATTGTCTGAATTTGTGCAGATTGAATAGCAGCATCAATCGCCTTTTGTCCAGCCGTGAAATTAAGATTCACAATGGTTTTTGTCGCCATAAGCAAAGAAAGATTACATAATGCACTTGCAAGTGAGGCAGGAAGTATAATTCCCACATTTTGCTGCTCCTTTGTCTGCTCTGCAAAAAGCTTAGAGAGAATAAGTGTAAGGCTAAGCATTCGCGTATAACTCATAGAACCACTTAGGCTATCTATAATAGCCACTTCACTTCCCCACTTCTTTGCAGAATCTACCCACGCCTTGCCAAGTGTAGGCAAGACTTCGCATTGAGATTTCCACGCACTAAAAGATAACTCAAACACTTTAGCCTTAACCTGCTGTGCGTTAGAGTGAATATCTAAAGATTCTCCAAAAGCAATCGTGATATTGCGTTTAGCAAAGCTTTTGCGTCTTTCTTGGAATCCTTGATGAGAGTGTGAAAATGCACTCCCCCATAAACCGCGTATATAAAAGGGCAATATTACAGCTTGATTTTCATTTACATTTTTAGCAGCAAGTTCAAAGCCATTTTTAAAGGTATTTAAATGCCCGTGTCGCGATATTGCACCTTCGGGAAAAATACATACCATATGCCCTTGTATGAGTTTTTGTGCAATAGATTCTAAAGCTTTTCTGCTTCCGGCATTTGAGACAGGAATCACACCAAAAAAATCAAGAAAAATGCGTATATACCACCTATCATAATAACTCCGCTCCATTACAAAATACACCTTACGCGGTAGTGCCAACTGCACCATAGCCCAATCTATGAAAGATATATGATTGCCAAGTAATAATACGCCGCCTCGTTCAGGGACATTTTCAAAACCCTCTACATTTAAGCGGTATCTTTGAAAAAATGCAAGAGTAACGAGCATTCTTACAAGCGAAAAAGGCAAAAGCTTCACAACATAAATTGCCCCACACAATGCGACAATCATACAAAAATAAAAAAGATACACTACATCAATATTACCCAAAGATACAAGAGTGCCTATAAGCAAAAATAAAAACATAGCAATATTTTGCACGAAATTATTACCTGCTAGAATCTTGCCCAACTCACCCTCTTTGGCGTGGAATTGTATTAAAGCATTAAGCGGAACTATAAAAAGTGCGCCACCCACACCAAAAAAGAAAAAGAGCACAGCATAAGATGTAAGAGAAGAAAAACTTAAAATCAGCATAGTAGTTATACAAATAAATCCTGCCCCAATAGGGATAAGCCCTGTTTCAATATATTGCTTTGAAAATCGTCCCGCAATAATAGAGCCTATAATAATTCCAAAGCCCGAACAAGCAATAATCATCTGCACCTTAAAGGTATTTAACTCCGCAAAAGTCATCTTTACATAAGTCGGAAAAGTCGCTAAAAGTAATTGAGAGATAGACCAAAATACAGCTATGCCTATTACAGATAACCAAATATTACGATGAGAAGTGAGTAATTTAAAATTTGCTTTTAATAAAGAACCTCTCAAATATGCTTCCTTATCAAAAACCTCTTGTGTGCGTTGCGTAAGTGTGGGAAGGGTATAGCATAAATATAATTCTATTAGAGCACACGCAATAAGCACAAAACCAAGCGGAGCGACACTTTGCAAAATCTCACCTTTTTGTGCTAGGAATCCTAAATCACTCAAAGCATACAAAGATTCAAATAGAAGTGAGAAAACGCTCATACCTGCTAAAATAGCTACAATCGCTACTGCCTGCATCACACCATTTCCCCACGCAAGTAAATCCTTACCTACCAAATCTTTGATAAAGCCATATTTTGCAGGAGAATAAATCGCCGATTGAGCTGCCATAAACAAAGTAGCTATAAAAGCAAACCAAAAATAACCCAAAAAATAACACAACGCAATAATGATACTAAGCAACAAGCCAAACCACGCACATATACGCATAACAACATTTTTAGGATATTTATCAGCCAAGAAACCAGAAGGAGAAAAAAGAAATATAAAAGGAAGTAAGATAAGTGCGTTAATAACGCTTGTTAAGAGTGTAAGTTCGCTTCCATCATAGACTTTATAAATTGTATTTTGAATAGTGATTTTATGCCCTAAATCCATAAAAGCATTGATAAAAGCCACAACGATAAATGGCAAAAATCCCGTGATTTTCCATAGTCTATTCATACAATCTCCTTAGTTTATTCACTCTGCTACGCATTTTATTCTATTCTATCCAAGATTTCATAACATAGAAGATTCTATTTGAGTTTAAGAATCTCCCACCCAAATGCGCATTTCAAACCATAATATTTATATGATAATTCAAAGCGATTGCAAGTTTTTAGCATCTGGTGAGAAAATTTATAACTTTAGATTACACAAAAGCACCCATATTTATTTCACTAACCACGAAAACTAGATTCTAGCGTGTAAGGCGCGTATTGCTATTTTGAAAAAAATATACTATAATCACGGCTTTTGTGTGTGGGCTACAGATATCATAGATGTGGCTTAAGATTCTTAAAATAAGATGATTCTAAAATCAATTTAAGATGTGTTTTTTAATGAGGATTTACAAGATACGAGAATTCTCATTGCGCTATTTGCACATTTTGGGTTTCCAAGCACACAATCAATAAAAGCACAAAACAAAGGATTTAAAAAATGGCATTTTTTAAGACTACCCTACCCATTATCCCAGACAATGTGCCAATCCACCACATCGACAACACGCCGCAGTTAAAGAGAGCTAAAGGATTATTTATCGCTGTTTTGATACTCAATATACTCTATATATGTTTTGCCTTTAGTTTTGCACTTAGTAGTATCGCTACTGCTGAGGGAATATTATTGAACTATGAAGAGGTAATGAAAGATGTGATGTTTTACGCATACATTGTTAATTTTATATCAGTCATTGGCGTTTTTTTTGCTCTTTTTTACATATCAAAGCTAAGTTTGAGAAGGAGAGCTTTTAATCTCTACATAGCGTTGTTTGTCATTTCAGCTATTATAAATTGTATTAGCTTTTTTGGTAGAAACGACTTATACACGCTTGAAAATATGGAATTAAATACTTTTATTGTGTTGTATTTGATTTTTATACTTATCGCAATCCCTGTGTGTATTTATTTGCAATGGCAGCTTAGCAAAGAACTAAGCTTTGTTTTGCACGATGGATTATTCTTTCAAGGATTTAAGATACTTATTGTGAGCGTCATTGGTCTCATTTTGATGTATATTGTTATGATTTCTGTGCTGATTTTTGATAGTATGGCAATACTCGTGATTGCTCTCATTGGACTTATGAGCTTTAGCATACTTGCTATTGTTGGTGGAATTATGTTTCTTATCGCTATTTTTAGAATCCGCCAAGTCGTAGCCTATGGCGAAAATATACGCAATCCTATCTCATAAGATACAGCAATGCAACAAGAAACATTAAGCGTAGATATTTATTGTAAGAAAGAGCTAAAAGACTCTATTGTAGATATGCTATTAGAGGACGGATATGATGATTTTTTTTATATCCAGTGTGAAAAATATGCCTCAAGCTCATTCCTTAAAAGCACCAAAGAGCAAGTAAGTGGTAGGCAGGAATATGGACTATTTAGAATGTTTCTAAGCGACCAGCAAGGTGTGCGTTCTGTAATAAATAAGCTTTTCCAAGCCTTTGGCACAGATAATGTGAGAATCTACACACATTCTGTATTTTCGCCTTTGGAGTTCACTACTAACGCGAAAGAAACCTAAAGTCTAGATTCTATATGATTATACCTCTTTAACCCAAGTGAGACAAAACCAAAACATTTCTTTTTGTGGGGGGGGGGGGGCAGAACTAAGTCTTTTTAGGGCTAAAACTTTTATAAGTAACCTTTTATCCTCTCAACACTTTTGGTAGAGTTATCCCAATCTGCCCTTGATACTTACCATTCTTATCCTTATAGCTTACCTCACAAGACTCATCGCCCTCAAGGAAAAGCACCTGCGCTATACCCTCATTGGCATAAATTTTTGCCGGAAGCGGCGTAGTGTTGCTAATCTCAATCGTGATATGCCCCTCAAATTCGGGTTCAAAAGGTGTAACATTGACGATTATCCCACAGCGCGCATAGGTGCTTTTACCTAGACAAATCGCCAAAACATTGCGCGGGATTCTAAAATATTCTATTGTGCGTGCAAGAGCAAAGGAGTTTGGAGGCACGAGGCAAAAGCCCTCCTTACTTGCATCTACCTCCACAACATTGCGTTCATCAAAGCTTTTAGGATCAACCAAAGTTGCGCCGATATTTGTAAAAATCATAAATTCGTGTCCCACGCGAATATCATACCCATAGCTTGAAAGTCCATAACTTACGATATTTTTTCCCACTTGCTTTTCACAAAATGGCTCAATCATACCATTTTTACTCATTTCTTTAATCCACAAATCCGACTTTAACCCCATTGCAAACCTCACTTTTATAAATTGTTTTTTTTAAAAAATCGTGTTATTATAGCAAATTAAATTCACTCTAAAAGGTGCGACAATGAATCTACAAGAAATAAAAAAAATTATGGAACTTTTTGATAACAGCAACATAGCGAAGTTTCAGCTTAAGCAAGAAGGTATCGAACTCAAGCTCCAAAAAGCTACTGCTTGTAATGTAGTGCAGTCTCTCCCACAAGTTACCACACAAACCATTCCACAAGCTCCAGTAGCTACCGAATCTAGTGTGCCGAGTGCGCCACAAAGCGCTTCGAAAGAAAGTAGTGGCGTTTTTGTTACTTCACCAATGGTAGGGACTTTCTACCGCTCGCCAAGCCCAGGCGCGGCTCCCTATGTGAATGTTGGGGATATTGTGAAAAAGGGGCAAACCGTTGGGATTATCGAAGCAATGAAAATTATGAATGAAATCGAAGCAGATTTTGACTGCAAAATTGTCGCGCTTGAAGTCAATGATGGGCAACCGGTAGAATATGGTGCAAATCTCATCAAAGTCGAAAAACTCTAAGGCAAAGTAATGAGTATTGAGAAAAAGAATATACAAAAGATTCTTATTGCAAACCGCGGTGAAATCACGCTACGCGCAATTAGAACAATTCAGGAAATGGGAAAAGAGGCAATCGCTATCTATTCAACCGCAGACAAAGATGCCTATTATCTTGATGTAGCAGATGCAAAAATCTGCGTAGGTGGGGACAAATCGAATGAGAGCTATCTCAATATCCCAGCAATTATGAGCGCGGCAGAGCTTTTAAAAGCTGATGCGATTTTTCCGGGTTATGGATTTTTAAGTGAGAATCAAAACTTTGTGGAGATTTGCTCTCATCACGGCATAGAGTTTATTGGTCCAACCGCTGATGTTATGGTGCTAATGAGCGATAAATCGAAAGCAAAAGATGTAATGAAAGAAGCGGGTGTGCCGGTGATTTTAGGAAGTGATGGTGCGCTTAAGGACTATAAGGAGGCGCAAAAAATCGCTGATGAAATTGGCTATCCCGTGATTCTAAAGGCTGCTGCGGGTGGTGGTGGTAGAGGTATGCGCGTGGTAGAAAAGCCAGAAATGCTTAAGAATCTCTATCTCGCGGCTGAATCTGAAGCTGTTAGCGCATTTGGTGATGGCACAATCTATATGGAGAAATTTATCCGCAATCCTAAACATATTGAGGTGCAGATTCTAGCCGATAAGCACGGCAATGTGTTGCATATCGGTGAGCGCGACTGCTCCGCACAAAGACGTCAGCAAAAACTCATCGAAGAATCTCCAGCAATTGTACTTAAACCTGAAGTACGCAAAAGGCTTCTTGAAACCGCAGTAAAAGCAGCGCAATACATCAAATATGTGGGCGCGGGGACTTTTGAGTTTTTACTCGATGCGAATTATGAGGATTTCTATTTTATGGAGATGAATACACGCTTACAGGTCGAACACACCGTGAGTGAAATGGTAAGCGGACTTGATTTGGTGGAGTGGATGATACGCATAGCAGAGGGAGAGAAGCTCCCAAATCAAGAAAGCATTAGCTTTAAAGGACATTCTATTGAGTGCCGAATCACCGCCGAAGATCCAGAAAAATTCTACCCTTGCCCGGGTAAAATCACAAAATGGGTAGCACCGGGTGGGGCGAATGTGCGCCTTGATACTCACGCGTATGGTGGATATGTCGTGCCAATGCACTATGATTCTATGATTGGCAAACTCATCGTGTGGGGCAAGGATAGAACCCAAGCCATTAATCGTATGCACCGAGCTTTGAGGGAATTTTGTGTCGAGGGCGTAAAAACAACTATTCCCTTTCACATCAAGATGATGCAAAATCGAGATTTTATTGCTTCAAATATTCACACGAAATATTTGGAACAAAATATGCTTAATTTAGAGCAGTAGGCGAGGATGAGGATTTATTTTACTTAAAGGAGCAAGTATGAAAATTAGCAATACAACACAAAAGCTCGCCCAAGAAGAACTAAGAAGAGACGAGCTAAAAAAACAAGACAATAAGGTAAAGCAAACTCAAGCCGCGCAAAAAAGTGCTGTTGCAAGTAGTGTGGGCAAAAGTGCAGATACAAGCGAGATGAGCAATAACCCACTTGCACAGGATATTAAGAGGATTAATAGCGACATCGGTAAGCTTCAGGTCGCGCAAAAATCACTCAAATCCATAGAGCCAGATGCAAAGAAAATACTAGAACTTTCTAAGGATTATGAGGAAAGCCTAGACAAAACAGAACAAAGTAGCATAAAAGAAGAAATAAGCACATTAAAAAAAGGTATAGAATCTATACTCAAAGGGGCTACTTTTGAGGGTTCTAGCGTATTTAATAAAAACATCAAGGACAACAAAGAGCGAGTGATTTTTGACGCACAAAAACTTGATACAAAGCTCATAAATAATGACGCACAAAAGTTTTATGATGTATTAAAGGAGCAACAAAGTCAGATTCAAGACGCTATCCAAACCCTGCAAGGACAAGCGCAAGAAAGCACAGGCAAACTTGCTTCAAAGGACATTAAGATAGATAAAAATCACAGCACAGAAAGCACTGATGGTTCATTCCTTAAGAAATTTAGCTCACTTTTCCGCGCCTCGCACAATGCAGAAAAATTAAACAATCAGCGAGTGCAAGAGCTTTTAGCTTAGTTTGCCCTAGATTCAAAAGTAATGCCTGTGATACCTTATAGTAGGCAACTCATCGAGCAAGACGATATAGACGCACTTTGCTCTCTTGCACGCTCATCTCATCTCACACAAGGCAATATGACAAAAATCTTTGAAACCGCGATATGTGAAAAATCTAACGCACAATATGCCATTACCTTTAATTCCGCTACCTCCGCACTATATGCGCTTTATGGCGCCTTTATGTATAAATATTTCCCGCAGTATTTAGATTCTAAAAATTCCCAAACAAATACATTCATAGAGGAAATATATTTTGTTACCTCGCCCATAAGCTTTGTGGCTACGACTAATATGATGCTGCAGTGGGGGATTAAACCCATTTTTTGTGATGTAAAGAGCGATGGCAATATTGATGAAAATATCTTAGAAACCTTGCTCACCACGCATAGCAAACGAGATTCTATAAAGGCGATTGTAAGCGTGGATTATGCTGGTAAAAGTGTAGAGATAGAATCCTTACGTGCAATCGCAAACAAACATAATCTTTTATTGTTTTCCGATAGCTCCCATTCATTTGGTGGTAGCTACAATGGCTCTCCTATAGGCTCTCTCGCCGATGCGACTATTTTTAGCTTCCACGCGGTAAAGCCTATCACAACCGCAGAGGGCGGTGCATTAGTAACTAATGATAAAGATTTAGCGCATTATGCGAGGCTTTTGCTCTCTCACGGCGTGGAAAAGCAGGGTTTATGGCACTATGACTGCACACTTGCTGGTATGAATTTTCGTCTAAGTGATCTTGGCTCGGCACTCGGGCTTAGTCAGTTTCAAAAGATTGAACGTTTTATCGCACATCGCCATCAAATCGCACTTTTTTATGATGAGTTTTTTAAGGACAATATACACTTTCATACCATTCCCATAGATTCACACATTGTGAGCACTCATCATCTCTACCCGATTTTGCTACTCCCACACCTCCATACTCATAAGGAGCAAATCTTTAAATCCTTACAGGCACAAGGACTTGGTGTGCAGGTGCATTACAAACCCATTTATCAATTTAGCCTTTATAAGAATCTTTTTGGTGAGATGAGTTTGCCTAATGCCGATAATTTTTATCTCTCTACCCTCTCTATCCCTTGTCATCAGGCTTTGAGTATGGAACAGGCACAAGATATAGCCAATATTGTTTTGAAAGAATGCAATAAAATCCGCTAATCCACAAAGCGCAAAAAAGCCATCGCTACTCATAGATTTAAACAATACACAATAGATTCAAAAAAGCACCAAACTCGCTTAATCCTCGCATACGCGCATAAAACAATGTATTATTTACTTTCTTTCAATACAATTTAGCATATATTGTTCATTTCATTACACAATGGAGATTATTATGTTTAATCGTCTCTCGCTTCAAATCAAATTAGCTTCTCTTGTCTTTGCTTCCACTATTAGTTTTGCTGTGCTTGTTGTATTTGTATTTGTCGAACAAGAAGAACTCGCACAGCAAGCAAGTGATCATTTATATCAAGTCATTCAAACAGAAGTCGAGCAACGTATAAAACTCTCTACAGATTTACTCGCAGAGTCGCTTGGCACACTCGTCAAGGGACGTAATGAAGCCGAGCAGATTCGCATTATCGCTGAAGCCATAGAGGATTTTCGCTTTGAAGATGATAAATCTGGTTATTTTTTCGCCTATAAAGAATATGTCCCTGTGGCTCACCCTACGCGCAAAGACTTAATTGGCAAATCTCTTGCGCAGACCAAAGATGCAAATGGCGTATATTATGTGCGAGAGCTTTATGATAGCGCAAAAACGCAGACAAAAGAGGGAAAATTCGTGCATTTTGTGTTTTCAAAGCCTATGCCTAATGGTTCTTTAGATAATGCACCAAAAATCGCCTATGCCGCGCTCATACCAAACACACAAGATATTTGGCTATCTACTGGCGTATATATAGATACCCTAGGCATTTATACACAGGATATTTCATCGATTCTTATAGATTTGGTGCATAGCACAATGGGAGAGGCTGTCATCATAGGCTTATGTGTATTTATTTGTGTGTTTGTGCCACTGATTATACTTTTCTACCGCTCATTGTTTAGGAGCGTTCGTGTCTTGCGAGAGAACTTGACTTTATTCTTTAAATATCTTAGCCACGAGAGCACTAAGATAGACATCATTGAGCTTGAAGGCAAAGATGAGTTTGCGCAAATGGTGCGTGATATTAAAGAAAATATCAAAGATGTAACCACAGGCTTAGAGCAAGACCAAAAGCTTGTAGAGCAGTCTTTGCAGGTTATTGAAAGGGCAAAACAAGGATATGCTGACACGCTTATTGAACTTAAAGGACATAATCCCGAATTGAATAAATTACGAGATTCTATGAATGACCTTTTAGAACTTCTCCAAAATGTGGTAGGAAAGAATCTCCCAGAGATTGTTCGTGTATTCGATAGCTATACTAAACTAGACTTCACCACAGAAGTAAAAGATGCAAGTGGTAGAGTAGAAGTTGTAACAAATACTCTAGGCGAAGAGATTAGA
>NZ_JROY02000007.1:0-86192 GCF_000765685.2 Helicobacter sp. MIT 03-1616 | reverse complement strand
TTTTTTTCCTTACCTTACTTCACTTTGACTTTGTTTTTATATAAACTTGTTATATTATAAAACTACTCCACAAATGCTTTTATCCTTAATATTTAGAATTCACACAACTCAAAATCTACTTCGTTAAAAATGAGTTTTAAATGAAATGTTTAGAGACTGGGCTTAAAAATACTCTGCAGATTTGCTATCATTTTATGATGGAGTAAATTTGGATTCTAATATTTATGAGGCGCGTAGGTAACGTTTGATTTTCTCATATGCTTCTTGAATCTTGCGAAATCTATCGCTGTAGCTCTCCACAATCTCATCATCTTGCCCAAATACATTATCTGGGTGATATTCTTTTGCAAGTTTGAGGTAATTTTTCTTTACTTTTTCAAAATCATCTTGGTAATGGCACTCCAAAGTCATATAACAGCCACGCAGCACACGTTCTTCATCGGTAAGAAAAGAAGATTCAAAGCTGCCTAAGCCCCCGCGGTTAGCAAAGCTATCATAATCAAAATCCAAAATCACATTATGAATTACCTTAAAGCTAATAAGATTCATAATGCTCTCCCAAAAGTAAGGCTTCGTGCTATCTAAATATATCTCATCTCTATCGCAGCCCACATAATAATCCTCAAATATATGCGCGATATAACGTCTTGCGACATTGTTTACCTTATCCATTTTCAGCATTACGCGCTTTGTATTCAGCAGCCTTAACCCGATTTTCACGCGCTCAATCATTGCATTTTTATTGACTATTTTAATACGTATTGGCAGATAGGTAAAATCAAGCAGATATTTTAAATCCTGTAAAGGTTCTTCTATAGGCTTTTCTAGGGTATCTACCTCATCATCATTAGATTCCTGGGGCTGTGGATTATCTAAATTATCCACGAGATTGTGGATTTTTTGGTGTTTTTCATCTTGCCCAAAAGCGTGATATGCCCAATTCACAAGATAATCTTTTTTAAATCTCTCCCCATCATCGAGGATTAAAATTGTACGTGATAATCGATAGCTCTTTGAGAAATATTTTTCTGCATAGGCGAGGGCTTTGCGGAGGAAATCGCTGTCCTCATCAACCGTTATTTGAATGAAATTCTGCGTTAGTGTAATATCCATTGCCCATAATATCCTTTGCTCACCCCTGTCTTCTATTGATTGTAAGCAAAGAAAGTTCCACTAAGGATATTTGCCGCGTGCGCCACTTTTCAAAAGACTTTATCATACAGCCCAAAACGACAAGATTCAGAATCTGTTCATTATAGAATCTACACCTGCGGTTGCAAAAGAAAAATATCAAATGGATAATGTTTGCCGAGTGAGCGCAAATCCAAATATGCATCAATAATCTTGTATTCGCCCTTGCTATGCGAACGATGACGCTCTTTCGCCTTGTCTATCATTTCGAGCTCGAATAATACATAGAAAAATGCCATTTCGGCATTTTCATCATTATCCGCACAACCCTCGAAAAATCGTATCCACTCATCAGGAGCAAGCTCACCCTTTGAGCTAATCGCATACCGCACATAGTCCATAGCACTCGTATTTGTCTTTTTCATCAAAGCATATATATTTGCAGGCTTAATATCTTTGGTGTTTTTGAGATAGAGCTTAAAAATCTCTTGTGCGATTGGTTTATCGACATTATCGCCATTAAGCAGTGGAGCAATACTTTCAATTTCCTTAAGTTTGGCATTTTTAATAATCTCTGTCGCGGCAAAACGTTTTAGCTCATCGGGATAATTTTCCTCTAGAATCTTAAAGCCTTTTTCATAGTTTGCTTGAATCTTGTTTTTGATATTCTGCATATTAAACTTATTATCTCGGCTAAGGTGATAACTCTTCAAATCCACAACCTTGCCACTCATCACATCCTTGTAATTTTCAAAAAGCGTATCGATTTTGCGATTGAAGCTTTCCACAGAATCTAATCGTGGCTTGAGATAGAATCTTTGTAATATTTTGGATAAATCCCCAAAAGCCTTACGCTTAAACACGCGATTTTTAATATCTTGGTTTAATGCTTGTTCATTAATTTGTGAAAGCAACTTGTTATAGTCATTTTTGCGATGATAATTCTCAAGCAAATCTTTCGCCCACGCGGAGGCAAAAACAACCAAAGTCGCCACGAAAAATAATGCCACAATCAGCACTACCCACAATGCCACAGGCAATGTGATAGACATTTGACTAAAGGGCAAATGGTAAGTATAACTTGCAGATTCTAAATCATACACATACACGCCCACAATAAGCATAAAAATGGCAGCAAACACTACATAATACTTGAGTTTCATTATCTCTCCTTTTTTTGTGTTTTTTCAAAAAGTTCGCGGCAGTTGATACAATATTTCGCGTGAGGTTTTGCCTTAAGTCGTTCCACATCAATATCATCATCGCACATTTCACATATCCCAAACACGCCATCTTTGATCTTTTGTAGCGAGTTGCGAATATCATTTATCTCCTGCTGATACAAATCAATCATACCCATTTCTAAGTTTCCTTGCAAACCTGCACCCACAATATCGCCATTATCTTTATGATGTGTATTTTGAATCTGCGCTATATGTGTATTTTTATGCTCGATACTCTCACACAGCTTATTCAATCGCTCGCTAAGCAATTTTTCAAAAAAAGTATAATCAATCATAATATTCCCTATTTGTGATACGGGTGAGATGATAGAATACTTAACGCGCGGTAGATTTGCTCACATAGCACGATTTTAGCGATTTTATGGCTAAAGGTCATAGCACTTAGGCTAATTGCCTGTGTGAGTGCGATAAAACTTTGCTCAAGTCCATACGAACCACCGATAAAAAACTGCACGAGTTTATAAGATTGCAAACAATGTGCAAACTGCACTGAATCATAGCTTTTGCCCTGTGGAGTGAGCGCGATATTGAGCCCCGCACTATTAAGATATGGCAAAAAAACCTGTGTATAGGACTGCTGGGCTTTGCTCGATGAAATCTTTTGCGCATTTTTGACGACTTTAGGAAACAAATCAAAATGTGTAATTTGTGCGCCAAATTGCTTACACTGCATACATAGCTCCTCTTGCAACTTTTGATACAAAATATCTTTTTTAGTTATAGAATATATGTTGATTTGCATAGTTTGGGTTAAGCATTTTGCTAATATCACTCAATGTTTGTTTCAAATCTTTGCGATGAACGACCATATCAATGAGCCCGTGTTCGAGCAAAAATTCTGCAGTTTGGAATCCTTCGGGTAAGTCTGCACCTATGGTTTGCTTAATGACGCGCGGACCAGCAAAACCAATAATCGCACCCGGCTCGGCAATGATAATATCTCCCAAAAACGCAAAAGACGCACTCACCCCGCCAAAAGTAGGGTCGAGTAACACAGAAATAAATGGCAATCCCGCATCAGTGAGTTTATTCAACGCGCACGAAGTCTTTGCCATTTGCATAAGCGAAAAAGTAGATTCTTGCATTCTCGCGCCACCGCTTGTAGAGAAAATCACAAGAGTTTGTTTTTTTGCCACAGCTCTATCAATGGCACGTACGATTTTTTCGCCCTCCACCGAGCCCAAAGAACCTGCCATGAATGCAAAATCAAAAAGCACAAACTGCATTCCTACGCCACCAATGAGAGCCTCGCCCGCAATAGCAGAACTCGCCCTACCTGCTTTTTCCTCACCCTCTTGAATACGTTTTTTGTAGCTTTTTTTATCGACAAACTCCAGTGGGTCAATAGGGCGTAAATCCTTATCATACTCGACAAAGCTACCATTATCACACAACATTTCAATGCGCTCTTTGGCGGTGATTCTAAAGTGATAACTACATTTTGGGCAAATATGTGATTGTGAAAAAACTTCTTTGTAATACATCAAAGCATTGCAGCTAGGACATTTTAGCCAATGATTAGGACGAGCGTCAGCCTTGTGTGCCGCACTTTCTTCTTTTGTTTCCTCTTTTTTGCCTTTAAATAAATCGCCTAAACCCATTTTCTATCCTTTATGCTCCATAAAAATGTGCGAGATTGTATCAAAAATATGCTTATCTTTGCTTATAAGCGTAAATTTATCCGTACTAATACAATGCAGTGGCTCACACAAAAATAGCCCCGCCTTACTATCAAAATCACGTATTTTACCAACAAAAAGCATAAAATTCACTTCATACGCTTTTGCCATAGAGAGAGCACTCGCACCTAGAGAGCGGAACTTCAAGCGCTTTTCATATAAAGATTCTGCGATTTTTG
Organism: Helicobacter sp. MIT 03-1616; assembly: GCF_000765685.2. NCBI lineage: Bacteria > Pseudomonadati > Campylobacterota > Epsilonproteobacteria > Campylobacterales > Helicobacteraceae > Helicobacter > Helicobacter sp. MIT 03-1616. Next base: position 81,959 of record NZ_JROY02000007.1, on the reverse strand, counting down.
GATTGCAGTAAGCTTTTTCAAATAACCCACATTTGCTTACAGAAGTGCTTTGTAACAAACGAAATGCCTTTATATCGTGTGCGTTGGCGATTACACTGCCCCTAGATTCTATAAATGAGAGATTTTTATGCAATTTTGCTTGTATCTCATCTAAATAAGATTCTATGTGGAAATGTATCGCTATGGTGTTTTCATCTGTGCGAATACGCGCAAAAGCCTCTTTGGTGCAAAAATTAAAAATCACCGCTTCTTTAACTTCACCGGAGGCATCATAGAGCGCGAGAGATGAACCATAATAGGGAATATGAGAGAGAAAATTATCACTCCCATCAAGCGGGTCAAGCACGATTGTATCGCTCCCATTACCCTGCAAAAACCCACTTTCTTCGGAATCTATACTCGCTAGTGGGAGCAAATGCTCCGCATAAATACGCTCACTCAATAAATCCGCACCAATACTTACATCGCCCCCTGCACCGACATTATGGAGGGCATAGAGCGAATGCTCGTTTTGTTGCAAAACATTAATAATCTCTCGTGTGGCAAGAACCGCTTGGTGTAAAAATGCGCTCACATATATCCTTAAGCTCAAAAATAAAAGCATAATTATGCGCTAGATTTTCTTAAAGCTTGATTCGTGCGGGTTTTATAAAAGGATTTTAAAAAGACAAAGCAGAATCTAGGAGATTCAAAATGCTTTTAAAAACAAATTTTTAAGTTTGCAAGTTTCTTAAGATTTGTAAAAATATAATCTTATACGATACTTTTTCTATAATTTTTAGAATCTTTATTTTTCACTACTTAGAATATACCGCCCGCCCCTCTTCCTTAATAAAAAGAATTTACAAATTTAGTATCTAGATTCTAAATTTGCGCTATAATGTGAAGCTCACGCGCAAAAACGCGCTTTTTACATAAAGCTATTAGCATTTTTACTTAAGGATTCAAATTTGAGCTTTTTTTGCTTTGAATTTAGTGTGATATTGCTTTTATTTTTTATTGTGTATTGGTCGATAAAATCACTCACTATGCGTAATTTTGCACTTTTGTGCTTTAACTACCTCATTATCTATCTTTTTAGCCCATATTTCGCACTTATCGTATTTATTTATACCTGTTTTGTGTATGTTTTGGCATTCTTTATCGACACGATGCGCACAAAATTTGCATTTTTATCCTGCGTGTTTTTAGCACTCTTGTTTTTGTGTTTTTTCAAATATTATGCCTATATCAAAGATGACTTTGACGCCCTACTAACACTTCTTGGGCTTGATTTTTTTGATATTGATATTATTTTTCCTATGGGGATTAGCTTTTACACATTTGCTTCTATTACTTATTTACGCGCGGTGTATGAGGAGGCGAAAAAACTCGCACAGGATAAATACTATCAAGAGGAAAATCCTGCACTGGAGGGCTTTTTTACCCTCGCCACTTATTTGTCATTTTTTGCTACCTTTGTTGCCGGTCCTATTATGAGGAGCAAAGATTTTTTTACACAATACCACTCGCAGCGCGTTTTTGGTAACATTGACTTGATTCTAGCACTCCTGCTTTTTGGACTTGTCAAAAAGGTGCTGATTGCAAATTATTTAGGCATCTACTCCGCACCCATTCTCAACGCACCCTTTGACTACCACGCGTTAGAGCTTTTATGTGCAGCTTTTGCTTATAGTGTGCAGCTCTATTGCGATTTTAGCGGATATGTGAATCTCGTGTGCGCCTTTGGGCTTATGCTAGGATTCACATTACCGCCAAATTTCAATATGCCCTATATGGCAAAAAACCTCAAAGATTTTTGGAACAGGTGGCATATTAGCCTCTCCACCTTTATACGCGATTATATCTATATCCCGCTAGGTGGGAACAAAAGGGGGGTATTTTATACACAGGTTTTCGTGCTTATCGCATTCGGGCTTTCTGGCTTGTGGCACGGCAACACCCTAAGCTTTTTGATTTGGGGGCTTTTGCACGGAGTGGGTGTTATTTGGCTCAATATGCTAAAAATCTTAGAAATTGACTTGCAAGATTTTCCATTTGTTGGAGCATTTATCACTTTTATTTATGTAAGTTTTTGTTGGATTTTCTTTTATTATCATTCTCTTGATGAGGTGCGAGGCTTTTTTATAGCGTTTTATCAAGGCTTTGCCACATCTGCGCCACTTTATACTTGGTGGCTGCTTGGCACATTTTTGGTATGTTTTTTATGCTATCCACTTATGCGTGGCTCTCTTACATTCACGCAAAAATGCCTAAGTTTTATCCCCTACCTCATCAAGCCTTTTATCCTCACTATAATCATCGCCTTGCTTATAGTCATAATGCCTGCTGGCATACCACATTTTATTTATGCGAGTTTTTGATGAAACAGGCGAAATTTGCATTTATTATCTTTGCCACACTCGTGCAACTCATAGTGATTTTGCATAGTCAAATCACCACTTATGTCGAGCAGCAATATCATAATTTTACAGAATCGAGCAATCCATTCACGCAGTTTTTAGGCACGATATATCAAGCCACGATGTTGCAAGATTATGCCATTTTCACATACGCAGATAGTGCTATGGCGCATTTGGAGCAAGCCTTTAACAATGTGGCGAATGATGTCCTAGCACTCCTAGATGTTTCATTAGTGAGTGAGACAAAGATTGAATCTAGCACAGAAAAGCCCCAGAAGCACACAGATTCTAAACCAACGCAAGAGGTTATAGAATCTCACATTTCAAGCGCGGAGATACCAGCAGAGATTCAAAGCCAAGCACAGCAAGAGCGCACAAGTAGCCCACAAGAAGCACAGATTCTGCCAAATGAACCACTTCCCACGCAGGATATAAAGAATGCAGAGGAAAAAGCAGGAGATGAAAATATAGAATCTGCTAGCTCATCAACGCCACCTGCAGAGCCAAACTTCACAGAGAGCTACACACCGATTAAAAAAGTGCATAATCCTCGTATAGAAATCGATGAAAACGATAAAGTCTTACTCGTGGGGGATTCTATGATGCAGGGCATTGCGCCATATATGCTAAAAACCTTTAAGAAACTCAATCTCAAGGGTATAAATTTGAGCAAACACAGCACAGGCTTAACCTATCCACATTATTTTAATTGGGCAGAGGCTATTACTCAAGCTTTCGCCACTTATGACAATATCGCTATTGTTGTCGTGATACTAGGCGCAAACGACCCGTGGAGTATGAAGAAAAACATTGCCTTTAAATCTCAAAAATGGGAGGAAATTTACACCCAACGCATTAATGACATCATTACTATCGCACAATCTAATGGTGCGCGCGTAGTATGGTATGAAGTGCCCTCTGTGCGCGAAAAGTCGCTTAATGATAAGATTCTCTATCTCAATAGCCTCTATGAGCGCGAAGTGCGTGCTAGTGGGGAGTTTTTCTTGCAAAGCAATGGTATTGTTACGCAAGGCGGCGCGTATTCGGCGTTTATTAAAAACAAAAATGGCAAGAGCATACAGGTGCGTATTGATGACGGGGTGCATTTTACATCACGGGGCTATCAAATAATGGCAAATATCTTTCTCAATACCCTTGTAGTCTCACCCCAAGAAACCTTACAAGATTCAGAATCTACAGAATCTGCACTTAGTTTTGAACGCACCACAGAGGCTGCAATAAATGATATACAAACTACACAGGTGGCACAAACACCACAAGATTCTATAAAAGAGGCACAATGAAAACTTCAACACTCTTTGTCATATTACTCGCCGGAGTCGTTTTTGCCAATGGTGCGGACTATCCGCTCAAAGCAATCGGTATCGCACTTGGCAACCCTAAACAAACTACCATTCCAAACGAAAGCAAGAAACTCTTATCTTCAACAAGCGGGATTAAAAACTATGGCGAAAATCTCTCGCCGACATTCAAATCAAAGCTTAAAACAAAACAGGATCTTACAATAAGAATCTTAGGAGATTCACATATTGCGGGGGATTTTATGTCGCACAGACTGCGTGGGCTATTGTTTTTGCAATATAGCTTTGGCTTTGTCTATCCACTCTATCCTAAGTATCATCAGCATATTGGGCTACAATATGAAAGTGAAAACTTCGAGATTCTCAACTCACATCTAAATGAATCTAGCGAATATCCGCTAGGTGGCATTATGGCAAAACCCACTACACTTCCGGCATCCATAAAACTAACGCCAAAAAACAATGCAAATGCGAGTCTAAGCAAAATTATTTTTGCAGCTCCAAATAAGAAAAAAGCACTGATGATTGAAGATAGCGCGAATCAAAAGTTTGTCATTAATGCTAAGAATCCTAATGCGTGGCAGATGATTAGCCTCAACTTGCAATATCCTGTAACCTTACACGCACTTAATGAAAATGTGCTTTTGGGTGGATTTGCTATCATACACGATGAGGGGCAGGATAATATTGTTGAGAATCTTGGCATAAATGGTGCGCGCTCGGATTTGTGGCTCAAATGGGACAAAGAACTTTTGATGCAGCAAATGCGGATACTTCCGGCAGATTTGTATGTGCTATGCTATGGCTCAAATGACGCGCTGTATGATAATTTTGATGAAAATACATTTATGAAAAACTATGGCAATTTGATTGATAGCATCAGGGAAGCAAACCCACAGGCACAGATTCTACTCCTCGCACCACCGCCTGTGGTAAAGAAAGTATCAAACGCCACGAAGCGCAAAAAGGCGGTATATAGAACGACTAAAAATGCTAAAGCAGTGAGTGCGGCGATTAGCAAACTCGCTATACAAAAACACACCTTGCTTTTTAGTATGGAGGATTTTATAAACCAAAGCGGTGGAAAGGCACAATGGGAGAGGGCAAATCTAGCAAAGCCCGATGTGCATTTACTACCAAATGGATACAAACTCATTGCGGATAAGCTATATTATGAGTTAAGAAAATTGGAATAAGTTTGAGATCTAGGACATTTTGGATTAAATTGCTTGAAGCATAAATCTGCCTAATAGAACAAATATCAAATACAATCTCGCTTTAATCTTCACTCACACCTACAATCTCACATAGATTTTTTAAATTTCTATATTTATTGTCAAAGTCTAGTCCATAACCCACGACAAAGGTATCTGGCACATCAAAGCCTTTATATTCTATCTCTACCTGCACTTTTCGCCGACTTGGCTTATTAAACATCGTGCATATTTTCACATCTCTTGCGCCCTTATCATACACAAGCGCCTTAAGAGTGGCGATTGTCAAGCCACTATCGATAATGTCCTCCACGAGCAGTGCCGACTTGCCTTTAAGAGATATGTCTATATCGTGGTAAATATCAAGTTTCCCGCTTGAAGTAGTCCCTGCACCATAACTCGAAGCACCAATAAACAGATTTCTAAAGGCATATCGATACAACGCACCAAATCCGCGGTAAATACAAAGCTCCCTTTTAATACGGAGACAATAACAAGCTCCATTCCTCTAAAATCACGCGAAATATCTTGCGCCATATCCGCAACCCTTTGTGCGATATCCTGCTCCAAAATAAGCTCTTTTAATATGTGCATAACCCTCATTCTCCATATTTTTGTGTATTCTAGCGTATTCTATTTTAAAATATGCGCCCTATTGTTACGAGTAAATCTTACCAAGATTCAATGAGATTTAATATATTTTATAAGCTGTGGCATAATAGCACCCACTTTTAATATAAGGATTATTAATGAGCCATTTGCTTCGCGCCTATAATCTCTCTCATAGCTTTGAAACCACGCTTTATACAGATATTAATCTGCAAGTTGGCGAGGGGGAAAGTATAGCAATTTTGGGCGTGAGCGGTAGCGGTAAATCCACGATATTAAATAATCTCTCCACACTCTTAAAGCCAAAAGTTGGGCGAGTGGGGCTTTTGGATAAAGATGATATTTACGCACTAAGCCCTAAGGAGCAGCTCTTGTTGCGTAGGCTACACATAGGTATCGTGTTTCAAGCGCATTATCTTTTTCGAGGATTTAGCGGTGTAGAGAATCTCAAAGTCGCTTCGATTCTCTCAAATAAAAGTATAGACAACGCGCTTTTAGAATCTTTTGGTATCGATAAGGTAATTCATCAGCAAATTGGTGAGCTTAGCGGCGGACAACAGCAAAGGCTATCAATTGCGCGGGTTTTGACAAAGAAGCCAAAGATTATTTTTGCCGATGAACCAACCGGGAATCTTGATAAGCAAACAGCTACACAGGTAATGGAGATTCTATTCTCTTATATCCGCGAACACAAAGCCGCACTCATACTCGCCACACACGATAAAGACATAGCCTATGCGTGTAATAGAATCTACAACCTCTATGATAAGACTCTGTGTGAAGTGCATACATCATAAATTGCATATCAAGGAGATACAGCAAATGCCTTATAGTTTTTTAGAATCTTTTAGAATCCTCACAAACTACAAAGTGCGTGTGGAGTAAAGCACCCAAAGGGCGTAGAAAAACAAAGGAATACAATGCAAGATATTATAGTTTCGCTAGAGAAATGGGGTTATATGCTTTTGTTTCTCTTTTCGCTAGGCGGGGGATATGTGGGGCTACTCACGGCGGGAGTGATGAGCGCACTAGGCAAAATGGATATTATCATTTCAATACTCACTGCAGGTGTGGGAAACATCATTGGTAGCTCACTTTTAGCTTATTTGGCACGCTACCAAAAAAATGATTTAATGGCTTATCTTAGTAATCACAGGCGCAAAATTGCCCTCTCTCAAGTATGGCTTAAAAAATATGGGGTATGGCTTATATTCTTTAGTAAATACTTATATGGCATTAAAACAATCGTGCCACTTGCTATTGGATTCTCGCGTTTTAGCATAAAAACCTTTTTTATATTCAATGCTATGAGTTGTGCTATTTGGGCAGTGGTTGTAGGAATATGCGGATATTATGCAAGTAGCGGCGTTATATCTGTGCTTGAGGAGATTAACGCACATTCTTATGTAATGCCTATCGTACTTTTGTGTATTGGTATAATTTTATATCTCATTATCTCTTTTGTATCAAAAAGGGCTAGAAAAAGCTTATAAAGAGGGGTTATGCAAGGCTATATCTTGTCTATGCAAAAAACACGCAACGAAGATATGATTGTGAAGATTCTCACACCAATGTATATAAAGACCCTGTATAGATTCTATGGCACAAGGCATAGCATTATCAATATCGGGCGCAAAATCGACTTTGAAGAAGAACCAAGTATGACCTTTTTACCCAAGCTCAAGCACATCTTGCATCTTGGATTTAAATGGGAATCCGATAGTGCGCGTTATTATGTGTGGCAACATTTTATTAAGCTTTTTTATAAACATTTAATTGATGTGTATGAAATTGATGAATTTTATTTTAGGCTTTTAGAAGAGGGGGCGCAAAAATTGCACTTACAGAATCCTAAACGCGTGGTGCTTGAAATGTATGCCAAAATACTGCATTTTGAGGGGAGAGCACATGATGAGGAAAACGGGCTTTGCTTCGTATGTGAGGAGGCACTAGGTGATATGGTAAGTCTAGCGCGTGGTTTTTTGTTTGCTCATAACTTTTGTATCGGCGGACATAGATTTGCTATGAGCGATATTATGCAATTTTTACACACACAGAGTAGCATTCTACTCGATGATACGCAGGTTAATGAACTATGGGAAATTTTGGGACTTGGATTGTAGAAATTAACTTTAATTTAAACTTAATTAAGAAAATTTTAAATATAAATGACATAAAATACTCAAGCGTTTAACGCTAATTCACATTCAAAGGAGACCCAAATGTCATACGCACGCAATGTCCTCAATAGACTCAAAGAACAATATCCTTCACAAGTGCTTTTTCACCAAGCCGTAGAGGAGGTTTTTGAATCCCTAGAACCCGCACTCCAAAAGGATAAAAGATACGAAAATTACGCTATATTAGAGCGTTTGACTATCCCTGATAGAGAGATTCACTTCCGCGTAAGTTGGGTAGATGATAATGGCAAAATCCAAACAAACAGAGCTTATCGTATTGAGTTTAACTCTGCGATTGGACCATATAAAGGTGGTTTGCGTTTCCACCCAAGTGTAAATGAGGGTATTATCAAATTTTTAGGCTTTGAACAGATTCTTAAAAATTCTCTTACTACACTCGCAATGGGTGGAGGCAAAGGCGGCAGCGACTTTGATCCTAAGGGCAAGAGCGAGGGTGAAATTATGCGCTTTTGTCAAGCATTTATGAATGAGCTATATCGCCACATTGGCGCGACTACCGATGTCCCAGCAGGTGATATTGGCGTAGGTGGCAGAGAAATCGGCTATCTTTTTGGACAATATCGCAAATTGACAAACTGCTTTGAAGGTGTCTTTACAGGTAAGGCAATTCCTTGGGGTGGTAGCCTTGTGCGCACAGAAGCTACCGGCTATGGTTGCGTGTATTTTGCACAAGAAATGCTAAAAGCAAGAGGCGAGAGCTTGGAAGGCAAAATCTGCAGCGTCTCTGGTGCTGGAAATGTCGCTATTTATACGATTGAAAAGCTCCAACAACTTGGCGCGATTCCTGTTACTGCAAGTGATTCTCAAGGTATAATTTATGATAAAGAAGGCATTGATTTAGCTCTCCTTAAAGAAATCAAAGAAGTGAAGCGTCAAACACTTGCTGAATATGCAAAAGCACGACCACAAGCGGTTTATACAAAAGTAGCTGATTATCCAAAAGATAGCAATCCTGTGTGGGCTATCCCTTGTTTTGCGGCATTCCCAAGTGCTACACAAAATGAGCTAAATGGCAATGATGCTAAAACTTTGCTTAGCAATGGCTGCAAATGCGTGAGCGAGGGTGCAAATATGCCTTCAACTATTGAAGCCGTGCATCAATTCCTTGATGCGAAAATCTGCTATGGACCAGGTAAGGCTGCAAATGCAGGTGGTGTAGCAGTCAGTGGTTTGGAAATGGCACAAAATGCAAGTATGAATCCTTGGACTTTTGAAGTTGTGGATAAACGCTTACATAGCATTATGGAAAGCATTTATGCAAATGCAAGTGAAACTGCAAAAGAATTTGGCGATCCTACCAACCTCGTGCTTGGTGCAAATATTGCAGGATTCCGCAAGGTTGCTGGAGCAATGATAGACCAAGGTGTGATTTAAAAATTTAAAATACGACTTGCGATTTTTGGATTCTAGAATCTGCTTAGATTCTAGAATCTTTATTTGTATTTTCATTTTTCTTTATCGTGTTTAAAGAATCTTGTATATAAAGGGCATAACGCAACCCTTTTGCTTGGGATAGGGATAGTGTCGGGAAATTGCTTTGTAACTCTTTGAGTGTTGCGTCATAATCTTTTTGCAAAGTCTGATTATATTGCCACATCACCTTTTCTTGTTTAAAAGAGCATTGAAATAAAGGCGGATTGAGTTCTAATGCCTTAAAGCTATCTTTATCTTTTTGGGAAATGTTTTCATTGCAAGGATTGGAGGCATAAAGTATATTAGCAAACAATAAAGTGAAAAATATCAATATTCTTTTATACATAGCACACTCTCTCCCTTCTTATACTTTAATTATATCTTATTATACCAAATTCTATCCCACCTCTAATCTTACTCTCTCCATTCCACTAGGACAAAGAAGAATCCTTCCTTGAATATGAAGAGTAAGGGTATTGGAGTAATGTTGCTCTGTAGAATTTTGTATGTTTCTTACATAATCTCTTTGTAGGTTTATAAATCTTCCATAACCTAAAGAGAGTTCTTCTTTATTTCTTTGTTCTTTTAAGAGTTTATGGATAAAGTGAGGGATACTCTTAGGAATAATAAGGATATATTCATACAGAGTATAAGCTATTCTTAGAGTGAGTATTCTGTAAGAAAAAGAGTTGAGATGATAATCTATGAGGAGTTCTCTTAAAAGAGATTCTAAGATAGAATTGTCTTTTAAGTCTTGATAGTCTTCTTCTTTTTGAGTAAGAGGTTTTAACTCTATATCTATGGGATTATTTGGCATATAGAATTTTGCTTGAGAGGATATAAGAGAATCTTTGGATTCTCTTTCTTCATAAGTGGAGGGGGTAAGATAATATTCTTCTAAGTCTTTAAAAGGAGTGATAATATTGAGAGTAGGAGGAGTAGGGTCTATTTGTGCCTTTAAAGCTTCTTTAGTGATATTCTTAGTATGAGTAGGACTAGGAGCATTGATTTTATAACTATTAGGTTTAGGAATACAAATAAGTGGAACTCCTTTATCAGAGAATACTCCAGAGCTTACTAAATCTTGCATTATAGGATAATCTTCATTATGCTTTTTTAATCCACGAGAACTAGGAAGTATGAGTGCTACTTGTGTGCAAGGTCCTCCACTTATAGGAGGATTAGGACAACCTACAATAGAGCTATAGAGTAAATCAGTTTCTAATATAAAAGGGATATTCTTATCTTGAATGCTTTTGCCTAGATTGGATTTTAATTGCACTACTCCTCCGTGAGAGCATTTCATCTCATTATCTTCTAGTATAGGGTGAAGCATTGCAATGCTTAAAGGTTTGCTTTGTTCTTTGTGTTGTTTTTGTTCTCTTTGTATGATAGCTTTATCTTGTTTTTCTTTAGATTCTTTGTTTGTTAATGTGAGTTTAATATTTAGAGTAGAATCTAAGAGAGAGTAGTTTAAAAGAGTATTTGAGAGTGTATTTGTGAATTTGGGGTTATTCTTTTGCATAAGTGTCCTTTGATATGATTTATCTATGGTATGTATGCTTTGTATTATATTTATAGTATTTGTATTTCTACTTATATCATTACTCTTTGTATAAACTATCTTTATTTTCTATTTCGTTTTATTGCTCTATCTAATAATATTATTTTTATGATATACCTGCTGTATATTACACCTCTATTTAATATGATGCTTTTTAGCATACCATTCTATTTTATCACGTAACTCTTGTGGGAAAGATTCTCTATATATGGCTGGGATAGTGGGATTGAGCAATTTATCTAGCTTACCTGCTTCATAGAGTTCATCTAAATACTCTGGGATATAGTAAGTGGGAGCATTGGGATAGCCTTGAGGGGGAGTAACTGCCATAATCTTAGCTTCTAAAAGCATAGAATCTATATATAAATCTACCTTTTTTTGTGTCCAGTCATTTGGAAAATCTAAATGGTATCTTCTAAGATGAGGAATAGATTTTATTCTTTTGCGAAATTCTAATCGTGTTTGCTTTGTGGATTTAGGATCTCTTGGGTCTAGGAGTTTGCCTTCATCTATCTCCTTAATATATGCTTCTATATTATATCCATCTCCATCTATGGCATACCCATATAACATATTCAAATCCATTACCCAATCTACTCCCATTATCTCATCTATGTATGGGAGCATACCAAATCTATCAGGCTTTATGCTCTTAGCTAGGGCTATGAGCTGTTGTTGGCGTAAGGGGTTTTTACGTAATCCTGATTTAAAAGTCCTAAAACTCCCCACATAATCCTTTCCATATATTTCTATGATTTTTAATATGCCTCTATAATCTATTTTTGGATTAAGCTGTATATAGAGTATTGTAGATTGCACATATCGTGCGGTAAAACCTGTCAAATCTGAAGCAAAATATTCTGGATTCCCTAGTATCCCTGCAGCTATGCCCCATTCTGTAGCAAAGAATTCAGATTTTAATGTATCTTTATTCCTATCTACTTGATAAAAGATGTCTTCATATTCTGGATTTATTACCCTACCCTTTTCATCTACACCACCAATAGCATCAAAGGGTATATCTATGACTGCACTTCTTAAGCCACTTCTTATTACTAAGTATTGATATCTCTCTCTTTTAGTTTGTAAAGATTCATAATAGGCTTTTTCTTTTTTAGTCCAAGGAGCTATAGCTTTTTTTATAGGGTCTTTAAGATAGAGATTACGAAAGCTTTGAAATTCTTTAAAATGATTTGGATTTGTTTTAAGGCTTGGGTCAAAGTAGAGGGGTTTATATTGTTTCTTTGCTTCTTCCATTATCTGCCAAGCCTGCAACAAGGCTTTAGAATATTCCTCTGTGTATTTGCCTGTTTCTATGTTAGTATATGGCGTAAGATGAATCTTATTTGTGCCTTTATCGACCTGAAGTATTATTGAATTTGGTGCATAGATTTGATATGTCTCACTCATTATTTCTCCTTAATCTTATTTAAAAATCTATCCTAACCATAAGCCATCTTCTATAATGATAGTAGTGGCTAGACGACCTATGAATTTGGGACGTTTCTTATCTTGTTGTGATTGGTTGTTATCTTCTTTATCGTTGTTTGTTCCCATAATAGTAGGTGTTGGTAGCTTGTCAAATTTATTCTCATCATTCACCCCCACATATAAAGCTTTAATATTATTCTGCCCTATGGTATTAAGGCATTCTAATAATCTCCTTGCTTTATTTTTATCATCTTTGTAGCTTAATATCTTACCTTGGTCATTTTTCTTTGGAGTGCTGGTAAAAAAGTAGTCTTTATAATCTGCTAGGATTTCTAAGGCTTCATTATAGGCATCAATGGCTGATGCCTCCCCTTTTCTTTCTCTTTCCTTAAATTCTTGATACAAACTACTCCCCTCTGGCACTTGGTATTTGCTTATATCATTGAGGGATATATGGCTTATTGTGTTATGTATGATGAGATTTTGTATCATCTCTTGCAAAAGATTTTCTAAAAGGTTATTAGAATCTTGGCTCAATGCTCTATAATCTCTTGCTATAAAATGATGAGATTGCAAGTCTTTGAGTAAAGAGCCTAAAGTGTCATAGTGATATTGCAAGAATTGGCTTGTCTCATTATAGATTCTATGTGTATTATTTTCTGCATTATAGTGATGATAGAGACTAGGCATTGTATGCTTAAAGTCTTTACTTGTAAGTAATGGCACGATATAGAGTAGATTTTCTCTTTGATTTCTTGGAAGTTTAGATTCTAAAAGCATAGTGTATGTTTGTGGCACATTAAAGTATTTGAGAGGGAGTGAGAGGATTTCACTAGGGATATTAGAATGAGAGAGAGAATGCAAAGAATCTAGGGCATTAGATTCTAAGAGAGAAGTAGAATCTAATGTGTGAGATTGTAAAGAAGTATCAAGACTAGAGGATAGAGAATCTATGCTATGGCTTTTAAAATCTTTATATATTTGCAATCCTAGTATGCTACCTGCACCAAGTAAGCCTAAGTCTCTTAAATCTTTAATAGCTTTGCGTCTTTTAGAATCTATGTGAGCATTTGACAATATGTTTGTGTTTTTGGGGTTATTTTTTTGCATACTCTATCCTTTTTTATGAGTTGATTTCTTTATTTAATTTGTCTTGGACAAGCAAATCTTGCAATTTTATCTTTTTGCCTCAAAGTGCTTTTTAATTTTTTCAATAAACAATATGTCTTGCTCATTACCTTTTGTTTTGAGTGTATGTAGATATTGTATAGGATTATTATAGGATAAAATAGTTTCCTCCTCACCTGCTTGACAATAAATATTATACTTACTTGGATAACCCCAAGTTGTTAATGGGTTTTGCCTCCAATTTGTATAATAAAATACTTCACTTATCTTATAGACATATATTGTTCTATTTTGAGAATCCACAAGAGAAGATATGAGAGCATAAGTATTGCCAAGTTGTATGGTGAATGATAATTGATAAATATAAGGCTTTAGTAATATAAAATCTTTTTTGATACTTAAATTATCTTTTTTATTTATTTTTTCAACAGCTAATGCTATTTGGCTACTATTACCTTCGACAAAAGTATCAGTTACCATATCTTGAGTGACACTATGCCAAAACGATTTAACACGAACATCTTGCCTCAAGGTCTTTTTTTCTTGCAGAGTATAATAATCTTGTATATATTGCGGTAAAGGGCGAGAATAAACAATGCCTTTTTGGGAAATTTCGCATAATCTCTCATATTCCTTATATTCAGAATCTAAAGCCTTAGGGATAAAGGCACGATAACTTGTAGGATAAGAACAACCTTTCATCATAAAAAATGTTATTAAAATTCCAAATATGCCTAAGAGAATATATTTGATTTTATGTCCTTTATACTGCATTTTTTTATTCTCTCTACTCCGATGATAAGCTTGAATTATGATTGTATCCAAAATGCTTTAAAGCTTCTTTGTCTATATTCTTAATGCTTTTTAATCCCCTTGCACTAGGAAGTATGAATATCTTTAAGCTTGATAATAGAATCCCCACAATTATTTGCCAACAAATCATAATGCTCATAACTTGCTTGTGCTAATTCTGCATTGTCTTTAAGCTTTTGTATTTGTTGTTTATTATCCAAAGTATAGACTAAGGAATTAATGCGAGATTCTCACTTATTTGTCTGTGATAGAATCCTTTGCCTTAGATTCTTAAATCTCTCTTGAAAATCCCGCTAACTGCAACGCCTTTTTACACAGCGATGAAAGCGGTTTAGAATCTAGCTCTTCTAAGGAGAAAAAATAAAGCTTTGTATGCGGCATAGACTGCTTTAATGTATCAAGATTCTTAGAATCAAGTTTATATACATTTGCGGTAATAGCGTATTTTGTGTAGTGGTGCTTAAAGTTTCCGCATTTTTTATAGTATTTTTCATCGTTTGCAATGTCCTCTAGCGCAAGGTTTGGGAGATTGTATAAACCTTGATACAAAGCATTTTTGCTTCCTTTTTTATCCTCATATATAAAGGCGATTTTGCCCTTTTTATCCACACAGATGACAAGATGAAGTGTAAGCGGCTCTAAAATGGATTTTTTTGGCGTTGGGTAGAGGGTGGGATTTGTCTGTCCCTTGCAAACATTGCGCACTGGGCAGAGCAGACAAGCAGGATTTTTGGGTGTGCAAATCATCGCCCCCACATCAAGCAGGGCTTGATTATAATCAAAGCTCCTTGTGGAATCTAAAAGGAGCGCGGCAAGCTCGTCTAAAAGTGGCTCTTTTGGGCTTTCAAGGGCGAAGATTCTACATAACACGCGCCGAATATTGCCATCAACAAAGCTCACACTCTGCCCAAAGCCAAAGCACAAAATCGCTCCCGCAGTATATGCGCCAATGCCCGGCAGGCTTATAAGCTCCGCATAAGTGCGCGGCAAAGCAGCATTAAACTTTTCACAGCAAATTTGAGCGCATTTTTGCATATTTCTTGCACGAGAATAATAGCCAAGCCCCTCCCACATTTTCAGCACAGATTCACTCTTAGCAAGAGCGAGGGCTTCAAGCGTAGGGAAAGCTCTCAAAAAAGGTGCATAGTAGGATTCTAGCACTCTTTTCACTTGCGTTTGTTGCAGCATTATTTCGCTCACATACACGCCATAGGGTGCATTTTCGCCCTTAAGATTGCGCCAAGGCAGAGTGCTTCTACCATATTGTTGATACCAATTAAGAATCTGCTTATGCCACAAAGGTACAATAAAAGCTGCTTGTTGCAAAAGTGAATCTTTCATAAATGTGAGGTAGTTAAAATACAAAATAAGCTTTGCGTAATTACACGCTCATTTCATAAAGCCTTTTACGCTCGTTTGAACTTGCGATATTAAGCTGTTGGCGGTATTTTGTGATTGTGCGGCGCACCATTTTGAGTGCGAACTTCTCCTCCACGATTTTTAGAATCCTTAAATCACTCAAAGGCTTCTTTTTGTCTTCATTCTTAACAAGATTCAAAATAAAATCCTTAATCGAGGCATTAGATGTATCGCCATCAATCGCAGCGGTAAAGAAGCTTTTAATAGGGAAAATGCCTCTATCGCATTCAAGGTATTTATTGGCAATAGCGCGTGAAATGGTGCTTGGCGCATAGCCTAAGTCTTGGGCTATGTCTTTTAGCTTCATCGGGCGAATCTCCCCGCCCATAAAAAAGTCATATTGATTTTCGCGCAACGCAATGGCAATTTTTAGAATTGTCGCCTTACGCATATCAAGCGCATCGACTAAATCCTTTGCCTCTTTCAGCTTGGTTTTGAGAAACTCCATACTGTCCTTATCTTTCACATTCAGCTGCTCTTGAATGAGAATCTTGGGATAATAGCTATCATTGACAGAGACTTCAAGCTCATAAGTGCTATTTTTGAGGCTATCGCTTTTTGCGCGCTCGAAAATAAAAATATCAGGTATAACCTCACTTTCACGCGCACTAAAGTCAATCGCGGGGGGATTTTTAAAAGTCTTAATCGCTTTCATCACCTCATTATACGCTGGGTGATTTTTATATTTGCTGTGGCGATGCAAGTCGCGGATAATGCGCGTAGCAAGCTCATAACTCTGCCCATCCAAATCAGTATTATCAAGCTGAAAAAGAAAAGATTCTATAATATCCTTTGCACCCACGCCATAAGGCTCTAAATAAGCAAATCGCTTCCTCACGCGCTCAATTTCATCTTCATCTACACCCATTTCTAGCGCAATTTCGCCCACTGCGACATCTAAGAATCCCTCATCGTTAAGATTCTCTACGATTTTAAATGCAATGTCTCTCGAATTTTGCGTAGGAAAAAGTTTAGAATCTATTTGTTCTTCAAGCACTTCATAGAGGCTTTTCTCACTAATATGCTGGGATTCAAAACCCTCGTTTAGCTGTGGGCTAGACCTCTTATAGCTTTTAGCCGAAAAATTATTAAGCATTTGGCTTTGCACATTCGCATATGGATTCTCCTCTGCTATGGTATTTAGTGTCTCTTCAAGCTCGGTCAATCCGCTTTGTAAAATAGGCAGCCAACTTTTTAATGTTGTAGAAAGTCTCGCCTTGACATTGAGATTGCTTTTTAATTTGCCACCAACACTCATACTTTAAAATGCTCTCCTAAGTAGTATTTTCTCACAAGCTCATTTGCATAAATCTCCTCTGCGTTGCCACTAGCAAGAAGTGCGCCGCTCTTAATTACATAAGTGCGGGAGCACACAGAAAGTGTTTCGCGCACATTATGGTCTGTGATAAGTACACCAATATCAAGCTCGGTGAGTTTCAAAATGATATTTTGTATATCATTGACAGCGCGCGGATCTACTCCTGCAAAAGGCTCATCAAGCAGCACAAACTTTGGGTCTTTTATCAAAGCTCGAGCAATTTCAACGCGTCTCCGCTCCCCACCGCTTAGACTAATGCCTTTTCTCGCGCGGATAGGCTCGATATTAAATTCTGAAAGCATATTTTCAATTCTTATGTGCCTATCCTTAACATTTTTAATACTAATCTCCGCTGCAAGCATAAGATTCTCTTCCACACTAAGATTCTTAAAAATACTCGATTCTTGAGGCAAGTAGCCGATGCCAAGATTTGAACGCTTGTGTAAAGGGAGTTTTGTAATATTTGTGTGATTTAAAAACACATTTCCATCGCTGGGGTGCAATAACCCGCATATCATATAAAATGTAGTCGTCTTCCCCGCACCATTTGGTCCCAAAAGCCCCACAACCTCGCCGCTATTGACTTCAAGCGACACATCTTCTACAATTTTTGTCTTTTTAATATGCTTACTTAAATGCTCTGCTTTAAGTTTATTCATAGGCTAACCTCATAGATTCTGTTATTTTCATTTGATGTAATAGCAATACGAGAGACACTAAATCCATTTTGCGCTAAAAGTTGATGCAAGTTTTCCTCCCCCCATTCCACAAAATGCACTCCCTCATTCATAAGCATATCAAGCAATCCAAGCTCAAGCATATCTTGCAGGGTTTTTCTATACATATCATAGTGGTAAATGCTACCATATTGCGCATTTTCATAAGACAACACAAGACTAAAGGTGGGTGAGCCAACAATAGAATCTGTCCCAAAAGATTCTATAAAGCTACGCACAAGTGTTGTTTTTCCACTACCTATATCACCCTGCAAAAGCACGATAGAGCCGATGTGTAATGTTTTTTTGAGTAGCTCACATAGGATATTGAGCTCGTTTTCTTGCAATACGAATCTATCCATTGTCGCCACCATTTGCGCTTGTATGGCTTGTGCGCACTTCCTTAATACCAATACTCTCGTGAATGGCTCTTAGCAAATCTTTATTTTGTTCCAAAAATTCCTGTTCTGGTGTGCTAGGGTGCGCGGTAGCATTAGCATTCTGTGCTACATTAGAATCTTGTGAAACCTTAGGGCTAGAAACCTGCGCGATGGATTCTACACTTGATGTGTCAAATTCTGTATGAGTATCTAAACTCGCTTGAGGGGTGGATTCTAATGGAGGCGTTTTTATAGAATCTCCCTTGCTCTGTGCCGCATTTGGTGGCGTATGTACGCCTTGTGCTGGGCTTATCTGCTCAATATGCACCTCATCACCAAAGACAGAGCAAACCAAAGTACGAATGACTTTGCTATATTCTTTAAGCATATCCCTATCTGCACCTTGCGCCACGCTCTGCCACCGCAATGTATGACTCTGTGGCAAAAAATCTACAAAAGACACATTACGTTCAAAGATAATGCCTAGCTGGGCATTTCTATCTTTAATTTTTGTGATGAGAGTGCTAAATTGTATTTTAGCATTGAGCGAAGCATTTGGAGCTTGTACGCTTTGGGGATTCTGTAAGGTTTGCGCATTTTGTGAATCTTGTTTTTGTTGCTGCATTGGATTTGTAAGATTCTGTGCGGGTATCGCGTCTTGCAGATTCTGTATGCTAAGTGAATTTTGAGGTGTGAAAAGCTCGTTTTCAAGCTCTTCTATCATCGATTCTATATCCTTTACCTTTGTGGCTTCTTGCATTTTGAGAGTGCAGAGGAGAAGCACGAAATTGCCATCAGTATTGAGATTTAGCACACTTTTAGATTCACTCAAAATCCGTGCGAATCTATCAAGCAATAATGGCGGAAAATCGCTATCTTTTTGCAACAATCTATCTTTCAAAAAAAGCATCATTTCATCGAGTATCATCTCGCATTCATATTCAAAAAGTAGCTCCAAAATCCCTTGCGTCTTTTGTGAATCCTTATGCACGATACTACGAAAATAATCACTCAATACCTGTGGATCAACCACACCGAGCATATCACTTACAGCCCCAACCTCAATATGATTTTTACAAAAAATAATTGCTTGATCGAGCAAAGTAAGTGTATCGCGCAAACTCCCTGCACCGCTCCGCGCGATAATATCAAGGGCTTGTGCCTCATAACTCACACCCTCTTTATTAAGAATATTGCTAATATGTTCCACGACAAGCCTATGGGAGATTTGCTTGAATCTAAAATGCTGTGTGCGGCTTAAAATAGTCGCTGGAAGCTTCAATGGGTCGGTGGTAGCGAGGATAAACTTCACAAACTCCGGCGGCTCCTCAAGCGTCTTAAGCAGGGCATTAAAAGCCTCTTTACTTAGCATATGCACCTCATCGATAATAAAAATCTTGTATCGCGCAAAGCTCGGGCTGTATTTTGTCTGCTCAATCACGCGCTTAATATCATCTATCCCTCGCGAACTCGCCGCGTCCATTTCGATAATATCCATATGCTTATTTTGCAATGCCGCCACACAACTCGCGCAAGTATCACAAGGCGTGCTTGTTGGTCCTCTCTCACACTGTAAGGCACGAGCAAATATTCTAGCCGAGCTTGTCTTCCCACTCCCGCGCAATCCGCTGAAAAGGTAGGCATGGGAGAGATGTTTAGAATCTAGTGCTAAAGAGAGAGTTTGTGATATGGCACTTTGCCCTACTAAATCGCTAAAACAGGTCGGGCGATACTTCAAAGCTAGGGCTATGGAATTACTCATTGCGTATCCTTGCAAAGTAAACTAAAAGTGCCATTGTATAAAAAATAATCTAAAACTTGCATACAAACCTACTCTTTCTTTTCCTCTTCGTAGGTAAAAACAGGTAGGGAGAGTTTATAAAAAATCGCTAGAAGCCTTGCAACCACACCGATAACTAGAGTAATTAGCGTTACAAGCATAATGTCTAAATGCGCATATTCAAGCAATGAGTAATAAATCGCACCGGCAAGGAGCGCGATACCTGCGTAAATCTCCTTTTGAAACACAAGCGGAATACGCATACACAAAATATCACGCAAAATACCACCAAATACCCCCGTGATGACTGCTGCACTCACAGCGATAATGAATCCATAACCCTTATCAATCGCCACCTGTGCGCCCAAAATACTAAATACAACAAGCCCAATGGCATCAAGGGTCAAAAATACACCCTCGCTTCGTGCCACCACGCGAGGCACTCTTGTCGTCAATAATGCCGCAACACACACAATCACAATGTAGCTGGGGTGTGCTACCCAAGTAAGCGGATAATGCTCCAATAAAATATCACGGATAGAACCCCCTCCAATGGCAGTAACAAGTGCGATAAATATCACACCAAAAAGGTCCATTTTGTGCTTACCTGCGGCGAGCGCACCGGTCATTCCCTCGGCTGTGATAGCAATGATATAGAGTATAGTAAGGAGCATTGTATGCCTTAAGGTTATAAAGTGAATCTCATTGTAGCTTGAATGAGCTTATAGAATCTAAAAAGCCGCATTTATGGAATTACTTTTGCTTGGTTTGTGCATAAAGCGCACAGGCTGCGATTATACCTCAAAGGATAAGGCTATGATGAGATCTCTTTACACTGCCACTACCGGTATGCTAGGGCAGCAACTCCATATTGATAATACCTCAAACAATATCGCAAATGTCAATACCACAGGCTATAAGAAACAAAGGGCAGAGTTTGCGGATTTGTTTTATCAAGTGCTACAATATGCTGGAACAAGCACGAGTGAAACAACTATCTCGCCCACAGGTATTGAAGTAGGTATCGGGGTGCGTCCTGTGGCGATACAAAAAATGTTTTCACAAGGACACCCAAAAGAAACCGAGAATAATCTTGATGTTGCTATTACGGGGAATGGATTCTTTCAAATTGAGTTGCCTGATGGCAATATCGCTTATACTCGCGCAGGGAGCTTCAAGCTCGATAATAATGGCAATGTCGTCAATGCAGAGGGTTATCGCCTTATCCCAGAGCTTACCATTCCAGAGGGTGCTACACAAATCAATATCGGCACAGACGGCACGGTAAGCGTGATTGAAGGCAACCAAACAGAAGTCAATGTGTTAGGACAGATTGAGATTGTAACTTTTATTAATCCTGCGGGGTTACATTCTTTGGGTGACAATCTATTTATCAATACCAATGCTTCGGGCGACCCAGTGGCTGGTGTGCCCGGACTTGATGGTTTTGGGCAGTTACGACAAGGTTTTTTGGAGCTAAGCAATGTAAAATTAGTTGAGGAAATGACAGACCTTATCACAGGACAAAGGGCATATGAGGCGAATTCTAAGACGATTCAAACCGCAGATTCTATGCTCCAAACGGTCAATGGGCTAAAGCGATAAAGATATAGAATCCATAGTGCGTAGAGGCAAGACTGATACCTAGCCTCGAAATGTAGAATCTAAAGGGCTTGAGGCAAGAATAAGGCTTGAGCTTTTGCATTCATTTTTGTCTAAATCTGCCGCAAAATGCTCTATTCTCCCTACTCTACTTTTTAATTTAAGAAAATAAAACGCTTGTATTTTGTGCTTATTGTTAGCACCTAGCCTAATAATATATATTTTATTCTGCTGACTTTATTTAGAATCTAATATGTGCTTTGGGGGATTCTATACAGATTCTATTTGATATATTTATGTTTTGTTTTATATGGAGTTTTGTCCCTCCTATGCAGAGGGAGAATGGTGGTAAAATAACATATTCTACACACCGGGAGAAAAAAGCAGAGCTATCAAACGCGTTTTATCGCGCAAAAAGCGCACCTACCCATTAAGCAGGTGCTTTGGCAATTAATGCACTTCGCTCCAAATGCGTTTTTTCCATAGGTATGCGAGGATACTCATCACACCAAAGAAAATCATTATATAAATACCTAAACTTTCTCTTTGCTCTTTTTTCGCATCGCCAACAGATTCTAAATAAGCTACAACGCGTTCTTGTGCTTCTTCTGTTAGCCCCACACGTGGCATAGAAAGTCCAACCGGCATTACGCCGAGCTCTTTAGCAAGATTGCTATAATCTCTATCATCTTGCCAAGGACTCTTTTTATCATTTGCAGGAAGTGAGCCCTCTTTTTGAATAATCGCATCTTGTATGGATTTAAACGATACATTTTGTGGGTCGTTGATGAAATGCTCCAAATAATGTTTGCCCTTAGCACGAATCATCATTGACAAATCAGGCGCAGGAGAGCCAAGATACGCATCAAGACTTTCAGGTGAAGTGCGAGATGCCACATTATCATACTTCATCGTATGGCAACGAGAGCAAGCATTCAAGAAAACAGCCTTGTTTGTGAGGTTTTCTTCAAGCGTTGCAATTTGGCTTTGTGTTTGCTCACTAGAGTGTCCCGCCTTTTCAATCGCCTCTTTTTTAGCCGCAAACTCTTGAGATTCTAGCACTTGCTTTTTAAGCGAGATAGAGCCGATTGACTTAAGATAAGCCACGATGTCTGATACTTCTTGTTTTGTATCATCGGTCATTCCAAAATACTGCGTCATTGGGAAATCGCCATTTGGGAACTTATGTGTAAGGTGGAGCGCATTTGCAGGATCAAGAATGAGATTAGCCAAAAACTTCTCATCATAGATTGCACCCGCAACAGACAAATCCGGTGTAAAGATAGTAGCTTCCTTATTATCGCGGAAATACATAGTCATCTCTCCACCAGCAATTCCTACGCTATTAACAGTGTGACAAGCAACGCAGTTTTTTTCTACATATTCTTTACCTCGAGCCGCATCACCCTTACTTAAGTCAATATCTTGCAAGTCATTAAATGCAAAATCAGCCTTTGCTACCTCTGGATGAAAAGTTTTGTGAGCGAGAGGCTCAACACCCCAATACAGCACACCCACAATGATTACAATAATCGCTAAAATTTTTATCTCTTTCATTTTAGTGCGCTCCTTTCTTTTGTTCAAGTATTGTTACTACTGGTAATGCAACAAACACAAGGAATAAGAATCCAATAGAAGCTACAAAACCAATGAAGTTGTTTGCTCCTTCAGGTGGGAGCTTACCAAAGATAGTAAGCACTATCATATCCACTATGAGAAGACAAAACCACAAAAGATAACCTGGGCGTCTGTGCGCTGGAGCAACAACAGAGCTTCTATCAAGCCAAGGCAAGAACAAAAATGCTACTTGTGCGATACCAAATGCTATTAAGCCCAAATCCGCGCTAAAGAAGAAGCCTCTTAACACTTCATAACTCCACAAGAAATACCATTCAGGGTAAATATGTGCTGGAGTTTTGAGATTGTTTGCTGGTTCAAAGTTGATTGGATCCATTGCAAAATCAAAGTGGAAGCATACAAGATAGAAGAAACCGATCATAAACAAGCACACTACAAAAATGTCTTTTGAAAGGAATACAGGCCAAAAAGGAATAACCTTAGATTCTTTTTTCTTGCCTTCTTCATATTTTTTGGCTTCCGCTTCATAATCAATATGTTCGCCATCTTCGTTATTTACATGAGGCATTCTCAATGTATAGAAGTGTAGCCCGATAACACCAAGAATAACGATGGGCAACAAGCACACGTGAAGCATAAAGAATCTTGTCAATGTAGAATCTGCTACAACAAAATTACCACGCACCCATTCAACTACATCAGGTCCAATTACAGGAATACCGCCAAAAAGATTTGTAATCACAGCAGCAGCCCAATAACTCATTTGCCCCCAAGGCAACATATACCCACTAAACGCTTCGGCAGAGAAAAGCACGAAAATAAGCATACCACCAATCCACACCATTTCGCGTCCCTTTTTGAAAGAACCATAATAAATAGCCACGAACATATGAATATAGATAATGAGGAATATCATACTTGCAGCTACTGCGTGGATATGTCGCCATAGCCAACCAAACGCCACCTCTGTCATAATCGTATGATTGACACTATCAAAAGCAAGATTCACATCAGGCTTATAATACATCAAAAGAAAGAATCCAGACACTACAAGTAGCGAAAACAATGTGAGTAGCACAACACCCATAGCCCATAAGAAGTTGATGTTTTTTGGAATCCAATATTTTGTCATCAACACTTCTACTAATTTTTTAACAGCAAGGCGTTGGTCGAGCCAATCCACCAAGCCTCCAGCTTTTTTAACTTCCATATCGCCTCCTTATGCGTTTGCTTCAAGTAGGGCTTTATACTCTTGCCCCTCTTCGCCTAGCACCATTTTTGTCCCATCAATCTTAAATGGTGGAATATCCATAGGACGAGGTGGTGGTGTGCCAGCCTCATTTACCCCAGAAGCGTCAAATCGTCCGCCGTGGCACGCACACGCAAACTCTTGATTTGCTTGGTTGAAGCTAGGGATACAACCCAAGTGTGTGCAGATTTGAATCCCAACCGTATAAAGCGCACCATTGAGTTCAAAATCTCGTCCCTCTATTTTCTTGCTATTAGGTAACTTTTTGAGGATATACACGGGTTTCCCCCTCCATTCCACCGTTTGAAGCACTCCTTCTTGCAACGCACTTAAATCAAATGTTGTAAAACCAGCCGAAACAACGCTAGGCAGCGGGTCCCAAGAACGCTTCATTGCATAGAGCGAAGCGATACCACCCACAGCAGCGACACCACCTAGAGCCATTCCTAGAAAATCGCGTCTTTTTGTGTCTTGCATCTTTTCTCCTTTCTTTTTTGTCCTTGAAATATAAAACCAAATATCCTATGCAAAAAAGCCTTAAATATTGTTTATTTTATGAAGCTTTTTTTGTTTATTTTTATAGTGTGTTATAATGTGCGACATTTGTAACGCTACGATAGAAAACATCACTATGAACCTTTCTTACATTGAGATTTGGCAATAACTTAGGAGTGAAAATGGATAAATTTGTACGTAAGTGCTCGTATTTTTTGAAAGATGAGTTTGACAAACGCGGTTTCAAAAGAGCAGTTTTAGGCTTAAGCGGTGGATTAGATTCTGCTCTTGTGGCGACTTTGGGCGTTTTAGCTTTGGGTAAGGATAATGTCCGTGCCTTGCTTATGCCCTCTCTTAGCTCAAGCCAAACACATTTTGACGATGCACTTTTACTCACCCGACATTTAGATATAGAATATAGAATCTGCCGCCTCGCACCCTTTCAAAAAGACTTTGCAAAGCAGGAGGGTATGGACTTAGGCGCAGATTCAATAAATCTTAACAACACACAAAAACAAAGAATGGGAAATTTTTGCGCTCGAATGCGTATGGCATTGCTTTATGATTGCGCGAGTGCGGATAATGCCCTCGTGCTTGGCACGAGCAATAAAAGCGAGATTTTACTAGGCTATGGCACGATATTTGGCGATTTAGCCTCCGCCATAAATCCCATTGGGAATCTCTACAAGACGCAGGTTTTTGCCCTCTCGCGTTTCCTTAATGTGCCAGAGCATATCATATGCAAGAAGCCAAGTGCCGACCTTTACTCTAACCAAAGTGATGAGGGGGATTTAGGATACAGCTATGAGCGCATAGATAGCTTTTTGCGTGCATTTGTGAGTCGCGGTGGGCTAGAGGCAGCAGGAGACAAAGAGGCGCAAGAGCGCGTGAAAAATAGACTTTGTGAAGAGGGTTTTGAAAAAGAAATGGTAGAAGCTTTAAGTGCGCGTGTATGGAACAATGCCTTTAAACGCGCTATGCCTCTTATCTTTAGCGGCGATTTTGAAGTAGATTCTAAAGCGCAAATATAGAATCTAAAACAAGGAAAAACAATGCGGTGGATTGATGTGTATTTTTATCAGCCAAATATATGGCAAAAAACCCTAGCGATACTGCTTTTACCCATTTCTTTGCTCTATGGTATAGGGGCATATGCGAGAAGAAAATTTGCCCGATTTCATCACTTCCCTTTGCCAATAGTGAGCGTTGGGAATCTCATCGTAGGTGGCAGTGGCAAGACGCCCTTTATCATCGAGGTGGCGAGGCATTTTGAAAAGGTGGCGATTGTCTCAAGAGGCTATAAACGCGATTCAAAGGGGCTTGTCGTAGTGAGTGAATGGGGCGAAATACGCGCCTCACAAACAGAATCTGGCGATGAACCCTATCTTTTAGCGCGGGAGCTTAAAAACGCGAGTGTGATTGTGAGTAAAGATAGGCGCGAAGCCATAGAGAAAGCCATAGCAATGGGTGCGAAAGTGGTGTTTTTAGACGATGGATTCCGTTTTAAGTTTAGTAAGCTCAATATTGCGCTCGTGCCACTTTTGCAGCCCTATTTTAAGCTCTGTCTGCCAAGCGGTATGTATCGTGAGCTACCTAGTGCCTACAAAGAGGCGGATTTACTTGTGCGTGAGGGAATAGACTACACGCGTGAGGTGCATATAGAAAATCCAAGCGAGAGAATGCTCCTTTTGACAGCTATTGCCAATCCCGCAAGGCTTGATGAATTTTTGCCCTCTGTCGTGGGTAAAATCACATTGAGGGATCATTCAACTTTTGATAAGGCATTTTTATCACAAATGATAGAGAAATACAATGCCACTTCTTTACTTGTAACGAGCAAAGATGAGGTAAAACTTTTAGAATCTGGCTTCAACCTAAGCGTGATGAGGCTAAGGCTCGTGATTGCAGAGGATATTATGGAGCGTATAAAAAGCTATGTGCGCGACTTTAAGAGCAATGCTGATGAGAAAAAGACTCGAGGGCAGATTCTATAAAATCTCGCATTTGTAAAGGATTTGATTTTAATCCAAAATCGCCCTTAAGATTCTTAAAATGGATTTCATAATGCTAGAATCTAAGCGCAATTTCATCATAAATTTAAGGAGTGATAATGCAACTACAAAAAGGCGATAAAGCACCACAATTTAGGCTAAAAGGTGCTGATGAGACAGAAATAGCTTTATGCGATTTGCTGGGTAAAAAGGTGATTGTGTATTTCTACCCTAAGGACAATACGCCCGGCTGCACGATTGAGGCGCAAGAGTTTAGTGCGTTGCTTGATGAGTTTGGTGCCAAGGGTGCAGTGGTGGTTGGCATAAGCCCTGATAGCCCCAAATGCCACCAAAATTTTATCAGTAAGCAAAATCTTAAGATTCTACTCCTAAGCGATAGCGATAAAAGCGTGGCAAGTGCCTATGGTGCGTATGGCACAAAAATGATGTATGGCAAGGAGGTGCAGGGCATTATTCGCAGCACATTTGTGATTGATGAAAATGGACTTATAGCGCAAAGCTTTTATAATGTCCGCGCCAAAGGACACGCCCAAAAAGTGCTTGAGGGACTTTAGATTCTATAAATTTTGCGAAATTTATAGAATCTATGTGACAAGCTCTAGCCAATGGGTGTGTGGCGTGTATTTGTGTTTCTATCTACTCGGCTTTTTGAATGCATTTTGTAGAATCTAAACGCGCTTAGCATTTGTGGCTTAAGACAATCAGCGATACCACAAATCTTAAGATAAATGTTATAATGGTGCTTATTTTGCCTACCTATCTAGCTTGAAGCTTTCGCGCTTGGGCTAGGAGCGTGGGGTTATCTAGGAGTTAATTATGGCAGTTGTTTTACAAATCGGAGCAGGCGGTGTAGGCGGTGTTGTCGCGCACAAAATGGCGCAAAATCGCGAAGTGTTTTCACGCATTATTTTGGCTTCACGCACATTGAGTAAATGCAAGGCAATCGCGGATTCTATCCGCGCTAAGGGTTTAGGCGAAATTGAGATTGATGAAGTTGATGCAGATAATGTGGAATCCCTTGTGGCTTTGATTAATAAATACCGCCCAAAAGTCGTGGTGAATGTCGCGCTTCCCTATCAGGACTTGAGCATTATGGAGGCGTGTTTGCGCACAAAGACGCATTATTTAGACACTGCAAACTATGAACACCCCGATTCTGCACATTTTGAGTATAAAGAGCAGTGGGCGTATGACACGCACTACAAAGAAGCGGGGATTTACGCACTGCTTGGCAGTGGCTTTGACCCGGGCGTTACAAATGTCTTTTGTGCGTATGCGCAGAAGCATTATTTTGATACAATAGAAAGCATTGATATTTTGGATTGCAACGCAGGAGACCACGGATACGCCTTTGCGACAAATTTTAATCCCGAGATAAACTTGCGTGAAGTCAGCTCTAAGGCGAGGTTTTGGGTAAAAGATTCAAAAAGTCAATATGCGCATAATTTTGACCTCTCGCACGATAGCATTTATCGCAAATTTGAGGCTAAAGAGAAGCATTTTAAATTGGAATCTAACACGCAGGATTTGAAAAATGAGCCATATTTTAATGGTGAGTGGCGCGATATTCCACCCCTTGCGCTAATGAAAGAGTGGGATTATCCCGAAGTGGGCGTGAAAAACAGCTATTTGCTTTATCACGAGGAGCTAGAATCGCTTGTGCGCAACATTAAAGGTTTAAAAAGAATCCGCTTTTTTATGACTTTTGGCGAGAGTTACCTCACGCATATGAAGTGCTTGGAGAATGTCGGGCTTTTGCGCGTGGATTGCGTGGAACATAAGGGGCAAAAAATCGTGCCAATAGAAGTGTTAAAGACGCTTTTGCCCGACCCTGCAAGTCTAGCTTCACGCACAAAGGGCAAGACAAATATCGGCTGCTACATTAAGGGCGTGAAAGAGGGCAAGGAGCGCACGATTTATATCTATAATGTATGTGAGCACGAGAAATGCTATGCGGAGGTAAATGCGCAAGGTGTGAGCTATACGACAGGTGTGCCTGCGATGATTGGGGCGAAGCTAATATGCGAGGGTAAATGGGGCGTTGGGGCAAGCAAGAATGTGTCTCTTACTCAATCTTCGCAGGAGCTTGAAAAATCCTCAATCGATAGGCGCACAGCCTTATCTCAATCGGATTTTTCGGCGCAACCTGCAAATCTTAAGCAAGATACACATTCTTTAGATTCTAATGTGAAATCTTACAATGCCGAGCGTTTGGAGCTTAATAAAGATATGCCACAGGGAGGTGAGGCGCAAGGCGTGGATTCTAAAAATGGCAGTGGTGTGTGGAATATGGAACAAAACGACCCCGACTTCTTTATGAGTGAGCTAAACAAGCAAGGGCTTCCTTATGTCGTGTTGGAAATAGAATCTAATGGAGAAGCAAAAGTGCTAGAAGATGGGAGAGAAAAATGTTAGATTCCACTAAAAGATTTTGGATTATCATAAGCATATTGCTCTCTGGTCTATTTATTAATGGCTGTTCTGCTAAAGCTTATTATTCAACGCAAATAGACCCTCAAATTACCTTTAATAAGCAAGAACCACTTACCATCTACACAGATGAAATGCCAAGCATCACAGATAAAAAGTTTGCACTATCACTGGCTGAAACAATGGTTGAATATGGTTTTCAAATTAATGGATTTAATTTAGAAACCAAATCAACAAACTGCTATCTTGTTTTTTCTTTAGATACTTCTTCTTCTCAATACACTGGGAGCTACACCACATATAATACAAGCACGGCATATATATCAGGTAAATATACTAGCATAACCACGCCAAATACAAATATATATACTATCCCAATAGTAACAAAAAAAATTGCAGTGAGTATCATTTGTAAGGATAACAGAGGTAAAAAAACTCAAGTATGGTTTGGATATGTGGGTGCTAATATTAGGGATTATGACAAATATCAACAAAAAATTATTAAAAATCTTGTAGAGCTTGTAGGCAAGGATTTCAAGGGTTATTTAAAGGTTGAATAAAAATATTGAAAAGAACTAAAACATTAAGTTACAATACAAAATGTTTTTTTATTGAAAATTTATTAGTGGCACAGATGGAGAATCTAAAGTGCTAGAAGATGGGAGAGGGTGAAACTTACTTAATGGTGTTTGTGGCATTTGAGTATTTAGAGGAATAAGGAGACATTTGTGGGTGTATTGTTTAAATTATTACGTTATGTGTTCTTTTCTAAAAAGCGCACGATTTATGCTTACAGAGAGAATAGAGGGCATAAAGATTTTAATAATGCACGAAAAAACAAGCAAAAAGGCGATAAATACGAATTGCAAATTGTTAGGCATTATAAACAGCAGGGTTACAAGGTATATCCTAAAGGACTTAAGGAGGGTCGGCGCGATAAAGGCATTGACATCATTGCATATAAAGGTAAAGAGGCACTTTTGATTCAGTGCAAGAATTGGGAGCGTTCGCAAGTGAAGCAGGAGCATTTGAGAATCTTTTTAGGCGATTGCACCGCATACTTAGAGCAAAATCAAAAGATTTTTGCTAAAAGAAGTGTTCGCCGAGTGTTTGTAACGAGTTGTGAAAATGTGGATTATGGGGTAAAAAAATTTTTGGAAGAAAACGATATGGAGTATAAGATTATTCCTTATTTTGCGTAAAACTTGCACTCAAATTCAAAAAACAATCCAATAAGAAATTAAGCCCAATATCGCTAAAATACAGCAAAGTAAAGGCATAAGGGAGTGTTGCGTATGGATTACAAAAAAGCGTTTTATTCTAAGCTAGAGGATTGCTACTTAGGTGTGAAAATCAAAGACTTTCATCAAGGCAACACCGCCAAGAGCGGCTTTAGCAATCTGCTTAAAATCAAAGAGCAATACTTTGCCCATATCAAAACCTACTTAGATTCACAAATTGAGGGAGAACCGCAATCCCACGATATTTATAACAAGCTTTTTACTTTCTTTGATAGCTATTTGAATGAGAGTGGCACGCCATTTTTTAACGATACTCCCGCCTATAAAAACATCTATGCCAAAGTGTATAGCAACTCCAAAGATACGAGCCTCTTTTACAAAACGCAAAACCTCTATTATGTGAAATCCGACACACTCTACCAAAGCCTTACTTTAAGCGATGAGAAGCAAACCTATGAAGTCTTTTTTGATGCGAGTGAATACAAGCAAAATGCCGACAATAATAAAAACAAAATTATTTTTAAGTTTGTAAATGTTGAAACGAATGATGAAAGCAAAGCACAAATCCTCATCAAAGTGAGTAACCAAAAAGACTTCTTCCCCGAGCTTAACAATGTCTTTAAACAAAATTCTAATGAGTTTAGCGAGGAGTTCTTAAAAGATTTAAAGCAAAATCCAATTATTAAAGATTCTAAAATCAAAATTAACGAAGAAGAGTTAAAGAAAATCTTTAGAAGCTACAAAAAACAAGCTGAAATAGACTTCTTTATCCACAAAAATGCGACTGCCTTTTTAAAAGAGCAGTTTGACTTGTGGATGTTTGGCTATCTTTATAAAGAAAGCGCGATTCAAGAATGGAATCCAGAGATTATCGCGCATTTGCAACGCATTAAAAATATCGCTTATGAGGTGATTAAGCTTATTGGTGATTTTGAAAATGAGCTAAAGGCAGTGTGGCTAAAGCCAAAATTTGCAAAGAAAGTGGAGTATGTTTTTAGTCTTGATAAGCTTAATCCAAATCTTATGGATTCCATAACAAACGACAAAGGCTTTAAATCCCAAATCAAAGAATGGCAAGAATTAAATCTCGTTGATGAGGATTTTAACAAAGAGGATTTATTGAGTAATGACAAATACCGCTATCTCCCCCTTGATACAAAGCACTTTACCAAAGAGACAAAATACAAGATTCTAAGCAGTTTTGAAAATTTGGAATCTATGCTGAATGGCGAACTGATCAAAGCGGATAATTTTCAAGCTTTGAATTCCCTAATGCCCAAATATCAAGGCAAAGTGGATTTAATCTATATTGACCCACCTTATAATGCTCCTGCAAGTGAAATTATTTATAAAAATAATTTTAAAGATTCTACTTGGCTTAGTATGATGGAAAATCGCTTAAGATTAGGTAAGGAATTTTTAAGTCAAAGAGGGATTCTTACTTGTGCGATTGACGAAAATGAGCAAGAAAATTTAGGATTACTTTTAAGTAATATTTTTTATGAGTATGAAAAAACTTGCGTAAGTGTGGTGCATAATCCTAGTGGCACACAAGGCGATAATTTTTCTTATAGTAACGAATTTGCTTATTTTATGTATCCAAATATTAAAAATATTATTCAAGGGATAGCTAGAGATGAAAAAGATGTAAGAAACTTTAGAGATGTTACAGGTGCAGAGTCTTTAAGAACTGCCGCAAAAAATTGTTTTTATCCTATCTATGTAAAAGATTCTCAAATCATTGGTTTTGGTGAGGTATGCAAAGATGATTTTCACCCAACTGCAAATGTCATTAGAGACGATGGAATAGTTGAAGTTTATCCAATAGACCCACAAGGAATAGAAAGAAAATGGAGATTTGCAAAACAAACTATTGAAAGTATTAAAAATGAATTATTTGCCACTTTTCTAAAGACACGAAATGTTTGGGATATAAAAAGGGGTAAGGATACATTCAACCCTAAAACAACTTGGTTTGATAGTAAATATTCTGCAAATAATTACGGAGTGCAAATTTTGAATAATATACTCCCAAACAACGAATTTGACTACCCAAAATCCATTCATACCGTAAAAGATTCTATTTATTTGGCAAGTAAGGAAGATTCTGTAATTTTAGATTTTTTCGGTGGAAGTGGCACGACCGCTCACGCAGTTTTAGAGCTTAATCGTGAGGGTGCAAATCGTAAATTTGTGCTAGTAGAGCAAGGAGAGCATTTCTATAATGTGATACTCCCACGCATTAAAAAAGTAGCCTTTAGTAGCGAATGGAAAAATGGAAAATTAAAAGATGATAAACAAGTAAAGCCTTCAAGCATTACTTTTAGATACTATGAGTTAGAATCTTATGAGGAGGCATTAGCTAATTGCGAATATGTGCTAAGTTTTTGTCATTCTAAATCCTCTCTTTGTCATACTGAAGCGTTAGCTGAAGTATCTCAACAAGGCAATAAAAGAGACATTTCGGCTTCGCCTCAATATGACAATGAAATCTACAAAGGCAAAGACTATGCTAAAGCTAAGGCGATACTAGACTACCGCAAATCCCGCAAACTCATTGATAGGCTTAATAAAGGTGAGAGTGTGTGCCTAGATATGCACACAGAGTATAGGCAAGATTTTGATATTTTTCACTCTATGGCAAATCTAATGGGGTGGAAAATCAAAAGATTGTTTTTAGATTCTAAGGGCATAGAATCTTGCGAGTTTGATAATGGCGAGATTCTTAACTTAGATTCGTTAGACTTAGCCAAATACCCAAAACTAAAAAATCTAATATGGTGGTAGGAAATTGTGATGAAAATAAATGTGAATATACCAGAGGTTGTAGAACAATTAAAAAATGTCAAGGTTGAGAATGTAATATTTGAATTAATAATGAATGCAATACAGGCAAATGCTACATTGATTGAACTTAAAATTATAGCCTCTAGTTTAGATGATAAAAATAAAACTCCCTATATAGATAAAATTGAAGTGATTGATAATGGTGATGGTTTTAATGAGGGCAATATAAAATCTTTTGGGGAATATCGTAGTAATTATAAAAAATCATTAGGCTGCAAGGGTATAGGAAGATTTATATATCTCAAACTTTTTAAAAGCGTAAAGGTTATAAGCAAAGATAAAGAATTTGACTTTACTTATAATGGTATGACAGAGCCTAAAGAACAAGACTTTTATGACAAAACTAAAATAATTTTATTAAATCCAAAAGATAATTTTTCAATTGATTTTTCTAAGATTAAAAAGCAAATTAAAGAACATTTTTTGGCTTATTTTAAAACAGAAAATAAAGATATTAAAATAGATATTTATAAAAATGATAAGTGTGTAGACAATGTTAAAAGTAATGAAATACCACATTTTAAAAAGAAAGAATTTAAAATTAAAAATTATTCTTTTGGAATATCATATCTTTTTGGGGAAAATGATTTTAAAAATGAAGGGTTTTATGTCGCGAACAATAGGGTTGTGATAAAAAATTCAGATTTAGACCAAGAAAGTAAATATAATTTGCCAAAAGAAAAAGATTTAAGAATATTTTATATTTTAGAATCTGATTATTTTGATAAAAATGTTAATGATGAAAGAAACGAATTGCAGATCTATCCTAAACGAAAAAACTCGCTTGAGTTTGAAGATTTAAATTGGAATGATATATATGATGAATTAGAGAATCAGCTTAAAGAAATTTATAGAGAGCATAATTTTGATGTAGAAAATACAATTAAAGAAAATAGAAAAAAATCAATTAAAGAATTGCCTTATCTTGGAGTATATTTTGAAAATAGAAATGAATTAAATGTGAATGATATGTTAGAAAATGCAAAAAAAGAATTTAATGATGATAAAGATTTTTTAAGAGATGATAGCAATAAAGCAAAAGGAAATTATGAATCCAAATTAGTGAAAGTAACGCAAACAGAATTAGCCGAATATGTATTCGATAGAGACAAATTAATCCAGAAATTAAAAAACTCTATTACTAAAGGGAGTATAGAAGCTGAAATTCATAATTTGTTTATGCCTAAGAAAACATCCGATGATAAGCAAGATTATAGGAACAATAATGTTTGGCTATTTGATGATAGGTTTATGTGCTATGATAAAATTTTTAGCGATATGCAGATTAAGGATATTTTTCCAGAGTTACACAAGAATATAGAAAGACCTGATTTGTTAAGCATTATTTCTAATACTTATGAAAAAGATAAGATAACTGATATTTTGCTTATAGAATTTAAAAAACCTGAAGCAAAGAAAGAATATTTTGCATTAGCACACCAACAAATTCTTAGCTATGCTGCAATGATTAATGAAGTTTATTCTCAAAAAAAAGTAAGAATTTGGGCTTATGGATTTTTAAAATTTAATGATGCGGTTTTGCAAAGTATCATTAGAGACGATTATAATCAAATATATACAAATAGTAATTTTCCAATTTGTTATAAATACAATCAAGCAAACAATATAATAATACATTTTATGGATTATGACTCTTTGATTTGTGATGCGGAAAATAGAAATCAGTTATTTTTGGATATTTTAAGAGGAAAATATTTATGATGACCAATATGCCAAACCTCCTCCTCTACACCACACAAGATAAAAAAGTCAAGGTTGAACTCTATGAACTTGGCGAAAGTGTATTTTTAGCCCAAGATTCTATGGCAAAACTTTTTGACACCTCCAAATCTAGCATAAGCGAACATATCACAAATATCCTCAAAGAGGGGGAATTGCAAGCAGATTCAGTTATTCGGGAAATCCGAACAACTGCCAATGATGGCAAGCAATACAAGGTGAAATTTTATTCCTTAGAGATGATTTTAGCTGTGGGCTTTCGTGTGCGAAGCAAAAGAGGGGTGCAGTTTAGAATCTGGGCAAATGAGCATTTGGCTAGCTACCTGCAAAAAGGTTTTGTGATTGATAGTGAGCGATTAAAAAATCCAAATGGCAGGACGGATTATTTTGATGAACTCTTAGAGCAGATTCGTGATATAAGAGCAAGTGAAAAAAGGTTTTATCAAAAAGTGCGCGAACTTTTTGCTTTGAGTGTGGATTATGACCCAAGCGATAAAGCAACGCAAATGTTTTTTGCTCAAACGCAAAATAAGCTTTTATATGCGATTACGCATAAAACCGCTGCGGAGCTGATTTGTGAGAGAGCAAATGCAAAGGAGCTTAATATGGGGTTAACAAGCTGGAAAGGTAATATTGTGCGCAAAGGCGATGTGATTGTGGCGAAAAATTATCTACATAAAGAGGAGCTAGATAGCCTGAATCGCTTGGTGAATGTATTTTTAGAATCCGCAGAGCTTAGAGTGAAAGATAAACAAACCTTGACTATGGACTTTTGGAGGCAGAATGTGGATTCTTTGCTTACCTTTCAAGGCAAGGAAATTTTAAAAGATAATGGCAGTGTTTCTAATGTGCAAATGGAGCAAGTCGCCTATGAGCAGTATGAAAAATTTAATCAAAAACGCAAAGAGGAACATTTGCTTAAAGCAGAGAAAGAGGATAAAGAAATTTTAGAATCTACCTACAAAGCTTTGCGTAAAGGAAAAGTAAATGAGTAAAACAAAATCCGCACAAAAAGCAACTTTAGAGAAAAAATTGATTCTTAAAGAAATCCTTGCACCAAAGATTCAGGACTTTGAATCCCTTTTTGCCTCCCTTGAATTTGGTAGCTTTTCTCATAGCATTTCTTTGCAAGAATATCAAATCGCAGCCCTTAAAAGCGCGATTGCTGCTTTAAGCCTCTATACACAAAGCCCTGATTCTCTTTACCAAAATTATTTAGAGTGTGGATTAGAGGGCATAACAAAAGAGCAAATGAACTCTGCAAGTTTTTGGATGGCAACGGGGAGCGGCAAAAGTATCGTGATGATAAAGCTAATTGCCCTTTTGCACGATTTGTTTGGACTGAAAACTTTGCCTGCCAAACCCATAATGTTGCTTGTGCCAAACGATAAGATTTTAGAGCAGTTTAAGGCGCATATCAAAGAATATAACACCTATCAAAGCAAAACAATTACATTAAAAGATTTAAAAGACTATGAAAGCGTGAGTTATGGCACTTCACTCTTTGATGAGAATATCGTCTTTATTGGACGCAGTGATTTACTTGATACGAGTGAAAATGTCGGCAAGGATTCTAGGGCGAAGAGATTAAATTATAAGAACTTTTTAGGAGATGAGGGTTGGATTGTGCTACTTGATGAGGCGCATAAGGGCGATAGTAAAGATTCTGTGCGCAAAGGCTATATAAGAGAGCTTGCAGAGGGTAATGGTGAATCTAACAAGGGCTTTATTTTTAATTTCTCTGCAACCTTTAGTGATAATTTTGATTTGCAAACTTGTGCGTTTAATTATAATTTAGAACGATTCAATCTTCAAGGCTATGGCAAAAATATCGCGGTGTTGGATTCTGATTTAAAATCCTTTAGGGATAAAGAAAAAAATGAGGAGCAAATCGTAAAAATCTTAGAGAGTTTTATACTCTTTTGTGCGATAAAAAAGCATAGAGAAAACATAATGCAAAAATTTAGCAAGAGCTTAAAACTTGCCTATCATCAACCGCTAATTATTGCTGTTGCGGATAAAGTCAATACCACAGATGCGGGGATAAAGCTTTACTTTGAGGCGATTTTGCAGATTTTAAAAGAGGATAGAGATATTATGCCTTTAGCACAAAATCTCTATGAGAATCTTTCACAAAATCAAAACTTGTATTTTGATAAAAATCTAAGCTTAGATGAGGAATTTTTAGAGCTTATTCAAACAATGGATTCTAAGACTTTAAGAAAAGAAATGTTTTATGCCTCGCAAAGTTCTATGATTGAAGCGTGTAGGATAAAGGGCAATACCAAAGAGATTGTCTTTAAATCCAAAAACGCTAAAGAACCCTTCTTGCTTTTAAATATTGGAAGTATTCGAGAATGGGAGAAGCAATATCTAAGTAACTTGGGTATTGAGAGTGGAGAAGATATTACCAATGGATATTTTCAAGATATTAATCATAGCGACTCGCCGATACAAATTATGATGGGAAGCAAAGTCTTTAGTGAGGGCTGGGATAGTAATCGCGTGAATCTGATTAGCTTTATTAACATAGGCAGTAAAAATGCCAAAAAATATGTTTTGCAAAC
Organism: Helicobacter sp. MIT 03-1616; assembly: GCF_000765685.2. Lineage (NCBI taxonomy): Bacteria > Pseudomonadati > Campylobacterota > Epsilonproteobacteria > Campylobacterales > Helicobacteraceae > Helicobacter > Helicobacter sp. MIT 03-1616. Next base: position 44,488 of record NZ_JROY02000007.1, on the reverse strand, counting down.
TATTGGACGAGGTGTGCGGATTGAGCCTTTTAAGGGAGTGAGAAAAAGGCTTGGGCAATGTGAGAATCTTGATTACAATCTGCGGGAGAGATTTCGCAATAAAGCTTTAGGTATTGAGACGCTTTTTATAATGGCAACCCAAACAGAGGCGATAAAGGGGATTTTAGAGGGATTAGAGGAATTTATCCAAAGCCACCCCTTAAGTGGATTTAGAAAAAGCAAAGCCTTTAAGCCCCTGCTTGTGCCAAAATATAAAGATTCCACAAGCTTACAAAATAAGCCTTATATCCTCTCACATTGCGATTTTGAGGAACTTAAAAGTTATATAGAATCGTTTGATGAAGATGTGCTGCTTTTGAGCGAGAACATAAGAGCGAAAGATTTAGGCTATAACACATTATGCAAAGTGAAAGAAAAAATGGCAAATGGGGGCGAAACACAAGCGATTAAAATAGATGGGGATATACAAACGCTCAAAGCGGAGAATGCTTTGAGCGTTTTGGAGGGTTTCTTTAATGCCAAGAGCAAGGAATTTGAAAGGTTTGCAGAAATTGACAATGAAATTTGCCATTTTAAGAAGTTTAGCTCCACGCTTGATTCTATTATTGTAGAAGAGATGAATGCAAAGATAAAAGAGATTGTAGAGGCAAAAACTATGGAGACAAGGGAGGTTTTAGAATCTAAGGGAGTGCCAAAAGAGTATATAGACACGATTCTACAATCACAACACAACAAGAAAAATGCTGAAGTCTATGGATATATTTTAGATTCTAGTTTGCAAGAGCATTATTATAATCCTTTAGTCATAGACAAGAAAAATGATAGCAGGATTATTTATGCAATTAGAGAACCAAGTGAAATAGAATTTTTGCAAGATTTGCAGAAATACTTGCAAGACAATAGTAATGTCTTAAAGCAATACGATTGGTGTTTCAGTCGGATTGTTGAAAATGTGGATTCGATTTATATCCCTTATTTTGATGAGGAGAAACAAGAGTTTAGAAAATTCTATCCCGATTTTATCTTTTGGCTAAGGCATAAGCAAAGCGGGGCATATAAAATCTTTTTTATCGACCCAAAAGGATTGGGGCTTGAGGCAAATGCGCGCTATAAGCTGCGTGGCTTTAAAGATATTTTTCGGGGAAATTCGCTTTATTTTGATAATCTCCCTATTGAAGTATTTTTATTTTATTATAATAAACAAAATTATCAAATTCAAAATATGCAAAATCATATCAAATCTACTATTGCGGAATTGTTTATATAATAATATTAGGAATGCCCGAATGCTCCTCCACCCTTTCGCGCCTAGCAATATCGATAAAGATTCTAAAATCCTCATTCTCGGCTCTTTTCCCTCTGTTGCTTCAAGAGAAATGGGATTCTATTATGCGCACCTACAGAATCGTTTTTGGAAGGTGTTGGGGGCATTGTTTGGTGATGAAACGATATATGCAAAATTCACGAAGCTCAACAAAGAGGAGCGACAGCAACATATTAAAATGCAAAAAGCATTTTTACAATCCCACTCTATCGTTCTTTGGGATATTGTGTACTCATGCGACATTACGGGCTCGAGCGATTCGAGCCTGAAAAACATTGCGTTCAATGATATTTTTTCCTTACTCACTTCAAGCGAAATTCGAGCCATTTTTCTCAATGGCACAAAGGCAACAACGCTCTTTCAGCAATATTGCAAGAATCTAGCCTTTCCACTAAAGATTCAGGCTTGTCTGCATTATAAAATCCTTACCCCAACACAGTCTCTCGCCCTCAAATTTACGCGAGAGATTCGCATCTTTTCTTTGCCCTCAACAAGCCCCGCAAATGCAAAATATAGTCTCGATTCTCTTATCGATTCGTGGTGCATTCTTTTGGATTTTTGCGGGTGATTTCATTATTCATCTCTATTCCGCTGTCCTAGTTTACGAAAGTAGTTTTCCAATGTCTTTTTGAGCAATTCTTCGTCTGGCATGCCGTCCGAAAAAGTGAAGCCATAACGTTTTTTGGGTGGCAATGCCTCGCCCGACATCATCTCGCCACATCTGGGGCAGGCGCATGCGTATTGCGCGTGCAATGGGTTGAGCGCATCACTTTGGGGTTGGTAGATTCTCTAAAGCCACACTTGCATGTATATTTTACAGCCGCTGGTTGTATCATCTCGTTCCTTTCTGTGTTGCAATGACATCATAATGATAAAAATTAATCTAAAATCTTCTATGCCAAAATAGGCACATCTGAAGCCGCAAAAGACAACAAATAGAATCACAATTTGGTTTTATGATTTAGTCAGCTTCACATGTGTGTCAGAGATTTTTTCCATATTATAATCTCTCAAGCTGTTCAAAATACCAACACCTCCTGCTGCCACCGCAATGCTGATTGCTGTTGCGGTTGTGGCAGCACCAAGAATGCCCACAGCTCCCGCGGCAGATGCTGCAGCAAATCCTGAAGTGATTCCAGCGGTTGCGGGCGAAACCATGAGGGAAGCCACCGCGACTCCAATCGCACCAATGGCAACCAACCATGCCACTTGTCCCGTTGCCTTAATGCCAATAGTATGCCTTGCTAAGTCGCCATATATTTCGATGCTGCTTGCACCACTTTCAATTGCTTCTGCCAATTCCTTTTCTGTTGTTGCTTTCATTCTCTCTCCTCTATTGATTTTGTCCCATGAGTAGTTGTTTAGATTGTTCTTCAATCTTTTTAGCCTCATTTGCCCATTGTTCAAATGTTTGTTGTTTGGATTCGATAGCCTTCATTTCATTGTTTATCTCTGTATATTTATCTTTTAACTGCATATAGTTTTTAAAAAATGTTTCTATAAAACTTTCACCATTAACAAGCTCTAAGATTTCTTTTCTTTGTCCCTCAAGATTTTCTTTAATGCCATCTTTTACTTTTTGAAATTCCTGCTCTTTCTCGTATTGTTTGTAGCTATCCCATAGCTCAAATGCTATGCCCGCTACGGCAACGGCAACATTTGCCCCTTTTGCAAGCTTGACGGCACCCCAAGGTTGAAATTTTAAGGCTTGAGTCAAATCTACGCCCACTATTTTTCCAAAATTTACCATGCTATCTCGTACTATTTTTACATTATTAGCATTAATGACTCCAGATTTTTGAATATAGCCCAATCCCTCTTTCCCTGCAGTATTTATAAACTTAGAAAAAGTGTCGATTTTTGCTTCAAAATGTGTAGCAATTTTTTGAAATTCGAGATGCACATATTCAGTTTGTTTGTCAAATTCATTCTGGATTCTTGTATTTAGAATAATGCCCTCACTTCTATCTCGCGTTCAAAAAATTCTCCAAAAGTTTTTAGGCTTGTGCCTTGTAGTTGTAGAATCAGGTCTGTAAAATAATTTGTCGCAAAATTGCGCAAACTTCTTCTTGATTCTGAAATATTTTCTTCTAGTCTTTTCATGTCTGACTGCAAGTGCTTTGTGCCTTCAATAAATCTTATTTTGGCTTGACTTATATTTTCATTTTCATCTGTAATTAGTGGTAATTGTTTGTGTATTACATCTGCAATTATGCTTTTTATGCTTTCAAGCACAATAAGTTCAAAACCGCCATTAGTTATGATTTTTTCTTGTGTAGCGTTTTGTAGGCTTTCTATATGTGATAGTGCTTTAAATTCTTGCATGTTTTGTTGCCAATGTTCAAAGCCCTTATCAAGAGGATTTGCCGCAACGGCTACAATTGAAAGAGTTTCACATTCCTTGTTGGATAGTTCAATCAAGTCGCTCAATCTTTTGGTTATGCTTTCCTTTTTAATTTTTAAGGCTTCTTGGTAAGAATCTTGTTCTTCGATGTCAACGACTTCATCGAATTTACTTAAAACAAAAATGGTTCTTGGCAATAGATTTAACGTCCTAAATAGCCAGTTTAAATCATCTTTATGACTTTCTTTAATAGGATTTGCCGCATTCATAACATACAAAAGCAAATGTGCTTCGCTGATATATTTACGCGTGATGTCTTTGTATTTTTCAACATTTGCGCCGCTATGTTTTTCCTTAAAGCCAAACAAGCCAGGTGTGTCGATGAGCTCAATGTCATCTCCTAGTTCATATATTGCTAGCATGTCTGACGATTCTTCATGGCTAATTTTCATGCTTGATTTATCAAGTCTTTCAAGCCATGCCGCCGCAATAGACGTTTTTCCTTCTGAAAATCCACCAACGAGAGCCACTTTGAGCTTTTTGGAATCTATCTCACTTATTGTCCTCAAGAGCTTATTGATTAGATTTTCATCAATGAATACTTCTATCTCCTTTCCTTTTTCCAAGAAAGCCAAAAGATTTTTACAGGTCTCTAGGGCTTTACTTTGTTGTTCTTTGAAACTCTGAATAGTGTTTGTCATGGAAGTTCTCCTTCGCGTTGGATTTGGTATGTGAGTTGCTTGACTTCTTTTTGTGTTCGACAAATAAAAATATAAGGCTCTCGTATGTGTTCAGTTACTGTTTCGCATTCTTGTTGGAGCGTTTGCATATACTCATTTACGTTTCTGCGAAGCTTCTCCAGCTCTTTTTCTGTGTTTTCTTTGATATTTTCTGATATTCTTTCGAGATTTTTGTTAGCTACTCTTTTTTGCTCCGATTTTTTATAATCGGAGCTGAAAAATTTATATATAGACTTACCAAGACCTATCAACATCGCTATCCCCATTAGTGCAGCAGCCGTCCAGCCTACGGGATTCCAAGAGTTTGCCAGGGTAAAAGGAATTCCCACAGCACCAAGTAGCGAAGCAAAGATTCCCACAGTGTCAATGCCACTTTTCATGTCCATAGATATATCATGTCCAAAGTCTATTTGAAGATTGTAATTAAAGTCTTGAATCATATACGAAATGCGTCTCTTGAGATTATCTAGTTCTTCTTGTATGTCTTTTTGTAGTCTTTCAAACTCTTTATCACTCACATCGGAATCAATGAGTTTATAAGTATACTTCCTTATATTTATTTTAAATTCTTCGATACATTCATCAATCTTATTTGAGATTGCTTTTAGGTTTTGAGTTTTGATGTGTTCAAGATTATTTTTTGTATCATCTACTTCATTTTTGGCATCGCTTAAAAGTTTTTCGTATGTCGCAGAAATCTTTGTAAGTAATCCTTGAAGTCCACAAAGTATTGCATTGGCTCTATTGTAATGGGATTTTTTGATTTTGCCTTGTGTGTCTTTGACCAAATCCCTTACAATAAAATCTGCAAATTCCCCAAAACCACTTTTCTGAAGTAAGGTTATCGAGTCATATTTACTTAAAAATTTTTCCCTCTCACGTTTCTTGCTTTCAGCAAACAAACATTCAGCAAGAGCCAGAAAGGCTACTTTTGCAGAAAGCTCTTTTCTGCCAACATAATGTTCGCCCAAAGCTTCTTGCATTTTTTCATCGAGCACTTGTAGGCTTTGCTTTTCGCCCTCATTGACCAAAGCTTGTTCTAGTCGTTGAGTATTGGTGATGGATTTATTGAAGATACTATATACTTCTGTTTGTGCACCTAAATGCTCTTTAATTTTTTCGAGCGTGCCTTTTTTGTTATCATCGCCCTTTTGTGGAGGAGTGGGCACGCGTGTAATATAGAACACACAATGCGCCTTCCTTGTTGCGGAAAGTATGGAATTGTTCACTTGTATTTCATCGCCTTCAATGCCGGGCACATCAAGGATTTGGAAGTTTTGATTGTTGATACTAAAGATATAAGAAGTTACCTCACGCGTGAAATCCGAACGTCCATCGCCAATTATGTTGCCATCACTCAAGCGAAGCAATCTATTCAATAAGGTCTGTAAGGATTCTTGAGTTTGATTGTAGAGTGATTTCTTATTATCAAGCTCTTTTTCAAGATTTTTAATTTGTTTTGCTAGAGAATGGGTGCTAAAAAATGAGAAAAAGCGATACCAAAGAGATTTTCGCTTATGTTGTTCTAATAGCATTTGTTCTAAAATATATTTAGATAATTCGTCAATAGCTTGTTCTTGTTCATGTATATTTTGTTCCAAGTTTTCTTTTTGTTTTATAAATGGCTCATAGATATTTTTAAATTCATTCCATGAATCCATTTTTGTTTTTTCTCCAAAATAAATCCGCAGGGCTTCAATGAGAGTAGATTTTCCTGCATTGGTTTCACCATAGAATGCAATGGTAAAAATATCCCATTCAGCATCTTGGTTTAAGGAATCTAACTTGGAATCAAGGTCTTTTTGAACATTTTCGAGAGACAGAACTTGTTTTTTAAAATATTCCCCTTCTTGATTGGCGAGGCATGCATTGATTTCATGAAGTTTGGCTTTAACGTTATGGTAGATTTCCCTAAGATGTGATGGATTCATCATGCATTTCCCCCAACAAGCGAAATGCAGTATTTCTTGCTTTGTTTGTGTGGTTTCTTGAGCGATGGGATTCCGAGCATAGCCTGCGCATAGGCAAGTAGGGTTTGAAGCGGATTTTGTGCGCAAGCCTCACAATGCGAGCCTGCATAAATTCCCGCAAAGGTGTCGCGCAAAAATGCGGCATTGTCTATGTCATGCGCCTGTGTGGAGTGTGTGGAAGATTGTTGGAAATGCCTAGATAGAGCTTGAGATTCTGCCCATCGCAATCAACGAGATATGCGAATTGCCCCCCCCCAATATTTGCTGCTGCCGCTGTTGTTGTACTCATTTTGTGTCTCCTTTTTGAAGTGTTTGCAAGATGCTTTGCTGTGTTTGTAGCTCATCAATTTTGGCTTTGCTATCGTGAATCTCTTTTTTGAGATTCTCAATATCTTTTTGCCTAAGCTACTTAAATTTCACAAACATAGCATTATGTTTTTCGCCCAAACACAAAATACCTTTGATTTTATGCGTTGAGACTTTATCAACGAGAGATATAATTACACAGAAACTTTGGAAATTTAAAATCTAGCAAGCAAAAATAACTCTTTGTTTTACCTTAAATACAGCTTAGATTCTAAATTCACAAACTCCCCCTGCCCCCTACGGATTAATCGTCTTTGCCTCTCTTAGCTCGGGCGTTATCAAAATAAGATGGCTAACAGGCACATTAGAGAATTTATCGACAACACAATTCTTGATGCCTATGCCCACGCCTGAGGGTAGTCTCGGATTCAAAAACGCAGCGATACATTCATCTTTATTCAAAACAAAAGAGCGAATCTGCACCGCATCTATAGCAGTTGGTATAATCGTAAAGAGGGTTTGAAACTTTTGACTACGCAAATCCTCCTCGCAAGACTTAAGCCCAAAAAATCCACTCTCTTCAATCCCCAAACACATATCCGGCTTGTTTGTATTAACAAATTGCACTGCGCCCAAATTAAATTTATCAAATGGATCACCCTTGCGCATTTGTGGAGTAAGCGCAATTTCTTTGAGATTCCAATTTGGATTATCTGGGTCTGGAGCTAGCGCATCGCCTAGCATAACACTCCTTAACGAAAATGGTGAAGTAAAATCAGGTAAATCCTCTGGATCATCTGCATACAAAAAGGCAAAAAAAGCAAAAATCAATAAAAATTTTTTCATAGTTACCTCCTAAAAGCGTCCAAAATGCACCGGAGTATGGTCGGATGCAAGGTGTGCGCGGATATTTGCCACCATAATGAGCGCAACAATGGGTGGCAAAGACAAAGCAGAGCGGCTTTCGCTTGAGCGACCAATCACAGCGTAATCAAGCGTCCTGTTTGCACCCCTTGCACCAAAATGCGTGGCAGAATTTGGGGCGGCGATTCTAATATGATTTGTGATTCTGGTATCAAGCCCCGCTTGTAAATTTGCCGGGTCTCGATTAAAATCCCCCGCAATAAGCCAATTATACTGCGGCATATTGATAAAATTATCATGCACTGCTGTAACCAATGCAGCAGCATCCCCACCACCACTTGCTAATGCGTGGATATTGAAAAATACATCATTGCCAATGCGAATACCAAGCACTGGGCGCGAGGTTTGCGGAGCAATTGTGCTTTGAGAAATCACAAACACCTCATCAGCTCTCCTATCGCTTACTATGGCGAGATTCACTCTCCGTGCTCCGACATCAAGTGGCGCGTAATAGATAAATACATTGCGTGGGCGAGACGATGAGCCAAGATTCCAAGTGAATTCCTCTACCGGTGTGCCACCGGGCTGCACTCTCCGCTCTGTCCTAACCGCTGAAGAAGGAACTGCACCCGCCTCTTGCACCATAAGAATATTTGCAGGATTAGCACCGGTTACAAGCTGTCGCACACTTATATTCCATTTACTTTCGGTATTTGCTGATGAGCCTTGCAGATTCCAAGTGCTTACTCTAAATTCTTCAAGATTTGCAAAAGCAAGGTTAAAACTTATAAAAAGAAATAAAAATATTTTCATTATTTACTCCTTAATTTGTTGAAAAAATCACTGGCGCAGGGTTTATGATCGGTACCATATACCACTGCTGGTCAAGATTGGGCATATTGATAGCACATTGCGTAAGAAAGATACTATAATAGGTCGTATGGCGGAAAGTGGGTGTTTGCAGACAAGTTTTTGTAGCGACATTTTGAATCTGCACAGCTTGATTATCAAAAAAGTTAAAAGTCCAAAACTGCGTTGATGCCTTTTGATTGCATTGGCTGTGAATCACGCCATTTCTATATGCCTCTAGACAAGTGCCTTTAGCGATATTTTTAATCATCACTTGATGATTTTCAAAGCTCACCACGCGCCAAAATAAAGCCTCCCCAAACTCGTGCGCATCAAGCGGAGGATAACCCCACACCCAATTCCCCTCCTTCAAAGCCCAAAGCGTCAAAACGCCCCCACTTGAGGACATAATCGATACGGGGTCGGATTCATTTTTAGGCACTTTTGGCGCATTAGATTTTAAATCTCTAAAGGGTAGTCTTTTGTTTTCTTGCTGCTTTAAAATTTTGCGCGATTTTTTGCCCGGTATCTTTAAATTTTTAGGTGGTGTAGGGCTATCCCCTATGCCTAAATTTTTTTGTTTTATGTATGTGTGTTGTGGTATATTTGGCGCTTTTGACCCGGAAGAGCAGCCTATACACAAAACACTACAAAGAACAATGTGAGGTAGGAGTTTCATAAAAGTTCCTTTAAATATAAATTCTGCGGATTTTACAGAATCAATGAAAATGTATTGCAAACCATTATCAAAATTGATATAATACCCCGTAAGCTCGTGTTTAATTTGGCTATAATGTCGTGCAAGATTCTAAAGCCAAATTTTCACAAGGAATCCCTATGAAATACGACTACAAAAAGCAAGAAAAGACACTCTATGGGGCAAAGACAACACCCTGTGTGCTTGAAATACCAGCACAAAATTTCATTACGCTTACAGGCATAGGAAATCCAAATGAAGAGATTTTTTCACACAAAGTTTCTGCGCTTTTTTCTCTTGCTTATGCGCTCAAAATGGCATATAAAAAATCCCAACTTTTACAAAAAGACAAAAACACGGGTGAAAATATTGACGATTATGCTGTGTATCCATTAGAGGGCATATGGGGCAAAAAGCAAGCAGCAGGACACGAACAGGCAAAGCTAGATAAAGATGAGCTCCATTACAAAATAATGATATGCCAACCTCATTTTATCGGGCGAGAACATATAGAATCTACCAAAGAAAGCCTGATAAAAAAGAAAAAACTTGACTATCTTACTGACATTGACTTTGAGACTATGCAGGAGGGCAAATGTGTGCAAATGCTACACAAGGGCGCATTTGATGATGAACCTAAAACTTTTGCGATAATGGATAGCTATTGTCTAGCACATCATCTTACACGCATAGACACGATACATACAGAGATTTATTTAAGCAATCCCCACCGCACTGCACCTTGCAATTTTAAGACGATTTTGCGATACAGGGTGCGCTGAAATAATGCAAAGATTCTAAAGATTGATAGGTTTTTTGAATCTTTTCAAGATAACTTGCATTGTTTTCCACTTTTTCGCCCAAAATATGATAATCTAAAGAAAATACAACCAAAAACACATTATAATCACGCAATTTTTAGCATAAGGAGTGCGTGTGATTATCTCTGTCCCTGCGACAAGCGCAAATCTTGGACCGGGTTTTGATACTTTGGGCTTGGCGTTGAAGCTACACAATAGCTTTAGCATCACGCCCTCGCGTCTTAGCAGTATTCATATCTCGGGGGAAGGCGAGGAGCACCCAAAATTGCGCGTAGATAATGTATTTGTAAGGATTTTCAATGAGATTCTAAGCCTATATGACTATCCGCAGGGGCATTTCAAGTTTAGTTTTGACAATGCCATACCCATATCGCGCGGGCTTGGCTCGAGCTCGGCGGTAATTATTGGCGCGATTGTAAGTGCGTATCATATAATGCAAAAGCCTATAAATAAGTCCGAAATTTTGCAACTCGCCCTCAAATACGAAAATCACCCTGATAACATCACTCCCGCACTCTATGGGGGATTCAATATCGCTATGCTAAATGACAAAACCAATGAAGTGGTGAGCTTTCAGGCGGAACTGCCCGCGGATATAAAAGCAGTGATAGTGATTCCAAACATATCCATTTCTACAAAAATGTCTCGCCGCAATCTACCTAAAAAATATACGACAAAAGACGCGGTGTTTAATCTCTCGCGCTCGTGTATGCTAAGTGCGGCGTTTATCACGCATAAATGGGAGCTTTTGAGGGAAGCAAGCAGAGATAGATTCCACCAAAAGGCGCGTATGAAAAACTGCCCTGCACTCTTTAGTGTGCAAAAACTTGCATTACACAATGGTGCGCTCCTTTCCACGCTCTCGGGCTCTGGCTCGTCATTTTTGAATATCTGCTACCGCGATGATAGCGCAAATTTAATGCAGATTCTGCGAGGACGCTTCCCGCAATTCCGCGTGCTTGAGTGCGAATTTGACAATATAGGCGCTAACTTGGTGCAATCATAGAATCTTTGGGTATAATAGCGTGAGAATGCCAAAACAAACGCGTATGTGCATAAAATGTCGCGGGAGATTTCAGCAAAAGGAGCTTTTAAGACTGCAAAATATTAATTACTCCCTATGTGAATTTAGTGGGAAGGGGCGAAGTTTTTATGTGTGTGAGGAGTGCCTAGCGCAACCCAAAACATTTCAAATAGTCATCAAGATGAATAAACTACAAGTCAATGAAGAACAGATAGAACATATAAAGGAGATATGGAATCTATGGAAAAAGTAAGGTTAGCCGATGTAGCAAGTGAGGTTGGTAAAAAAGCAGGTGATGCTTTTAAAATAGCTAAAGAAATGGGCTTGAAAGTCAAAACAGCCTCAAGCTCTATCACAATGGAAGAAGCAGGTTGGCTGCTTGAATATATGACCACAGGTGTGAATCCAATCCCCACACAAGAGTCGGAGCAAAAAGAAAGCAAAGAGAGTGCGACTAAGGGGAACAAAGACTCTAAAGAATCAAAAGAAAGCAAAGAGAGCAAGAATAAGGTAACAAAGACTACTAAAAAAACAAGTAGTAAAAGCACCAAACAAACCAAAGAACAGGCAGAGAAAAGAATAGAAATAGAAACAAAAACACAACCCCACAATGAGGACACTACACCAGAGCAACAAGCCCCTAACATAGAGCTAGATACAAGTATTAAGCCTATGGAACCCAAAAAGGGTTTACGCATTGTGCGTAGAAACAAAGTGGAGGAGCCACAAACAGAATCTAAAAAAGAGGAAGTCAAAAAGCCCACGCTAAGCTATAAGGAACTTCTAGCCGATAGTGCCAATGGGGAGCAAAAACGACAGAAAAAAGACAAGCTAAAGCCCAAAGTCGCCCATAAACACACGGATCAAAAGATTCACATTCTCGATAATAGAGATATTGCATCTAGCTACGATGATGAGCAAGATGAGATTGTGCTTTTTGACCTGAATGAAACACAAGTGCGTGATGAGGAGGAGAGAAACCAAATCCGCCAAGCAATTACCGAGCGGGTGCAGATACATCGTAAGAATCCGTGGATGAACGAGGGGAGCATTAAGCGTGGGGGTAAGAGGCGCAAACCACCTAAGATTGTGAAAAATACGGACAAGGTAAAAGGTCCTATTTCTATTCCCGAGGAAATACGCGTATATGAGTTTGCCGAACTCATCAATGCCGAACTCAAAGATGTGATAAAGGTGCTATTTAATCTCGGTGTAATGGCGACAAAAAATGACTTTTTGGATAGAGACGCGATTGAGATTCTAAGTGAGGAATTTGAGCTTGAGATTTCAATCCAAGATGTGAATCCACACGAGGGATTAGAATCTTCTAGTCAAGGCGACACACCAGAATTTGAACGCCCTCCTGTTGTTACGATTATGGGACACGTAGATCACGGGAAAACTTCATTGCTTGACTATATTCGTAATTCACGCGTGGCAAGCGGTGAAGCAGGGGGTATTACCCAGCATATCGGCGCGTATATGGTGGAAAAAAATAACAAAAAAATTAGTTTTATCGATACGCCCGGACACGAAGCTTTCACACAAATGCGAAGCAGAGGCGCACAAGTAACAGACATTGCCATTATTGTAATTGCTGCCGATGATGGCGTAAAACAGCAAACTATTGAAGCACTTAATCACGCCAAAGCCGCTAATGTGCAAATCATCATCGCGATGAATAAAATGGATAAAGAAAATGCCAATCCCGATAAGCTCAAAGCCGAGTGCGCCGAGCTTGGATTCACACCAAATGAATGGGGTGGAGAATATGAATTTATCCCTATTTCTGCCAAAACAGGTAAGGGCGTTGAGAATCTGCTTGAAACAATCCTTATTCAAGCCGAAGTGCTTGAACTCAAAGCCACACAACAAGGACAAGCAAAGGCAATTGTACTTGAAGCAAGTTTGGAAAAGGGGCGCGGACCTGTGGCAACTATCATCGTGCAAAATGGTGTGCTTAAGCTTGGGGATTCGGTTGTTGCGGATACTGCTTTTGGGCGAGTGAGGGCATTACTTGATGATAGGGGACAGAACATTAAGGAGCTTTATCCCTCTGGTGTAGCTGTGGTTACCGGGCTGTCGCTCGTGCCACAAGCTGGTGCGATGCTTCTAAGCGTGGAAAATGACGCTGTGGCGAGGGAATACGCACAAAAACGAGCATTATATCTGCGTCAAAAAGAATTGAGTAAAAGTACGAAAGCTACCTTTGACGAGCTAGGTGAAATGGTGGCACAGGGCAATTTGAAAACCTTGCCACTCATCATCAAGGCAGATACACAAGGAAGTCTTGAGGCGATTAAGGTAAATGTGGAAAAGATGAGCAATGACGAGGTGCGCGTAAATGTGATTGGCTTTGGCGTGGGCGGTATTAGCGAAAGCGACATAAGCCTATGCGCTACGAGCGATAATAGTGTCATTTTAGGATTCAATGTCCGCCCAACAGGAAGCGTAAAGGCAAAGGCTAAAGAGCTTGGTGTGGAGATTAAAACTTATTCTGTGATTTATAATTTATTTGATGATATTAAAGCATTGCTTGGCGGACTTATGTCACCTGTAATTGAGGAAGAAAATACAGGACAGGCTGAAGTGCGTGAAACCTTTAATATCCCAAAAGTCGGCACAGTCGCAGGCTGTATGGTGGTTGATGGCAGCATTCAAAGAGGTATCAAGGTGCGCCTTATACGCGATGGTGTAGTGGTGCATACAGGTGCTATCACCTCACTTAAAAGATTTAAAGACGATGTCAAAGAAGTCTCAAAGGGTTATGAATGTGGGATTATGCTCGAAAACTATAACGACATAAAAATAGGTGATGTCTTTGAGACATATAAGGAAATTGCTAAAAATAAAACCTTGTAAGATTCTGTAAAGATTACTAAAAATAGAATCTTGTATTTATATAAAGAATAAAAGCTGCGATACTATATGAGATTTAATATCACTAAACAAAAAGGTAGTGTTGGCGTTAAGAATCGTCTTAATAAAACCCAAAAGCACTATCCTTTTGTGCCGCTGAAGGACAAGGTGTTACAAAAGCTGATGATGCCAAGAGAAATAATCACAAAGATACTTGAAAGAATTATAGATATTAACAAATTCAATAAATTTTAAGCTATAATGCCAACAAATTTACCCCCTATACAAGTGAGATTCTATGCATATTATTATTCAAGCTGGTGGTAAAGGCACGAGGCTAGAGGGCTTAACCAAAAACAAACCCAAATGCCTTGTGCCTGTGGATAATCTCCCAATTATTTTTCATATCTTTCAAAAATTCTGCAACGACAGATTCACAATTATTGCAGATTACAAAGCCGATGTGCTTGAAAAATATCTCAAATGTTTTGCCTCTAAAGTAGATTATAAGATTATAAAAGCTGCGGGGGGGGGGGACAATATCAGGAATTAAAGACGCGTTAGAATCACAGGGTGATAACGAACCCTTTATGATTCTATGGTGTGATTTAATTCTCTCTCACAATTTTACAATCCCTTGTGAAAAAGGAAATTATATAGGGATTTCTAAAGATTTTGAATGTCGCTGGTCATATATTGACAATCAATTTATAAACGAACCCTCCAAAGAAAATGGCGTAGCTGGGCTCTTTATCTTTGAAAACAAGAAATATTTAGCAGATATTAAGCAAGAGGGCGCATTTGTAACTTGGCTAAAATATCAAAATATCCCATTTAAACGACTAAATCTAAATGGTTCAAAAGAAATTGGCACACTCCTTTCTTATGCGGATAATAATGAATCTGCCCCAAAATGCCGCCCATTTAATGCTATTACATTCAATGATGATATGGTAACAAAATGTGGTATTAATGAGCAGGGTAGGCAAATAGCTATCAATGAAATTGCTTGGTATGAATATGTAAAAAATCTTAATTTTGATTTTATTCCGCATATTTACGCATATCAACCTCTCACAATGAAACGCGTGCAAGGCAAAAATATCTACGAATACGACTGCCTTACCTTTTCTCAAAAAAAAGAAATTTTACTTGCCACGATAAATGCCCTTAATGAATTGCATAATCTTCAGCCCAAACAAAGTGCAAATGATAAGGACACGGAGCAAACTTATATCACAAAGACTTTTGAAAGACTTTCCCTCGTGCAGCCACTTATTCCCTTTGCAGATAAAGAATTTATCAAAATCAATGGGCATTATTACAAAAATGTATTTTTCAATAAAGAAGCCTTGATAAATGCCCTCAAAAATGTCTTTCCTCAATATTTCTGCCTTATCCACGGGGATTGCACCTTTAGCAATCTTATGTTTGATACCTTTCATATGAAAGTAGCTTTTATCGACCCACGCGGATATTTTGGCGATACAAAAATATTTGGTGATGAGGATTATGACTGGGCGAAACTCTATTATTCTCTTAAAGGCGATTATGACCAATTTAATTTAAAAAAATTCACGCTTGATATTCAAGATAATGAAGTAGAGTTTGCTATAAAGCCTAATAATTGGGCGGATATGGAGGAGTTTTTCTTTGATAACCTCCCGCTTGTCAATAAGCGTAAAATCAAATTGCTTCACGCTGTTATTTGGCTCTCGCTCACTACATATGCGTGGGAAGATTATGATTCAATATGTGGGGCATTCTATAATGGCATAGTCAAGCTAGGCGAGGTGTTGTAATGCTTACTCTCTCAACTCTACACAAAACTTGGATATTAGATATTGATGGCACGATACTCAAGCATAATGGTTACCTGCAAGGAAACGATGTTTTGCTCGAAGGCGTAAAAGATTTTTTTGAGAAATTGCCTAAGGGTGATAAGGTGATATTGCTCACAGCAAGAAAGCAAGAGGAATTAGAATCTTTGCAATCATTTTTAGCCAAAGAGGGCATTATTTATCATCATATTTTGTGTGATATGCCATTAGGTGAGAGAATCTTAGTCAATGACAAAAAGCCAAGTGGGCTAAAAACCGCCTTTGCTATCAACAAAGAACGCGATGAAGCCTTTAAAATTGCATACCAAATCGATGAAAATTTATAAAGGCAAGTAAAAAGAGTAATGAAGCTTTATCAATGTATTCAACAAACGACAAATACTCAAACACAAAAGGCTATACTCTTACTTAATTATCCTATCTTGCAAAAAATAACCTATAAAAATAAGTGGGATATTGTAATCAAAGCAGAAATAAAACTTTTTCAAAATTTTCTTATTATCTCCAAGATTCACCGATACCAAATCATTACAATCAAACTTGCACTCCTGCATACAATCATTAAAAAATCTTTCATTGACCCAAGAGTAAAGTGATTTGAATATACCTATCTCGCACATATTGACAAACAATATGATGATATTTATATGTTTCGCACAAATAGCGGAGAAGTTTATTTTTTTCTTGCTTTTTGCTTTGATAGATATGTTAAAAACAATAAAAGCAAAAATCCACTTTTACTTGCGACAAAACCTTATCATTTACAATTAATACAAGCTCTTTGCCCAGAGATTCCTCATATTTTTGTGAATATACCAGAGCATAAAATACCAGATTTTCATTACTCTTTTCGCACTCATTCTTTTAGAATCTTTACCATATTACCAGGCACTGCATTTTTTGGCAAACTTCTTGGTTTTAATAAGCAACACCCACACAATCCTATCAATCATTTTTGCTTTATCATTTCTCAATTAAAAATTCCACTCAATGACATTTGTCCGCGCAAAGTGTGTATTCCTCCACAAAGTGAAAAGAGTGTCCTGCAAAAATGTGCTAAGATTAATCTCAATCTTAAAAATTTTATTTTACTTATCCCAAAAGCAAATTCTATACAGCTCATAGACGATGAATTTTGGCTTAAACTTATAACTCAACTCACACAAAAAGGTTATGATGTATTTGTGAATCAAGCAAGTGAGAATCTATTAAGCGGGGGGGGGGCAGTGTATAAAACTTGTGATTTAGACTTCTTAGAGATTTTTACATTAGCAAAAAAAGCCAAACGCATTGTTGGCTTAAGGTGCGGACTGCTAGAGTTTCTTACCCAAACGCAAACACCTATGAGTATCCTCTATAATCGCACTCCTACTGCCACCTATAACGCAGAATCTGCGCTCAAAGCTTATAGCATAGCACAATATCCTGCATTGTGGCACATAGCAGATTCACAAATTATAGAAATCATATATGATATATCTCGTATGGAGCACATTTTGACACAAATCCTAAGAGATATACAATTCTTACCAAAGGAGCAACTATGAAGAGTGTATTTTCCCCTATTTTTTCGTTTTTAAGGCTATGCAAAAGAGCATTAAAGAGGCTCATTTGCTACGATAGAGCATCTATAAAATGGCAAGCCATAAACGACTTCGCAAGGACAATGGAGGATTGCTACATATATAGAATCAACATCGCCACCCTTGCGTATTACATAAAACATCTTCAAACACAATGCAACGCACCCCTTTATCTATTAAGTGATGTAAATTATGCGGGGGGGGGGGATAAGTAAATACAATCTCTGTGCGAAGTATCAAATGGCGAAATGGTTAAAAATAATAAAAGAGGTGAAAATGATTCATATTGATGATATTAAAAATGTAGAAAAAGATAGCATTTTGCTCCTTGCCTACAATGCGGATTATCTCGCTAGAGAAGCCGCCAAAGAAGCCTTTATTCATCATATTAAGTATGATTCGCTGTGTCAGGGACAACCTGTGGCAAGATACTATCACCTCCATAAAAATGTGTGGGATACATTAACTTATGAGTTTAATCACTCTCCATTGCCGCATTTTTACTCAAGCGACTTTGAAAATATTATGCAGGCTATTTCAATCACACAGCATTTAGAGGGAGATATTGTTGAGATTGGCACATTTCAAGGCTCTTCGGCTAGAGCAATGCTTAATTTTATCCATAGAAGTGCTATTAATAAAAAATGCTATTTTTGCGATACATTTGAGGGCTTCACCTATGAGGAGGCTCAAGATTCTATAGATTTGAGATGGGCAAACACACATACAGAAACCTCATTGCAAAGAGTGCAAGAATATTTGAGTGCATATAGCAATTTCACTCTGCATAAAGCAAATATCATCACTGATAACTTGCCAGAATCTATATCTAAAATTTGCCTAGCAAATATTGATGTAGATATGTATGAGGCGGTAAAAGCTGCACTTTATAAGGTAAAAGACAAAGTCGTTAAAAATGGCATTATCATCGCTGAAGATTATGGACATACTCCATCACTTACTGGCGCACAAAAAGCAGTAGAAGAATTTTTAGAAGAAAATCCCTCTTGCTTTATGCCTCTATATATGGGCTTAAGCGGACAGATGTTCCTCATTAAGCTTTAAAGCATTTTAACAACGCTAAGGAGATTCTCAATATGATTTTTAGACAAATCAAACTCTATCACAATGGCAAAGTGGTGAGACTAGGACAGCTTTTTGGCATTTCCATTTATGCGTTTTATAGAGATATGGCTAAAAAAATACATTTTGTGAATCCTAAGCAATTAGGTATTTCCCCCCCCCCCCCCGAAAGAGAAATCTACTCAAGATTCTCAAGTCTTGTTTTATCTCAAGGTAAATAATAACCAGCGCACCACTGCTACTTTTGAATGTCTGCAACATTGGATAGATATTATAGATGCTATGAATGCGCGTTTTATTATCATCTGTGATAAGCAACTCTTAAGCCTACGCATTTATAGGCACATTATATTCCACACCACAGATGTATGTATAATGAAAAGTATCACCAAGCCTTTTAAAAAGATTGTCAAGCATCTTGATTCGTATTGGATACCTGCTGCAAACGCACATTTAAGCACATTGTATCATTCTAAAATGCACAATATAAAGCATTTTTGGAATATTGATGCTGATGATACGATGATTTGTGCTTCTCCTAAACGAGCGGCGCAAATGCTACAAAATGTCATTGACTATGCACAAAACCATCATTTAAGTGCATTTTCCTTAGATATGCACAGCACACGACTTAAGGGTAAATTTTGGTCTTTTGGCGTTAGCTTTATGAGTCATAACATCGATTGGTTCGCACTTTTAAAGGCACATATTCAAGAGGGTAAAAATCAAAAATTACCTTTTGGCTCTACTTTGAATCTTGACTTTGTTGTTACATATCTAAAAGATTCTTACAACATTAAATGCGAGAGTTTTTATGCCAATAATCTTGTATTTTTACATTTTTTAAAGAACAATGACTTTGTGCGAATGCCTATTATTGGTAGCATATATTATTATCAAAATGCCACATTACACACACCTATTTTAAGTATCTATAATAGCCCCTTAGCGCAAATACCAATTGCTGAAAATATCATTAAAATTGATGATTTAGATGAATTTGAAAGCTTAGATGAGTGCTTAATGGCATATCTGCTTATTGATAAATCAAGTGAATTTAGATTAAGAAAGCTTCACGGATTTCATACTGATTTAACTATTTTTAAAGAAATTGAGGAGGAGTATCAACAAGCATTATCGCAAGGCAATATCATCACATAAGGTATATTCTTAGATTCTGTTTTTGATAAAATGTAGAAATTTAAACTTTGTTTCAACCCATTCTAGGAACGTTTTTAAGTGTATGGGCGCAAATGCAATAAGCCTTGCATAGGCAAATTCCACAAAAAGAGAGCCCTTGATACATTAATCCTCTGTCGATACAAGGTAGTTTTCTATCGCTTTTTTACCCGATGAGGATATAGAATCTATCCTCTATTTTTTGCGCGTGTAGCGGAGATTCTGCGCCTTGATGATCTTATGGGTTCCCTGTGGTAAATCATTGGCAAAAGCACGCCTTGAACTGCACTTTTATTATTTACTTTCAATTTATTTTGCAAGATTAAAATCAAAACGCATTAGAAAAATCTTAAAGGAGTGGTTATGAGAAAAATTGCATTATGTGCGGCAGTAGCACTACTTGGCACTTCACTTATGGCAGCAGAATATGTAGTTGATGCGAGCCATTCATCTGTGGAATTTGGCGTAAAACATATGTCTGTGAGCAATGTGAAAGGAAACTTCAACAAATTCAGTGGCACACTCGATGTAGAGGGAAAAAACATCAAGGCTCTTGAAGGTGAAGTGCAAATCTCTTCTATCAACACAAATAGTGATGGACGCGATAAACACTTGAATGCGGCAGACTTCTTTGATTCAAAGAAATTTCCAAAAGCTACGCTAAAGCTTGTTAAGCATAGTGGCAAGAAGCTTGAAGCTGAAGTAACTATACGTGGCGTAACAAAAAAAGTAACTTTTGAAACTAATTTGAGCGGACCAGTCAAGCACCCACAAACAGGCAAAGACCTGATTGCCCTCACTTTAGAAGGCAAGGTTAATCGCAAGGATTTTGGCATAGGTATGGATACTGCAAACGCAATGGTAAGTGACAATGTTAGTGTAAAAATCGAGCTTGAAGCAGCACAAAAATAGTTTCATCTGCGATTTCGCCTAGTGCGGTAAATGCTTGATAAGGCTCTTTAGATTCTTGAGTTAGCTTTGGGCTATAATAGATGATTTTATCATTTTGCTTCATTCTTTTAAGCGGTGCGGCTTTGCCTATGATAATTTGTGTGTGAGTTGGCAAAATCCCCCTGCTTGTCCTATTTGAATATGATTTTTTGATGCTATGCCGATGAAGTAGCGCATTGAGTGTCCTATAAATTTTTCTCAAAACTCCAAGTTTCAAGCACAAAATTTTCTAACTTTTCGTGTCTTTTATCTATGGAGTCTTTCTCCCATTTTTTATTTACTGCAAAAACCTTTATTTCCTTTTGTTGTATTAAAGGAGAATTTTCATAACTTGCAAGTTTATCCTTAAAAGGTTTATTGCCAATAGATATATTATGTGATTTATCTATAAGTAATAAATTACCAATGCAATGCAAGTAGTAATTATCATAAAAATCCTCATCATATTCACAATATCCACTACTTAGTTCTTCTTCATTTTCTGTTTGTGGAGCAATATGTTCTATCTCTGGAGTTTGTATCTCTTTTAATGAAAATTTATAGCCCTTAGTGTGTATGTCATCACTCCTTAAATAATTTTCATATCGCATAAGCACATAAGGTGCTATCCTTATTTTTTGCTTCTTTTGTTCATAAATATTACATAAACCCCTCTTTATTTCTTCATCTTTCCAATACCAATTTCTGTCATTGCTAACACATATTTCTTTTAGTCCATCAATAAGGCTTTCAAGACTATCAAATTTTTTCAATACATTATCAAGTCTTGCAGCAAGATTTGCACCTGTCTTTACAATTTTATGGCGAACAATCATAATTTCTAAAGCTTTATAAACTTTTTCTAGCTTTTCTTTATCATTCACAAATAAGCGATAAGCTTTTAATACAAATGGGTAAGTTTCAGAAGAATCTAACATTAACAAATAATCTTTATATACGCTCTCAGTTTTTTCAAATTCTTTGAAATTTACAAAAGCATTTTTAAGCTCTTTTATATAATTTTCAATCCAAGCAATTTTTTCATCATTGCCTTTATTTTCGGTGTAGTCTTTATATTCTTTTTTGTAATTCAAGCTATCATCATTTTCTCTGTAATTAAAACCAAATTTAGAATAAGAAATATTAAAATAATTTAGAATTGAATCTTCATCGGTAATTTCTATGTCCTTAATTAAACGATAAATTGTTTCAAAAACACTTGTTATTTCTTTAAGTTTTGCTTCTGAAACTTCTTTATTGCAGTAAGTATAAATTTGATAGGCAAGATAAGATTTAAGTTTTTCCATATTTGTAAGCTTTTTACCACGATTATTTTGCAGCTCAAACATCAAAACAGAATCTTTTTTATTGGCAAAAGGTATGCTTAAAATCTCAGCTTTTTGTAAGGCTCGAAAAATGGCTTTAATTTCTTCAGTTTCTTTTTCCTTTAATTTCTTTTCAAAAAATATTTTTGCTTCTTTAATACGCTCTTGTGAGGGAGTTTGTGGTTTATGTTTTTTATCATCATTATGGATAATTACATCTTTGAAGTAATCCCTATCGTATTCTACTGCCTGAAGCTTGGCTTTAGAGCGATTCACCAAATAATCCTCTTCCATATATTTTAAAAAATCCTCATTGCTTTTTTCGTTATCTAGCTGTTCATTTTTTGCCTTTTCTTTTAAAATATTTATTGCTGCTCTTACAAAAATAATAATTGTGGTAATGCGTTGTTGCCCATCAATAATATCATTTGTTTCTCCATTTATTTCTTCAAGTAAAACATTGCCGAAAAAATAATGATTCTCTCCCTTTGTCGCCTCCTCCAAATCATCTAAAAGGTCATTCCATTGCTCTTTTTCCCAAGAATATGCCCTTTGATAAACAGGGATTGTGTATTGTTTTTCTCCCTCAAAAAATTTTTTAATTGTTGTTTTGTTAGGTGTCATTCCCTCTCCTTTTAATGATTATTTCCAAACCCATATTTTATCAAAAAAAACAAAATCGCAAGGGGATTTTTATAAATTGAACTAAAAATAGTATTTATCTAGCTTAAGTGTCGTTTGTGTTTTCTCACACTTCCCGCACAGGAATGCGTAAAATAGTTTTAAGCTTATGCGTGGGAGTTTTGTGTGGATTACTCAAATAGATTTCGTGGTGCGCTCTTGTGAGATTATCTTTGCCGATGTCATTTTGCAAGCCATTACGAGTGATAAATTCCTCTATTTTTGCGAGACTTTGTGGCTCCTCATCATACGAGCCGATATGTAGTATCTGCACGCAAAGCCCCTCTTCAAAGCGCAATAATCGTGCATTAAAGCAGTCTATATCCTTTTTGTTTTGCACTTCCTTTTGCGCCCATTCAAAGAGTTCTTGCGTGATAAAATCAGGCTGCTTGCCATTTGAAATTTGCCTTATTGCTCAAGTCCTCATTACCCCACCACAAGCTCTCTATCGGAGGCACGACATATTCTACATAGTTTTTCAAAGCCTTTGTGGTTTTGCTCATTTTGAGCGTGTAGGAGAGGGTAAAGAGAGTTTTTAAAGCTGCTTGATTGAGCCATTTGGTTCATTTGGATTCCCCGCTCCTTGCACACTTATAAAAGAAAGCATTGGCACAAAGAGCCTTAAGGGTGTAGGTTTGGGCGCGTAGCAGTCTTTATAAACCTTTTTAAAATCAAATTTTGCACTCGCAGGATTATTTGGTGGCATTATGGAATCCTTTTGTTTTCTATTTTTCATTTCTTAAACCTCACGCCATATCTACCTCCACCCATAAATATCAAGGCAATACAAGGGAGCATATAGAGTAAATGCAGCTCAATTACCCACGCGCCGTGATTATCAAGGGCAAAAATCTCAAATCCTGTTGCAACATAAATCGCCACAAGCATTGTAAAAGCCTCTAAGGCAGCAGCTATACGCACTTGATAGCCTACAATTATCATCAGTGGCGCAAGCACCTCGCCGATATATGCGCCATAGGCAAAAAGTGTGGGTAATCCGTGAGATTCCATAAAACCCTCTATACCGCTTATGCCATTTGTGATTTTATTGACTCCGTGAAAGAGCATAAGCCCACCTACGCATAAGCGCACAATCAATTTGCCCAAATCATCATTATATAACATTACAAATCCTTTTTATTGATTTAAAACCCCGCATTCTATCAAAAAAAAAAAAAACAAATTGCAAGGCAATGAATAGAACATTGAATGAAGAATAGGCACAAAATCTTTGATTATTATCAATAGGCTATAATTTGCAAGGCAGGTTATTGGAGGTATGAGATGAAATCTTTGGTTGAAAATATTGATAAACTTCACACCACGCAAAGAGGAGTAGTGCGGATAAAGAGGAATTTAGAACTTGAAAGCGATGATATTCTCTCTTGGTGTAAAAAGCAGATTCTAAGTAAGGACGCTACTTTGGAAAAAAGAGGCAAAAACCTTTATGTGCATTTGCCTCATTGTAAGTTAACAATCCATTCCACAAGCTATACAATCATTACGGCTTATAAGAAAAGCTAAACCTTTTTTAGGCTCCTCACACGCTTTTTTATACATTTACTTGCCCAATCATAATGGCTTGAAGTCGCACTCACACAATAGCTCCCAAGACTTGTGTTGCCACACCATTTATAATGCTTTTTGACAAAAAGTTCCTTTTGTGGGAGAGTCTCTATCAGCTCCATACATTCTATGTGGCTTTTTCCTAACATTGCCTTTGCGTTCTCTAATGGCGTGCTTTGGTGCTTTTGCCAAATCTCCCTATTCATCGCGGGATAGGTTTTGAAATTATAAGGCGCAGGGAGAAAAGGCACAAAATCACTCGTCCTCTCAAGGTTTGTGCGCACAAAGCGAAGCAAAAGTATCTGCCATTCATACAAATGCACAAGCACATCGCGCAAAGCCTTATCTCGCTCATTATATTCAAAGGGTGCGCTTTGTTGTTCAAGCGGGATTTGCTCTATCAACGCAAGCAGAGATTCATAATTTTTCTGACTTAAGGCAAGCAAATCGCTTTTGTTGGTAGGGCGTGGCATAGGTGTCCTTTGAACAAATCTCAAGGCATTATAAGATTCTAAGACTTAATTTTCAAACGTGCAATGCTCTATCACATCAAAGGTGGATTTTGGGGTATATTTGTAGTTTAATCAGTTCCTTTGACTTTGGCATTGCTAGATTTTTTATCGCTTTGGTTAAAAGGTTGTGTTTTTAAAGTGAAATCTAACTCTAACTTGTCATTGCAATTTGTGATTTTTGGATAAATCACAAAGGTTTTTAAATCATTTAATCGTAATCTGTTGTGCTATAATTTTTGAATGATTTTAAGGATATGCAACTCATACAAAGGAATATTTTTTAGAGTTTTTGAAAAGGCTTTTGAATATAAAGTAGGTATTTTAATTCTATAATTGCATAGAAATAAATTGTTATAAAAGGATTAGTATGAAACAAGAAAAACCAAAAATAGTTGGTAAGAAAATAGGACAAAAAATTGAACAAGCATTTCCAAAAAAATTTAAAAACCTTAATGAGTATGGAACTTCTTTTGAGATTCCAATACGAGGAATTCAAGAAAAAGTTCCGGGGTATTCTGCTGGAAATGGACATTCCCCGCTTAGAGACAGAACACGAAAAGGAAAGAAAATAGGGTATTTGTGTGATAAATATCAAGTTGAGAAAATCCATGAAAATGATAACCCAAATAGCAAAATTATAAGCTTGAAATTTAGCAAAAAAGAATAATATATGAACTACATTGGCTCCAAATTTAAACTCTCTCATTTTTTGCAAACAAGCATAGAATCTACACTTCAAAAAGCCCACACAAAGCCTTTAAAAGATTCTATCTTTTGCGATATGTTTGCTGGAACTGCGGCGGTGGGGCGGCTTTTTAAGGCACAAGTCAAGCAGATTATTAGCAATGATAGGGAGTATTATAGCTTTGTTTTGGCGCAAAATTATATCGGCAATCATCAGAAATTAACACGCGTTAATG
Source organism: Helicobacter sp. MIT 03-1616 (assembly GCF_000765685.2). NCBI lineage: Bacteria > Pseudomonadati > Campylobacterota > Epsilonproteobacteria > Campylobacterales > Helicobacteraceae > Helicobacter > Helicobacter sp. MIT 03-1616. The sequence continues at coordinate 19,070 of NZ_JROY02000007.1, read as the reverse complement.
AGCTGCTACACATTCTTAATGACACAACTCAAACGCCACCACAAAAGGGTAAAATCTACACTCATTATGCGCTTGGCTCTGGGAGTGGGAGGCAGTATTTTAGCGATGAAAATGCACAAAAAATTGATGCTGTGCGTTCTAAGATTGCGCAATGGAAAAAAGAAAAGTTAATTGAGGACAAAGAATATTATTTTCTCCTTGCCTCCCTTTTAGAATCCGCCGATAAGGTTGCAAACACTGCTTCAGTGTATGGAGCGTTTTTAAAGCACCTTAAAAAAAGTGCGCTCAAAGGTTTTATTCTAAATCCTGCAGAGTTTGAATGCAATGAAAACGAGCATTTGGTATTTAATGAGGACGCAAATACACTTATTACTAAGATTGAGGGAGATATTCTCTACCTTGACCCGCCTTATAATGCGCGAGAGTATGGTGCAAATTATCATCTTTTAAACACGATTGCCTTATATGATGACTTTATCCCAAAGGGCAAGACAGGATTAAGAGAATATGCAAAATCGCCTTGGTGCAGAAAAGCAAAAGTCGCAGATGAGCTAGAAAACCTCATCAAAAATGCGCATTTTGAGTGGATTTTTCTAAGCTATAATGATGAGGGATTGCTTAGTTTAGAGCAAATTCAAGCTATTTTTGAAAAATATGGCAAATACTCTTTTGCCACACAAAAACACCAGCGCTTCAAAGCAGATTCTAAACGAATCCAAAAGCAAGATTGCACTTTGGAGTATTTGCATATTTTGAGGAAGTAAAGAGTGCTTTAGATACTATTTCTTAGGAGGGTTAGGATCATCAGGGTCATAGATTTTATGTGTTTTGCTTGGAACAATCACATTTATTTCTCTAGGATCTACATCTTTGCCGTTATTGCTTAGCCTTAAAAGCAACTTTTTAAACTCATACGCACTGCTTGGCTCATAAAAACTTCCTTCTGTGGCAAGGGTAAGCTCTTTTAAAGAATCAAGGTTTTTATTTAAAGCTAAAGTGTGGATTGTAACCCAATTTTTCTTAGAGCCACCGCTATTTTTCACAATATTGCGATTAAGATTCTTCGTAAGATAGAGCATTTTTTCCGCACTTCCCCTATCATTTGGGTTGCCATCAGTGATGAGAAAAATTTCTTTCTTCAACCCATTATCTTTTGTAAAATGGCTCATCGCTTTAATGAGTGCATAATTGATGAGTTTTGTTTGCGAATTTACAACTTTTAGATTTTTTGCACTTTCCACAAATTCGCTAGAGCTAAACACATCATCAAAATCCTTAACATCATAATTACTAAAGCTCACAAGCGTGATTTTGGCATAGCTACCTCTGCTTTCTTCTTGAAGTATATGTTTGGCAATAAGGGGCGCAATTTCCTTAAATGCAAAGACATAATCTTTCATTGAATTTGCGACATTGATTACAATAGCAATTTCTTTGGCTGGTTTTGCGCGAAGTTTGAGATTATAATCCTCTTTTTCTTTGTCATAATTGTTTAAGATAAGCTGCTGTTTATCGCAAATACTCATAACCTCTAAATCAGCCCCATTTAGTGTGTAGAGAAATTCTTTATCCGCACTAGTATAAGTGCTATTTCCACTTGAGATACCACCCGATAGAATCCTTCCCGCAAATCGGAGATAGCGGATTTTAGCTGGGATTTTTTGCATATCAATTTTATCTTTATCTTTTACCCACAGCACACTTGGGTCAAAGTGCGAAATCATCGCCATTTCATCGCATTTTGCTCCATAAATAAGGCGAGAGAGCATAGTATCAATGAGCTTTTCATCTACTTCTGGAATCTTTGTTGAAGGATTTGCACCTAATACACTAGAGGTAAAAACGAAGCAGAGCAAAGCTTTAGCTAAGAGTGATTTCATCAAATATCGCATTTGAAATCCTTTTACACTTATTTGTAATTGTTTCAAGGATTCTATCAAGCTTTTGCTTAAAGGGTCTCTATTTTATCAAAGGAATGTTATAATTGATTACCACAGCAAAAGGAAAGAAGATGAAAACAAATGCTTCAAAAACCATTCGGCTTATCTATCCGCAATGGCAGGGTGGAGACATTGCGCATTGGTTTAAAGGGCTGCCTAAAGAGGAGATTTCCAAAGGCTATTTTTTAGGTGCAAAACTCCTTGAACTTCTTACACATAGCACCTCTCACCAAACCCTTGAAGTGCCTGTTTCACAAGAGTTTAAAAGAGAGATAAAAGACGGGGTGCTAGATAAAAGCGATATTTTAAAGCAAACCAAAGCCGCAATGAAACTCATCACAGAATCTAAACCCGATAAGATTCTCACACTTGGGGGTGAATGCTCCGTGTCTGTCGCGCCTTTTAGCTATCTTGCAAGTAAGTATGGCGATGATGTCGCAATGCTATGGATTGACACACACCCTGATATTGGGCTGCCAAATGATGAGTATAAGGCTTATCACGCAATGGCGGTTACGCATTTGCTAGGGCTTGGCGATAAAGAGATTCTTAAAGTCCTCCCCGCAAAAATACCAGCTCAAAATACCCTGCTTGTGGGATTGCATAGTGAGGAGGCAAAATTTTATGCCAAGCGTCAAAAGGAGCTAGGGCTAAAAGCCCTTAAAGCAAAGAAAGTAAGCAGCAAAAAGGTCTTGCAATGGTTACAAGGCACTAAAGCCTCTAAGGTTGTAATACACCTTGATTTAGATGTGCTAGATTTTAGCGAGATTTATGTCGCTGTGGGCAATAGTGGCAAACTCAAAATGAAGGAAGTCGCACACATTATTGAATCTGTGAGCGCACACTATGAAATCGTGGGCTTAAGTATCGCCGAGCTAATGCCAAAGGAACTCATTAAGCTACAAAATATGCTCCAAAAACTGCCTTTGATGTGATAATGTTTAACCCTACTTTATAACCTTAGAATCCGCTTTTGCCTCTTTGGGTTGATGTTTATCTTTTGTGTCCTTTAAAAGTCGTTGATTATATGTGGGCATAAGATTTTGTTTTGCTTTCATATTGACATACAGAATGTATGTATGTTATAGTATTATAAAATTTAGGGGGAAAAGGTGAAACACAAAGACCATTATAATGACGTCTACATCGTGGAATTATCCCAAAAGATTCTAAGTGTAATGCCACAATTTGAAGCGCAAAAGTTTTGTGTAATGTTGCAGGGTAATTTAGAGGATAAGGAACTCTTTGCAAGATTAGATTGTATCGTTGATGCAATGGTTAAGACAATGGGGAGCGATTATACTCAAAACATTCAAAGCTTTTTTCATCTACTTGGCGAGGAGCTAGAAAAAGCGGAGGGAATGTTTAGCTTTGGCTATTGGTTGTTTCCTATTTCACGCTATGTGGAACGCTATGGCAATACAAATTGGCAAGTTTCTCTAAGCTTTATCAAAGAACTTACCAAGCGATTTACAGGTGAATACGCTATCCGTCCGATTCTAAGAGAGCACCCAAAGGAAGTAATGGACGAACTCATTTTATGGAGCAAGGATAGTAATGTGCATATTCGCAGGCTTGCAAGTGAGGGCGTGAGAATCCACCTGCCTTGGTCGCCAAAGCTCCTTGTTGCGCTTGATGAATTTGAAAAGTATGCGATGATTTTGACAAACTTAAAAGATGACTCGCAAAAGTTTGTGCAAAAAAGCGTGGGGAATAATCTCAATGATTTGTATAAAGAAGCACCGCTAAAAGCGCAAACTCTCATCGCACAATGGCGACAAAGTGGGGCAAGCAAGGCGTGTGAGTGGATTATCAAGCACGGAGAGAGAAATCAAAATAAAAATCAACAAAAAAGAAAGAGAGGAAAATAAATGGCACAGAGTATTTATCCCGTCCTAATGACAGACAGACTTCAAGAAAGTAGCCTATTTTACAAAACTTATTTGGGCTTTGCGCAAAACTTTTCTAGTGATTGGTATATTAACTTATCTCACCCTGATGGTGGCGAGTTAGCCTTGATTGATGTAACTCACGAAAGCATACCCGCACTCTATCGCGCAAATGCGAATGGAATCCTCGTTAATCTTGAGGTAGCAAATGCCACACAAGTGTATGATTTTATCAAAAACAAAGATGAACGCATTATCGTAGCGCATTTGGCAGATGAGGTTTGGGGGTGGCGACATTTTATCATAAAAGACCCAAATAATGTGTTGATTGATATTATTGAAGTTTTGCCGCCAAGTGCGGAGTTTTTAAACAATGATTCTAGCGGTGTATTATGACAAACAAAGAAGCTACGCGCAAAACTACCTCCGCCTTGCTAAGCGTTGCAAGAGCACATTTTGCGGAATATGGCTACTTTGATGTCGCACTAGAAAAAATCGTAGAAGAAGCAAATGTAACGCGCGGGGCGGTATATCATCATTTCAAAAACAAGCAAGGGCTTTTTGTCGCTGTGCTAGAGAGTGTGCAAGAAGAGGTTGCCGCGCAGATAGAAAAGCAGGCTTTGAAAAGTGATGAGGCGTGGGAGCAGCTGATATTAGGCTGTGTGGGGTTTATCAAAGCAGCAAATGCAAAGGAAAATAGGCAGATATTATTAGTTGATGCACCCGCTGTGCTTGGTTGGGAAGTGTGGAGAAGCGTTGATGCGAAGCATTCAATGAGTGTGTTGCAAGCGCATATTGAGGAGCTAAAGGCACAAGGCTATTTGTGTGAAGAAGTAGATACGCAGTTGATGACATTTGCGCTCTCTGGTGCGCTCAATGAGCTAGCATTGCAATTTTGTGCGAATTTCAAAAAGAAGCAAGAAAAGAAACTTCTAGCCACTCTTACACAATTTGTGAGCGGGTTTAGGAAAGCTTGATTTATGGGGTGGAAGTTGGTTGTCTTTTGCTCTTAAGCCTTATTTTTCTTTGGCTTTTTGGGCTTTGGCATAGGCAGAGTGGGAGCGAGGGTAAGCACGACTTCTCTTAAAGTCGTATAAGAATCCACATCAAGGATATAAGATTCTTTTGCACCCGCGTAAGGAAATCCAAGCGGGGCGGATTCTAAAAGGGGCTTTAGAATTTCAAATTGCTTGACATAGAGCATCTCATCACAGAGCAAGAAAATAGGCTTAGGCACACTCTCTTTTGCCTCAATCACATAAATGCAGTATTCGCCAAACATCTTTTTAGCACTAAAGTGATAAGGCGTATCCTCTAATGCGCTTTTAAGATTCTCTAGTACAAAATCCTTAAAGCTCTCACTTGTGGGCATTGGTAGTCCTTTAAATATTTAGGTTTCTTTTGTAGATAAAAGTTGTTGATTGTATGTAAGCATAAGATTTTGTTTGTCTATGTCATATTTAATATTTGTATTATTTTTACAGCACACACAATTATTGTGAAAGTCTGTAAAAATCGCATCATTATCCTTAAAACTTAAAAGCACATTTGCATTTTGATTTTGTGTGATTTGTGCGTGAGAGTAGGCATCAATATAAACAAGGTTTTGCCAATTATCAAAGATTTGAAACTCTAAACGATTTTTTGCAAAGCAGAGTGGCACGATATGGTGAAGCTCAAAACCTTTTATTTTTGTAATCTTGTGCTCTGTAAAATAACATTGTTTTTGCACTAAAGAGCGTTTAAGTTTTGCATTATCTTCATAAATGCTTTCTTTGCCTATGCGTATATAAAGCTTTTCTTCCTTTTTGTTCCACTCAAAATATGCCATTTGCGCTAAAAGGGTTAAGATTTGTTGTGTTTCGTTTATCCAATTATGAAAATCTCTCTTGTGTGTTTTATCGCCACTAAAATTTGAGGGGTTGCAATATGCTTTTATTTTTTCTATTACAAGCTTTTGAGGAAATTTACTTAAAGCGCGAAACTCTTTAATAAATTCTATAATTTCTTCACGCGTATAAATATGAGAATCCGATGTTTGATAAACAAAAGTGCCAAAAAAGAGTAATTCATAGATGGTAAGATAAGGCTTATTTAGCTCTAATACAATTTGTAAAATCTCTTCACCAAAACCATTCATTAAAGATTCTAAGGCTCTTGTATAGAGAATATTTCGCGTGAAAATATCTTTAGCCGATAATAGTTCTATGGCGAGTGGGGTTAAAGCAATATACTTTTTCATTCCATTTTCAAAAGGACTTAAAGCTTTTTTCTTAGCGTTAAATCTATTGATTAAGCCCATTCTGTGCATATCTACAAAAATATTTTTTCGCAAAGAATCTTGTGTGCAACGTCCAATTTTTGAAGCTATATTATGCGTAAGTTTTGCATACATTTCCTCTCCATTGATATTTTGAGGTCGCTTACTTAAATCTGTGGTGCGAATTTGCAAATAATTCTCTCCACAAAGATTATAAATTTCTTGCAAAATAATAAGGATTTCCTTTTGTTCGTAACGATTGTGTTGTGAAATTTGCACCCCACGATAATTCTCGCTCTGCACTCTTTTGACTAGAAATTTTATACACTCTTTGCTCTCATCTATCTTTAAAATATCTTGTAAAATCTGCGTCATTCACTCTCCTTTATCTCCAAACTAGAATCCACATATTCTATAAATGCTTCACAGCCTATACTATTCCTACCTAATTCTCTAGCTACTAGACTTGTTGTGCCACTTCCTGCAAACAAATCTAGCACCAAATCTCCCTCTTTAGAACTTGCCTTAATCATTCGCTCTATCATTTCTCTTGGTTTTGGTGTGGGGTGATTGAGCTTTTGCACCTTGCCATTCACCTTTTGCTTATGCCTCTCACTTACTATCTCCCACACATCAGGGCAAAGTTTGCCTTTTTCATTAGGAAACCAACGCTTACCATTCTTTAAGATTCCTTTTTCTCTTGCGTGAGCTATTCTTTGAGTAGAATCATAAGGTGTTCTCACAGAATCACAATCAAAGTAATAACCCTTAGAATCCATTGTGTAGAATAAAATAGATTCTTGTGCGTTATTAAATCTCTTTTTATTCGCACACATTCCATCTTTTTTATACCAAGTAATGAAATTTTGAAAAACTGCCCTGCCTTGCAAATAATGCAAAAACAAAGCGCAATGATAAGGCGTATTAAAGATATAAAAACTTGCACTTGGCTTCATTTTTTGCAACATCAAATCAATCCAAGCAAAACTAAATTTTAAAAATTCTTTCTCACTCTTAAACTTGTCCCAATCTGCCACTTTTAGATTATAAGGCGGGTCAATGATAGCTAAGTCTATGCTCTTATCCTCTAAAGATTCTAAAAAACTAAAGCAGTCTTGTATATAAATTTTGTTTAACTTTAAAGTTTTTTTCATTGTAGCTTTTCCTCTATCACGCTCTTATAGTGTGCATAGAGTTCATATCCCACATAATTTCTTTTGAGTTGTTTAGCTACTTTCAATGTCGTGCCACTCCCTGCAAAAGGGTCTAACACCACATCTCCCACAAAAGAATAAAGTTTAATAAGACGATAAGGTATCGCTTCAGGCATAATAGCTGAATGCTTCCCAAAGGCACTATCGCTTTTATTTGGAATAGGAATATCCCATATTTGCTTTGTGTATTCCACCCATTCTTTTTGTGTAAGTTTGCTTTGCTCTTTTATCTCTGGTGGAATCTTATTGTTTGGTTTGCCATTTTTAACATAAACACTTATAAATTCGCTTGTGTTTTGTGCATAAAAATTGCGTGGATAAGGATAGCTACCAAACATTAACGATTTTGTCGTATTAGTGCGATTCCAAATATATAAATCAAGCAGGAATAATGGAGTATTGTGTAAAATGCTGTGTTGAATATCGCTTTGCAAGTCAAAGATATGGCGATTGTAATGCGTGTTCAAATCTTTTTTGAGCATAGGCATTAAAGGCACATTAATACAGAGTTTGCCATTTGGCTTTAATACCCTATAACATTCCCTCCAAACCTGCAATAAACCATTGAGGTATTCTTTATAATCATTGATTGCGCCCAAATCCTCTTTTTTAGATTCTGAATGTTGTGTGTTTTGATAGCCATTTTTAGAGTAATCTTTGATATTAAAATAAGGCGGGGAAGTGATGATTAAATCTACACTACAATCTTGCAATTCGTTCATTGTGGTGCTAGATTTGTAAAAGATTTGATTATGGAGCTTATAGAAGCTTAAGCTTTGTATCATTATTTTCTCCGCAACAAAATCTATATTCTATCAAAAATTTCAAATGGATACAAACTCAAGCCAAAGCCCATAAAATATAGAATCTTCTTTTTGCAAATGCAGACAATGAGCTTATTTGGGTTGGGTAAGGTTTAAAAGCTAAATCTCTCAATGTAAAATCTCTAGGATTTTCTAGGCTTTTAATCTTTAAAACTTTTTAAAATCCTCACATATTGCTTTGCCATTTTTGCGTAAGGGCAGAGTGTGCAAATCTTTGAAATGCAATTTAATGAAATTTGCGACTGAACTAGCCCAATGGATATATTTAAGCCCTGTCGCCACTCTCAAACTTCAACAACCACTCTTTGCGTTTCAAACCTCCTGCATAACCTGTGAGGCTTTTATCACTTCCAATCACTCGGTGGCAAGGGATAAGTAGCGCGATAGGATTTGCTCCTACTGCACCGCCCACAGCTTGAGCGGACATTTTGGCTATGCCTCTTTGGCAAGCGAGAGTTTGCGCAATCTCCTTGTAAGTTATCGTGCGTCCATAGGGGATTGTGCGTAAGATTGTCCATACAGATTCTCTAAAGGGTGTGCTTTGCGTGTGAAGTGGAGCTAGAGGCGGAGTGAAATGTGGAATCTCTCCGCTGAAGTAAATCTCTAGCCATTGTTGCGTTTGGGCTAAAATCGGCGTTTGCTCCTGCACACAATCTTTTGGCAATGTAAAATACTTTTGCCCCTCAAACCATAAGCCAAGTAGTGCGCTTTCATCACTTGCAAGTGCGATTGTGCCAAGCGGTGAGTGGAATTGCTGCGTATAAATCATTAAAACTCCACATATAATCAAAGGTAATGATGAAACGATTTTGCTCCTAAGCTCCGTTATCCCCGTCTTCTATAATTTCTACTTTTTGTCCATTTTGTTGATATGTATTCTTAAAATCTGATTCATCAGAGCAGTCATTATACCTTATTTCCAAAGTGTTTTGATTTGGACGCTTTATATCCATAAAACAAGTTTGACCATACTTGTTTTTTATTTCTACTCTTTTTGTAGTTTGGATATTTGGTAAATCTTGCAACAAAGCTTTTTGATAAAGTTGTGTTTGTGGTTCATTAGCCCTTTCTCTTCTTTGTGCGCTTTCTATCCAAAACCTTAAATCATTTCTAAACGCAGTGAGAATATCTGTGTTGTTTATCCAACACTTTGAAGCTTCGCAAGAATAATCATCACCACATATTTTCTCTCTATATCCCACTTCACATTGTATATCAAGCCTCTGTGCAGCATCTATAAAGCCGAAGCTAACAAAACATAACATCATTAACCTCTTCATTGCGCCTCTCCTTAAACTTAAGAAAATTTTACCAAAATATATTTAAATAGCTTGTGTTTTAAGGCTAGGATTGCACTTTGTATAAAATTAGGGAATCCACTCTACAATAGCATTTATAGACTCTTTTTTTGCTATAATGTGAGGTTACTTTTGACTCGGAGATTAAAAGATGATGCCATTAGAAGAGATAAAAAGTCTTAGCCATAAAGATAAAGATGATTTGCAAAATGAGCTATGGGAGATTATCAAAGCAAATGATTTGAGCAAATTGAAACAATTTCTACAATATTATGACGCGCAGCGGTTTTTTTATGACCCAAATTTTGATGATGAGGAAGAACCGATATTCAACCATTGAGAGTAAAGCGAGAACAGAATAAATGACAGCCCAAGCACATTTAGATAGAATCCAAACAATTAATCAAGGGAGTTTTTACACGCCGGATTCTATCGTGTGCCTTGTGTATCAAATGCTTTTAAATGCTAAAATTGATATAAAAGATTATGTTTTGCTTGATAGCTCTTGTGGTTATGGGAGTTTTTTAAATTTAGAGGGTTTTAAGCAAAATATTGGTGCAGATATTGATAAACAAGCCTTGCAAGAGGCACAAAAAATTTTTAAAGATTATGCCATTGCACCTTTATTCCTCCATACAAACTCCTTGCAAAATGTCTCAAGAGAAAAATTTAATATTTTAGAATCTTCTAAACTCATTATCGTAGGTAATCCACCTTATAACGATAAAACCTCTATCGTGCAAAATTGTCTTAAAAATATTGATTCTACTCCTGTGGATTCTCAACTTAAAGCGCGAGATATAGGCATTAGCTTTTTGCGCTCATTTGATATATTAAAAGCTGATTATATCTGTGTGCTTCACCCGCTTTCTTATTTGATTAAGGAATCAAACTTTAAATCCCTAAAAAACTTTATCAAACACTATCATTTATTAGATTCTACAATTATTAGCTCACAAATCTTTTGCCCTAAATCTTTGGGATTTTTTCCTATTGTTATTGCCTTGTATGAAAGAGACAATCAAGGAATGGATTTTGATTTTATTTGTAATTTTTCTTTTAAAACTCGTGAGGGCAAATCTTTTAGGCTCAATGATTTTGATTTTGTAGCAAAATATATTGATAAATATCCAAATAAAAAGCGGGTGGATTCAAGGCACAAAGTGGCAATGTTTTATACTCTGCGCGATATTAATGCCCTCCGCCGCTCTAAAACATTTATAAGCAAAAATACTGCAAACGCGGTGTATGTTACACAAGATAAATATAGCCTTTATTGTTATGTTGATGTGTTTAAACAAATCATTAAGCATATTCCGTATTATCTAGGAAATTGTGATATTTTGATAGATTTTAAGAAATTTCAAGCATTAGAATCTGCATTTATCAAAGCAAGTGAAAATAAGATTCTAAGTGAGGATATAATGCAGTATTTTAAAGATTTGCTAGGGGAGCATTATATGAGGATTGAAAGTGTAAGAGATAATAAAATTCGTGTAGAGATTCCGCTTACAACACAAAGCGGTAAGATTAGAGTAAAGATAAGAAATAGCTTTTATGAATATGGAATCCCAACGGCGACAAAACAAATTCCATTCTCGCAAAAACATTATATTGAATGGCAAATTGGCTATGATGTGGATAAGAGCGATAAAGAAAAACTTGCTTTAAGCACTCTGCAAGAGACACATTTTGTAGGAGCAAATGAGAAAAATAAGGCACTTTATGAGTTAAGTGAATATTTATATTATTTTGTGCAGTGGGGAATTATCAACAAGACAGAAATTGAAAATCTTTGCACATTTTTACAAAATCTTAAAAATGAGGATTTTATAGACAGCAGAGAGGATTTGCAGATTTTTAGAAGCCACCCAAAGCAAAAGCAAATTTTAGACATAGAATTTTATGTAAGCGAAGTGAAATATCCGCTTTTAGTTCATAAATTTGGCAATTTTGATGTGTTGGTTGAAATCATAATCAAAGAAAAGCAAAGAGCCATAGGAGTGCAACCTATGCTTTATGTGTGCTTTCCTATCACAGAATTAGAACCTAAAAACAAGACAACTTTTCTTGGAAAAGCGGCAAATACTAAAGAATGTGGGATTTTGTCATTAGATGCTAGACATAAGACATTTGTGCTTGAGTGTTTTAAGATTTTTGGTATCTTAAGCAAGAATCATCATTACGATGTGTTGCAGATTCTTCATTTGATAAAAAAGATATTTTTTAAATAGGTTTTTGTGCAAAAGATAGATAATATCTCAAGGATTCTAAATATTAAGTAGGGATAATCCTTACCTGCACAATCTACCAAAACTAAGGAATCCACTCTACAATAGCATTTAATCCTTAGGCTCAAAGGGTGGGCTAAAAACCCTTTGAATCTATCGTAAGGGCATTATAATTTAAAAGGGCTTAAAATTAATGTTAAAAACTCTTCTTTATCACACTCACCATTACTTCAGTCATTGGGCTTAAGGCGATGAGCTAATTTTAAGTAGCGTAGAATTTTATAAGTAAAGCTTAAGATTCTACGCTATAATTTTGCATTTTGTATTGTTAAGCTACAATTCCACAAAAAGAAAATTGGGGAAACAATCAATGCAACACACATATAATGAAAAGATTTTAGGCAAATACACTATTATAGAAATTGTAGAAGAATGCAATACTTTGCATAATGGGATTTTTAAGACGAAATCTGCAGGGAAAGATTTTCAAATCACCACCATATCAAAAGATAATATCAATGAATTAACCCAAAGCACACTTTCACACACTGCACAAAATCTTAGCGATATTTATCATCCTAATATCTCACACTTAAAACTTGATGAAGATGAAACATCTTTCTATCTTATTAGAGAGATACTTCAAGAAGTTCATGAGATTGATAATAGCATTTTTGAAGAATATGACGAGGAATTTCAATACCAAAAGTTGCTTGAATGTTATTTACAGATTTTTGAAGCCATAAGCCATATTCACCATAAAGGTTTTTATCACGGTAATATCAATCCTAGCAATATTCTTATTAATGAAAACAATCAGGCTTTTTTGCTTGATTTTGGAAAAAGCTATTTTTATGAATCTCTAAAAACCAATTCTAGCCAAAACATTGATAAACGATTTTATGCACCAGAGCAGATTAAAGATGTTAGCAATGTGGATGCAAAAAGTGATATTTATGCGTTTGGGCTGTGTATGCTGAAGATATTTTTAGATAGCTTACAAGATGAGGATATAAAGTTTGAAAACCTTTATGCCCATCCTAGAGACCTAAAGGGGATTTTTGAAGCAGTTACAGAACAATTTGATTTAGAAGATAAAGAAAAGGATCTTTTCGCACTTATTCAACAAATGACAATAGAAGAGCCACAAAATCGTATAAACTTAGAGGGTTTTGGAAAAAAACTTAGAGAAATTTATAGAAACATAAAGCAGACTTTTAATTTTGAGATTAATCTTAGTGATAAGGTAATGACCAACTATAAAGAGCGTAATAGGGTTAATATATATGAGGTAACAAAGCACATAACAGATAAGATAAAAGGCAGGAAATCGCATTGGACTTTTGGTAAAGACAAGGAGGGCAAGGAGGAGATTAAAATAGCCTGTGGAGATTTAATATTTTGTTGCTCTACAAAAGATTCTTTTTATTTATTTTGCTTCTCTATCTTGGATAATCCACAACTATTAGAAAGAGTTAGAGAAAATGGAATTCCAAGAGACGATAGCTTTGTTATTACATTTAAGAATAACCATTGCAATGATTGTGATAATGTGCAAGATATAAAAGATGAGTTAAAAGAAGATTTCAAACGGCAAGAGCTACAAAATAAATATCAAGAAATTGATAGGCAAGCTATAAAGAGTGAGGAGGATTTGTTAGAGGCGGAGAGAAAATGGCTAGTTTCAAAGAAACATACACAAAAAGCTAAAATGTTGGAGGTAAAAAGAGGAGATAATACGCTTGTCTTTGAAATTGTCAATAAAGAGCAAGACAACCTAGAATCTCAAGATAGCAAAAACTTACAAGATTCACAGAATCAAGAGGGTATAAACGATACCAAAGTATTACAAGAAAACAAAACACAAAATATCTTTAAACCTAAAGATGAAGTTATCATTAAGGAAAATGGTAAAAAAGATCCAATTAAAGGCGAAGTGCAAAGTTGTGATTCTGCTACGCAAAAACTTGCAATAAAACTCCCTAAAAAATATGATTCTGTTGCTATAAATAACAATCCAAAAATTTATTCTATCTCTCACGATTATCAAATAGAGGAAATTTTATGGAATAAGAAAAATCGTGCATTAGAGGAGCTTAAAAAAGGAAATACTCCCATTCCAAATTTGCTTAGGAAAATTAATAATCCCAAAGAGCTAGAAGCAAACGAACTTGTAGAGATAAAATCTTTCATAGATTCTTCACTTGATAAAAATCAACAAGAAGCTGTGCAAAAGGCTTTGAGTTTAGATAATGAAAGTGAAATCTTACTTATTCAAGGACCACCCGGAACAGGTAAGACGACAACTATTACAGAGATAGTAAGGCAGCTTACGAAAAGACATCGGCATTATAAGATTCTTGTCTCCTCACAGAGTAATCAAGCTGTGGATAATGTGCTAGAAAAAATCGCAAAAGAGGAAGATAAGATTTTGCGCATTGGCAATGACGAAAAGAAAATGAGTGAGGAAGCAAAGAAGTTTGTGCCACAAAAAGTGCTTGATAAAATCATCAAAGACACAAGAGAGAGAATCAAAAATAATCCCATTAAGCACCAAAATGAGAGCATTCAAGAGGAACTGAAAAATTTGCAAGATGAATTTGACAAAAAGCTACAAACCTTAAGTGCAAAGATTGGTGCAGATAAGGGCAAAAGCCACGATTATGAAACTGCAAATTTATTTTTAAAAAATATTCGCCTCTTTTTTGGCACTTTGCTTGGTATTTCTTCTTGGAAAGATTTTAGAGAGATTGTCTTTGATGTGGCAATTATTGATGAGGCTGGGAGAGCTACGCTAAGTGAGCTTTTAGTGCCTTGTATTAAGGCAAGGAAAATTATCTTAGTGGGTGACCACAAACAATTAGCTCCAGTAGTAGATGATGAGGTAGTGGAGCATTTACCAAGAGATGTGAAAAAGCAAGAGGTAGCCACCTCTATTTTTGAGCGATTATATGGGAGAATGGAGAATGCGATAAAAGACAAAGTAGAGCATTTAAAGAATTTCAGGCATCGCTTAACTTTTAACTACCGCGCCCATTCTAGTATCTGCGAGTTATATAGCCAGAGCTTTTATGAGGGGGAATTGCAAACAAAAGAGGGGCAAGATGAGTTAAAGCAACATCATCTCACTTGTTTTTCAAAAAATGCAATTTGGCTTGATACAAGCAAAAGGAGCGATAAAGAAGATAAACAACAAGGCACGGGGAAAATTAATCACTGCAACGTAAAGATTATAGAATGCACACTTAATAAGATACTTAAAGAAAAAATAAATCCAGATTTCATTCAAGATATAGGCATTATCACACCCTATAAGGCACAAGCTGATTTGCTTAAAAATAAGCTTAAATCCATAAGAAATAATTTTAAGGATTCTAATATTGGACTAGATATTGGCACGGTGGATAGCTTTCAAGGCAGTGATAGGGATATTATCATTTATGATTGTGTGCGCTCCTCTAAAGGCAAAAATAGCAAACAAAGCCAAAGGCAAAGAAAAGGTGGCAAGATTGATTTTATTGCCGATGAAAAGCGGCTGAATGTTTCGCTTTCTCGTGCAAAAAAACTTTTGCTTATTGTAGGTGATATGGAGTTTTTGTATCAGGCAAGTGTAACAGAGGGGGAGAATCCTTTTGTAAAAATCATTGAGTATATGCAAGAACATAAGCAATCCTATGAAATTATTAATGAAGTGAAATCTAAGGAATAAAAAATGGCAAAGAAAAAGACTTTACGCTCACAAAATACACAAGAAGCACAAGAAAAAGATATTGATTTAGAGTTGATTACGCATAAATATAGCGATTATTATCAAGATTCTAAAAATGCGCAAAATGATGATGAAAATGCACTTGTGCAAAAAATAGATATGCAAGAGCAACAAGACACGAGCTATTATTGGTATGATACAAAATGGGTATTTTATCCTATGTATGTCAGCAAGGTAACATACGATATTGTGCTAGATCGGGATATTCACCCTATCATTCTTAGTATTTTAAAAAGCATTAAAAAGTTAGAGAGTTTGCAAGATATAAATATAGGGCAAACTTTGGGAGACATCACACAGCTTGATAGCGAGATACTCGGGAGTATTTTAGCAGATTTAGAGACAAAGGGCTTTATTAAGATAGCAGATTCTATAAAGCTTAGTGATAGTGGCAAAGAAGCCTTGCAGAAAGAAAAAGAGAAGATAAGAGAAACAAGATTTGATTATGTGTTAAATGATGGCATTTGTGGAGAAATGCTAGACAAAGCAGAAAAAAGTAAAGATTTTCATTTATCAAAACCAAAAGATAAAGAAGATGTTATAGAGCTTAAACCAAAAGGCGAGAAAAGATTAAGATTTGGAAATTTAGATGAATTATTTGATGAAGATAAGACTTTAAGCCTAGAGCAAATGTTAAGGGAGATTCTAAGACCAAAGGGAAGCGAATCCTACGATATAGAGCAAATATGTGCCATATCTGAATCTAAAAAATATTTCAAAGAATACATTTGCCTGTTTTATAAAAACAAAAGTGAGGAAGAAAAATTTTTGGCTTTAAATGAAAGGCTAGAAATTGATAAAGAAGTGACCAAGCTTCTTGATAAACTCATAGATACTAGCAATTTCAATCCCAGCAAAAATCAAGCCTATCAAGATAATAAACAAAAATTTGAAGAATCCACTTCCGAAGTTATAGAGGAGCAACTAAACACTGATTTAAGCGAGGGCAAGACTTTGCAAACGCAAGAGCATAAAAAATATTTGAAATATACCTTAGCTAATGCAAAAGAAGCAGTATATATCCAAAGCCCTTGGATAAGAGTAAATATCCTTAGAGAGTATCAAAGTGATATAGAATCTGCACTCAAAAGAGGTGTTAAAGTGCAGATTAAATATGGCTTAAAACCTAGAAACCGATTTGATAAGATAGGCATAGATGAGGATTCAAAAAATATTACCACACAATGGAGCAAGAATTATCCTAAACTTTTTATGCTCAAACGAGATAATAATCATTCAAAGATTCTCATTTGTGATAGGGAATTTATGATTATAGGGAGCTTTAATTGGCTAAGTTTTGGTGGAGAATCTCAAAATGGTGAAAAGCCGCGAGATGAGACTTCAAGCATTAATAAAAATAAGGATTCCATTGCAAAAGAGATTGCAAAATTTAACTAATTGTGCCAAATGGTAATGTCTTTTGCCTCTCAAAGCCTCTATTAGCTTCTTGATTTTTCTTATTTAAATTTTAGAAATTTCAAAAAGTCAATTCAGTATTAGAAAATCAAACCTATACATCTATATTTCAGGACTTTTCTACTGCAATTTCTACTAAATTTCCATCAGGGTCTTTAAGATAGATTGAGTTAAGCTTGGAGTGTGCGCCTGTGCGTTCTACCACACCAAGCAAAATCTCTGCTCCCTTTGCTTGCAGATTTTGCTTAATCTGTTCTATGTCTCCTCTGCAAGAAGACAAAAATCCAGCGCACCCACGCAAGAAGCAGAAGCACTTGGGCTAAACTCACCAAAAGATTGATGAATGTTGATTTTCTGCGCTCCTAAGTGCAAAGCATATCTTGTAACGCTTTTACCCTCGCTATTTGTGCCTTTTTGTTTTAACTTATCTTTTTGGGCTTAATGGCATTTGGTGTGCTGCTTTTGTAGGTGATTTGCTTTGTGTTGCCTTAAGTTTTGTGCTACTCAAAAGAATTTTAAAATTTTGATTCTACTTGCTCATTAGGGAATCCATTCTACAATAGCATTTTGCGGGCGAGATTTGTGCCATTGCATAAACTCTGTAAAGTCCGTAATGCCTTCTTGTAGCACGGCTTGGTAGTATTCTATCCCTGCGATTTTAAGGTTATCTGGCGTTTCAAACTTAAGCTTTAGAATCTGCTCTTTTTGTGCTTCGCTCATTATTTGTAAAATACGCTCCGCCACTCTCTCAAAATACCCCGCATACTTGCTGCCTTGCACAATGTGAATCATATCTATTTGCCAAAGTTGCTCGTCTTGATAGAATGCGTGCCACTCCAAACACTTATCCTCTTGCTCCAAAAGATTGCGATACTCTATGTGGATAATTTTAGGATTGTTTGCGAGTTTTGCCATTGCGTCAAAGCTTCGGGTAACTTCAAGTGTGGGCGTGTAGATATGGAAATCAATATCAAGATGTTTGCAAAGTAAGCCCATTTTGAGTGAGCCAATGAGGTTAATCTCCGCACCTATGCTTTGCCAACACTCCAAAACTTTGGTTTGCTCTATCACTTCAAAGGCTTTTTGTTGATTTTCTTTGGCAAGTTCTAAAAAATCCAAATCTCACTCCTATTATGCAATGAAATCACGCAAGATTCTATAATGCTTTTTTGTTTTATAATTCTTGCAAACATCTTGTAATGGCTTCTCTTATGTCGTCAGCTTCTGTATCTCCTTGCCCTTCAGCAGTGCAAAGGAACAATGGTTCTTGGGTTTTAGCCTTTAAAATTTGAATAGACACTTCAAGTGTATAACCTCCTAATCCCCCTAATACCTCTCTTTTATCACCTTGTCCATATTTAACTATAAGGGTTTGAGTTGGATTAGTAATGCTCTCTACAATAACAAATCCTTTTTTCATTAAAATGCCAGAGATGACATCTGAAGGATTGATACTTTTAGATGTTATATAGGAAAATCCTCCGCTTGTACCATATCCAATATAGCCACCTCCTGTGCCAGAATTTAGAGTTTGTGTTTGTGAGATAAAAACAAATTGATAAGCATTTACATCGCCAAGCCTCTTAACTTCCACAGGTTTTAGCATTGCACAACCAGAGACAAACAACATACTTAAATATATTAGTGCAAATCTTATCATTTAATCCCCCTTTGTTTTTTACACATTTTAGCAGATAGGTAAATCACATTATAACATATTTTGCAATTTCCCCTTGACAAACACCAAGTGTCAGGCTTTATAATGTCAAATGTATTTTAAAATCACAAAGAGAACAAATGACACACGCAACATTCACACAAACTTTCACACGCATTTTTCACGCGTAATACAAACTTTGCATAAAAGCTTAAGAGTAGAATCGCAAATTGCTAAAATAGATATTTTTCAAGCTTGAATACCGCAAACGCTTATTTATTCATTTTTACTTTATACCAAACTTCCCCTAATTATTCGTCCAAGAAAATGCACTTTTATTTGTATCAAACCCTTTAAGAATCTGCATATCCTGCGCACTTAAAGAGAAATCAAAGACATTAAGATTTTCTTGCATTCTTGCTCTTTTAGAAGTTTTTGGTATGACAGAGATTCCTTGTTCAATCAAAAATCGCAAAACCACTTGTGCGGGTGTTTTGTTGTATTTTTGTGCAATGCTTTTAAGTGCGGGATTTTCTAAAATCGAGCCTTTCCCCGCGATAAAAGGACTCCAG
>NZ_JROY02000006.1:0-86701 GCF_000765685.2 Helicobacter sp. MIT 03-1616 | reverse complement strand
TTCATTAAGCTGTGGATTATGAGGTGTTTCTGTAATTCTTGCTCTTAAATCGCCAGATTCAATAGTCTTGGCTGTGGCGACTGATTGTTCCACTGCTTTAGAATCTTGTTGCAAACCATTTTTGGTAGAAGCAATATTTTCGTTGATAGCCTCTCCCATTGCTCCAAGCTCATCACGACCCCTAATGACAAGTGGTTCTGGTGCTACTTTGATTTTATGATTGAGGTAATCAAAAAATTCAAAAAGCGTATGCGAAATATGGCGAATTCTGCTTGCGATTGTAGACTTGATATATATAAACATAACAAGCGATACAAGAGCAACAGCAACTATGCCCACGATTACAAGCGCTATTTGTAGTGTAACGATAGGTTTGTTGATTGCACTAAATGGTGCAAGTGAAACAACGGTCCACCATAAGTCGGTACCGGGCCATATTTCAAAACTATTAAGTGCTACTTTTGAGTTTTGACCAATTATATTTGTATATGTATAAATTCCACTTTGATGTTTTTTTGCTGCTTCAACTATCTCTTTTGCGCTAGGGTGAGTATTGACATTTCTTAAATCTTGCGAACGCCATTGAGCTCTCTCCTCCGTTGCACTATTAAATATGATTGACCCATTGGTGTCAATTACTATTCTTTTATCACCTTCAAATAC
The DNA here is from genome assembly GCF_000765685.2 of Helicobacter sp. MIT 03-1616. Classification (NCBI taxonomy): domain Bacteria; kingdom Pseudomonadati; phylum Campylobacterota; class Epsilonproteobacteria; order Campylobacterales; family Helicobacteraceae; genus Helicobacter; species Helicobacter sp. MIT 03-1616. Next base: position 86,038 of record NZ_JROY02000006.1, on the reverse strand, counting down.
TCTTAAACCAGGGGAAGCCAAAATATCATCAATCATTTCCAAATTGAGGAAATTCCCTATAACACCCACATGCTTACCATTTTGTATAATTGGAACGATTGCAGCCTTGAGATATTGTGTCTTACCCTTAATATTGACTTGACGCGAAGGTGTCATATCTACGCTGCTTTTATTGAGTGAGTTTAAGATACTAGGCATTTCCTCTAACAAATCCTTGGGCATAATGCCTGTAGAAACACCACCTAATGCTGCATCTTCATCTATTGATAAGATTGCAAATTCGCCCGTTGGCAAGAGGTAATGATCACCTTTGATATTTTTCTGTGTATAGTCTTTTTTTATTATAATAAAGCCACCCACAGAATATCTGTTTGTATCTACAACATTTTCAAGTATGTTGATTAGTTGTCCCTCATCAAACGTAAAGCCTTTCCCTATCATCGACTCTATTACTGCATTTGCACTTATAGTAGATGAAAATATTTCACCAGTAGCCCCTACGATAAGATTTTTGTATCGTGCAGCCGTGTTGCTTAAGAGATTATCACTTTCGCGTTCCAATGTTTGCGAAGCAAAAAATGAAACAACAAGAACAATCAGTATGACACAGAGTATAACGATAAACGAAACGACGGAGATAATCTTCGTCCCAATGTTCAAGCGACCAAAAAAGCCCATGGCAACCTCCTAAAATTATTTGTGGTTTAAGTTCTTAAATACTTCGCACTTTAGCAATATACAAGTGGAAATTTAGAGAGACTAAAAAAATAGCGATTGTAGCATAAATCTAGCGTTAAGTCTATAAAGCGGAATAAAATTTGACAATTTTTTTACACCATTTGTATTTTTTATTTTTTAAGTGCTGTTCGTGTGAAAAATATAACATACTTTTTTCTATAAAATATTAAGCATACCTAGATTCTGTAGCTTATTGAATCTGGTATGTTTGGCTTTGCGTGAGGAGAGCAAAACGCGCGATTTATTCTTTTTAGATTCTATAAATTATTGCAAAATCTAAAGCGCGTTAGCCATAAGCTTATAGACTTCTTAAAATCAAATCATTGAGCTGTGCATTAAAAGTTTTCGCATTCTCTAGCGCACCACCCTCAAGCACTACCGCAGCCCCAAAGAGCAAAAGTGCACTTTGTTTGATTTTGTCCTCTTGTGCGTTTTTAAGCTTTTCAAAAATGCTATGTGTGATGTTTAGCTCAATAGTTGGCTTAGATTCTGGCATTTTTTGCCCCATTTGTGCCATAAGATTTGCCATCATAGGATTAGAATCCTCTTTAATAAGCGTGAGTGGAGCTTCGCCTAGGGTGGAGAGTTTCACTTCGGCTATTTGCCCTCCTAGCGCGTCTTTAAATCCTTTCACAACCCCTTCAAAAGCCTTTTGAATTTCTTCAGGGATAGAATCTTCCCCTAGCTCCTCTAATGCCTCTTTGGAGTTAATGCTCCTTAGGGGCGTTTTGTCATACTCGCCCACCATTGGCATAACCACCGCGTCAATCTCATCGCTTAAAAGCAATACATCAAAGCCTTTTTGTGCGAATTTTTCAAGCAGAGGTGCATTTTTGAGTGAATCTTTATTTTCGCCTAGTATATAATAGATACTCTTTTGCTCGCTACTCATTGCGTCTTTGTAGGCTTTGAGCGAGAGATTCTCTACCTTGAAGCTATCAAAGCGTAAAAGTTCTAAAATTTTCTCTTTGTTTTCATAGTCGCTATATAAGCCCTCTTTAAGCACTTTACCAAATTCTTTATAGAAATCTTTGTATTCCTCATCTTTTTTTGCGATATTTGCTATTTCACCTAGAATCTTCTTTGTGGAGGCGGATTTGATATTGGCTAGAATCTTGTTTTGTTGCAAAATTTCTCGACTCACATTAAGTGGTAAATCCTCGCTGTCTATCACCCCACGCACAAAACGCAAGTATGGTGGCAAAAGCTCCTTGTCATCATCAGTGATAAATACGCGCTTGACATAGAGTTTTACGCCAGATTGGTAATCCACACGATAGAGGTCAAACGGAGCTTTTTTAGGGATATAAAAAAGAGTGGTGTATTCTAAATTTCCCTCGACTTTTGTGTGAATCCACCTCATAGGCTCGTTGTTATCGTGTGTGAGTGTGGCATAAAATTCTTTGTAATCATTCTCTTTAAGCTCGGCTTTTGGAATTTTCCACAAAGCTTTAGCAGTATTGACTTGTGAGACTTTATCTTCTTTTTTCTCCTGTCTGTTATCGCCCTCGCCCTCGAAGCTAGATTCAGTAAAATGGAGGAAAATAGGGAAAGCAATATGCTCAGAATATTTATGGATAATGCTTTCAATCTCCCACTTAGAGGCAAAATGCGCCTCATCTTCGCGCAAATAAAGCGTGATTTTTGTGCCTTGAGTATCCTTAATGCACTCTCCAAGCTCATACTCGCCTTTGCCCTCACTCACCCACGCGTATGCCTTTTCTTCACCGGCTTTTTTACTTTCTACCACGACACGATGTGCCACCATAAACGCAGAGTAAAAGCCCACGCCAAACTGCCCAATAAGTGCAGAATCTTTTTTCTTATCGCCACTAAGTTGGGCTAGGAAGCTCTTTGTGCCGGATTTTGCTATAATGCCTAGATGTTCTTTCATATCCGCTTCGTTCATACCCACGCCATTATCCTCGATTGTAATCGTTTTTTTCTCCTCATCAAAAGATATATCAATGCGCGCATCAAAGGCGAGTGATTTAAGATTATCCTGTGTAAGTGTGAGATAAGAGAGTTTATCGAGCGCGTCAGAGGCGTTGCTGATAAGCTCTCGCAAAAAAATCTCTTTATGTGAATACAATGAATGTATCATTAAATCTAAAAGCTGTGTAATCTCAGTTTCAAATTGATGTTTTGTTGCCATTTTTTCTCCTTAGAATCAAAAATAAATTGGCAATCATAGCAGAAAATGATAAATTTGTGTAAAGTTTATATTAATATTATAAACTTTTATGAGTTAATTCATATAAAAATTATTTAGTATCCTAATGATATATAAATGCTTAAAAAGCTTGTGATATAATCTCTCTCACTAGATTCTAAAATTATCAATAATGCAAAGAAAATATCATAATGCAAAACCTAAGGAGTAGCGATGAAAATAGCTATCGTGCTTGGTGGTGGCGGTTCAAAGGGTGCGTACCACATCGGTGCGTGGCGAGGGCTAAGAGAGATTGGCATAGAGTATCAAATCATTACGGGCACGAGTATAGGGGCATTTAATGGTGCGATGATGGTGCAGGGGGATTATGAGAGGGCTTTGAGGCTGTGGCGCGAGATTGATATTGAAAAAGTTGCGCTTAATGGTTTGAATCTACGCACGGATTTAAACTACTATAAACAGAATCTTGACAAACTCCTCCCTTTTTTGAAAAGCTATGCAAATCACAAGGGTATGGATATTACTCCACTTAAGAAAATTATAGAATCTATGGTGGATAGCACATTTTTTAGCTCACCTATTGATTATGGTTTAGTGAGCGTGAAGCTCCCCTCATTTAGCCCGATAGAAAAGGCAAAGAATGAGCTAAATGCTAAAAATCTTGCGCTATGGCTACTCGCTTCCGCTTCGTGCTTTCCGGCATTTCCCGTGTGTGAGATTGAGGGGGAGGGCTATATTGATGGGGGATACTATGATAATTTGCCTGTAAATTTTGCCTTTGCACTCGGCGCACAGCGAGTTATTGCTATCGCGCTTAATCCAAATCCGCATATTTATAGTAATCACCCGCTTGTGAGGACGATACAGCCTCTTATGCCGCTTGGTGGAATGCTTGATTTTGATAAACATAGCATTGATGAAAATATAGAACTTGGCTACCTTGATACGCTTAAAAGCTTTGGGAGGTTGTGGGGTAGGGCGTATAGCTTTAGAATCTGCAAGGAGTTTATGCAGAAATGCGCCTTTGCGTTTGAGGAGGCACTTTGTTTTATGCTCCATAGTGAGATTAGCAATACAAAAGCTTTACCCTTTAGTCTCCATAAGGCGTTTGAGGTTTTTTCCCCTGCACTTTCAAGCAAGATTCTGCAACTCTTAAGTGAAGAATCGCCCTATATCTCGCATATTGAGCGTGTATGTGCGAGTGAAACAAGTGAAATAACGCACCACAGCCCATATCACCTTGCTTTGCATTTGATAGAAACCATAATGACAGATTCTAAAGCCTTTCCATATACTAGAATCTACGAGCTAGAGGAGGTTTGCACGAAGCTAAAAAATCATCATTTGAAGCATTTTGACATAGATGAGCTAAGCACACAAAATAGCGATAGCGCGTTGCTTTGGGCATTTTTTAGCCTATTTGCTCGCTATTTATAGACAAGACATATCAAAATGGCGCAATTTGAAAAATTTTACATTGAGATAAGCGATTATTGTGGGCTAAACTGCACTTTTTGCCCTAGCCACTCGCGCAAAAGTGTGCGTGGAGCAATGCAAAAGGAAGTTTTTGAATCTATATGTAGGCAAATAGAGGGCAAAACAAAGCGCGCGTGCTTTCACATACTTGGCGATCCGCTGAGCGTGAAAAACTTTGAGGACTATACACAAATCGCGCATTCTTATCATCTTAAAATTGATTTGGTAACTACCGGCTTATTTTTGAAAGAGCGACATTTTGAACTTTTGCTGCAAGAGCCTTTTGTGCAGGTTTCATTCTCTTTAAGTGCATTTTTGGCAAATCCACTTTTGCTTCATACATCACATTTGTATAGAATCTTAAGCTTTTGTGAGGCGTGCATACACGCAAATTCACCTATTTTTATCAATCTCCGCCTCCATCAAAATGATATTTTGCAAAAAAGTAGAGATTTTAATATGATTTTAGAATCTATAAGAAGCTTTTTTGGTTTATCCGCTTATGTTTTGGAGCAGTTTTTAGCAGGGAGAGATATTCGCATAAAACTTGCACCAAAGATTTTTCTAAACGCTACGCGTAGCTTTAGCTGGGAGCAAGAGGATATAAAAAAGGTGGATACTATGCGCGGTGGGTTAGATTCTCATAATCAAGTAGAGATAGAATCTAAAGATTGCAAAATTTTTAAAGATTCTAAAACACAAAGAGAGGAAAAAAATCCGCGCAAACCATTGTGCTATGGTGCGATAAAGCAGTGTGGAGTGCTAAGCAATGGGGAGCTTGTGCCTTGCTGTATTGATTACAAAGGCAAGGCGAGTTTTGGCAATGTGAAAGAGCAAAGCATAAAAAATATTTTAGAATCCCCCTCTTTTAAGGGATTTAGGCATTTACTCAAAGAGGGCATAGCACCTTGTGATCTCTGCAAAAACTGCGGGTATAAAGATATTTTGTAGATTCTTATGTATTAAAATCTACGCGAAAGCACTTGTGTATGCACGATAGCGTGATTATAAAAATATAATCTTGCTCCGCTCAATCCTCTAAGATTCTCTACTAGCTCTACTCTCTATTTTGCACATTTTATGACTTTTGCAAACTTATGGAATTATTTTTGCTGGATACAGAGGTAATGCAGATTCTAAAAGGAATTAGAATATCTATGCTAAAAGGGATTTTATGAAAAGAATAATCTTGATTCTTGCCTGTGTATTTGGATTTATTGAGGTTGCAAATGCAGTTGATTGGGCGCGTTTGCTTCTTACTGGTCGTCCAAGCGGGCATATGGGGTTGTATTATCAAGGTATGACGGGTGGCGCACCGAGCTTTGTCGATGCAAATGTCTCACTTGCGTATCAAACGCAAAGGTATCATGGCATTGGGCTGGGCACTTCTATGTGGGCTGCAACAAAACTCTACCAAGCACACACGGGGGATTTTTCTCAAGTAAAAGATGGCTTTGTCTTGACAGAACTTAATGCAAGTTTTGTGAATCCCGGACGCATTAGTATATATGCTGGGAGATTTAAAACCGATAGCGAGTGGATAAAGCACTACACACAAGGAGCGGCGGTAAAGTATGAAGATATAGAAAATTTACAGGTTGATTTTATTTGGGCGTGGAAAAATGCGTATGTTACAAATTATCGCGTGGCAAACTTCTATAATCCATTTGGCGATGTAGGTGCAATGTATCTAGGCGCGTCCCTTATTTTGCCAAATTCTCCATTGCAGGTTACACCTTATGTATATACGGCTCCAAATGATTTTGTATCATTTGGATTAAAAGTCCTAGTGGCTGTCCCTGCAGGTAGCTTTACTCTCTATGGAAAAATGCATTTTCTTGGATTTTCGGGTAAAAATGATAAGGTCATTGATGGTTCAAGAACAAGTGGCGATGGTGGTTTTGTATGGTTAGAAGGTGGCGCAAAATGGGCTGGTATTAATGCTGGTGGAGGCGTCATCTCTATGAATAAAAGTGGCGCAAGGGGCATTGATGCTTTTGGGCAAAGTAGCTACTTTGAAAGGCGAGAAGGTTTATTTTATAATAATGCTACCACATTGTATGGATTCTTGGAATATGATTTAAAAAAGTATGTGCAGCTTGATGCGGCTATACGACACACTTCTATTAGCACAAAAAATATTTTTAACTGGGAAGTTGGATTGATATCTGAGCCACAAAGTAATATAAAAGTGGGTGTTAAAGTTATAGGAATGATAAATAATGCCGATTTTACACTAGATGATTCTGTTTTTGCTAACGATGGCAGGAATTATCTCCTAACTCGTCTTTTTGGACAAGTTAGTTTTTAAAAACTTATAAGGAGACAAAATGAAGAAAGTAGTATATGTTTCACTTGTTGCAGCTTCGGCTTTGGCAATGAGTGCAAATGCTGTAGAAGTTATTCCATTTGGGCATTTAGGTGCTTTTTATCATCAAGGGTTTGGCGGGTTGCCTACTACTGATAAAAATGGCAAAGAAGTGCAACGAGCTTATGCTGATGTAAGTGCAAGAGTTGGAATTGAGCTTGGTTTAAGTCAATCTCTTAGCGTGGGACTTGGTGGTTGGGGTGCATATCCATTCTATACCACAGGACATCAAAATAATTATGTAGGCGATATTGCTATTCCTAAAAATGGTGATGTGTCCGATGCGTATTTGCGCTATGATGGTGGAAGTTTAAGCTTTATTCTTGGACGCTTTGATATGGGGCAGTTTTATCTTGGCAAAGATGGTAAAAATTATACAGGCGTAGATTGGATTTATGGCAATGTGCAAGGTGCTGCACTCAATGTCGGTAGCAAGGCAGTAAGCTTTTGGGCATATTGGAGAAACTCTCAACTTGGTGCGGGACAAGCCTATAATAGAATGGGTTATGAACTTTCAAGCTTTAATACTTATCAAAATTATAAGAGTAGCACAAAAATTGGTGAGCTTGTAAGTGCAGGGTTGGATTTTGATTTTGGTATGTTAAAGGTTTCACCTTTTGTGGCTTATCTCACTGATATGAACACTTCTATCGACACAACAAAAAATAGTCCAGGCACAGATGATATATTAAATGCTGGAGCAAAGGCGCAACTTGAGCTTGGTAGTGGGAATCTCAAATCAATCACTACATTACGAGGTATTTATGGCACAAATAATATAGTAGGCAAGGGCAAGAACACAAACGGAGTAACTTTTTGGGTTGATGAGGAATTACGATTTAATGATATTTGGAAGCTCGGAGCCGGATATGTAAGCCAAAACAAAGATGCCCATCTTTTAAATTTTGGTGATAGAGCAAGATTCTATGGCTATCGTGGTGGCTTAAGCGGCGCAGGCTATGGTGCTTATCTAGGAGGAAGTGGTCTAAATAACCATAGCACTTGGTATGTATTTGGTGGTGTAGAAGCAAAACGCGTCGCACTTGATTTGCTCTATGCTGGCGGTGATTACGAAGAGCTTTCTGCGGTTGGTTCAGTAAAACTTTGGACAAATAGCGATAATATGTATTTCTCAGTAGGTGCTGGATATGTTGGGACAGGTAAAGGAAGTCCTTTCTACGCTGTATCTAATGATAAATGGCAGCATTCAGCTCTTGCATTTGCTAAATTTGGATTCTAAAATCCTTTGAAACTTTCAAAGGCTAGAGGGTTGTCTCTAGCCTTATTCTTTCTTCTCTCCATCATAAACTGCAAATAAAGCAGCAAACTTACAAATTTCCTTAAAAGTTAATGTATAATAGTAATTTTATTAGAGCTTAAGGAGCAAAAATGGAGTTTTTATACATTAAGGCATTTCATATCATTATGCTTGTTTCTTGGATGGCAATGTTATTTTATCTTCCGCGTTTATTTGTGTATCACGCGCAACATCGTGATAACGAATCTTTTATAAATATCGTAAAATTACAAGAGTTACGACTTTATAAATATATAGGTATGCCTGCGTTTGTGCTTACTTTACTTACGGGAATAACAATGATTGTGTTAAATCCTGTCTTTCTTAAAGTATCTGAATCTGGTTTGTGGCTTCATATCAAGCTTGTATGTGTATTCTGTCTCATTATCTATCATTTTATGTGTGGATACTTTATAAAAACTTTGGGGAATGCTTCTTGCACAAAAAACCACAAATTCTTTCGATTTTTTAATGAGATACCCACTATTTTGCTTATCATCATTGCTATTTTGACAGTGTGCAAACCTATATAGAGAAATGTAATGGCGAAGTTATGGGGAGGGCGATTTAGCCAAGAATCTAGCTCACTTTTAGAGGAATTTAATGCTTCGATTTTCTTTGACAATGCACTATGGCGCGAGGATATAGCTGGTTCAAAAGCTCACGCGCAAATGCTCGGTAAAATCGGTGTTTTGCAGCCTAATGAAGTGGAGCTTATTTTAGATGGACTTACAAAAATCGCGCAGGATATAGAAGAGGGTCATTTTCAATTTAAAGCAAGTGATGAAGATATACATATGGCAATAGAATCTGCTCTTACAGAGTGTATTGGTGATGTAGGTAAAAAACTTCATACTGCAAGAAGTCGCAACGACCAAGTCGCACTTGATTTTCGTTTGTATGTTTTAAAATATAATTGTTTCATTCGCTCCTTGCTTTTAGAGATTATGGAATCTATTTTGAATCTTGCTAAAGAGCATACACAAAGCATTATGCCGGGTATGACTCATTTACAACACGCTCAACCTGTAAATTTTGGCTTTCATCTCGTGGCGTGGGCGTGTAATTTTAAACGCGATATAGAGCGTTTGGAAGATGACTATAAACGCAATAACTTTTGCCCATTAGGCAGTGGAGCATTAGCTGGCACTCCTTATGGTAATGATAGGGTATATCTTGCAGAGATTTTGGGGTTTAGCGCACCTACGCTTAATGCAATGGATTCTGTAAGTGATAGAGATTTTGCCCTTGATATGCTTTATAGCCTTTCTATGGTGATGATGCACCTTTCTCGTGTGGCTGAAGAGCTTGTGCTATGGAGCACTCAAGAATTTGCCTTTATTACCCTAAGTGATGCGTATGCGACAGGAAGTTCGATTATGCCGCAGAAAAAAAATCCCGATGTCCCCGAACTTTTGCGCGGTAAGAGTGGGCGTGTATATGGTGCGCTTATGGGCTTACTAAGCGTGATGAAAGGCTTACCTTTAGCTTATAATAAAGATACGCAAGAGGATAAAGAGGGAGTATTTGATGCGCTTAAAAATGTAAGCATATGTCTTAAAATCGCTAAAGAATGTCTTGATACTATGAGTGTCTGCACTGACAATATGGCTAAAATGGCAAAAAAAGGACATATAAGCGCTACTGATTTGGCAGATTTTTTAGTGCGTGAATGTAATGTAGCATTCCGCGATGCGCATCATATCACCGGGCGCGTGGTGGCTTTAGCTGAAAGCAAGGGTGTGGATTTGAGCGATTTAGATGAGAGTGAGATTCTAAAAGTTGATTCACGCATTAAGGCGGGGGTAAAATCTGTGCTGGATTTAGAATCCTCGATGAACGCGCGAAATACACTTGGTGGCACTTCTAGTGTGCAGACTAACGCACAGATTGATGAGCTTAGAGCGTTTGTGAGTGAGCATAAGACACAGATTCAAAAGAGAGTATAAAAAAGAATCTAGATTCTAAATAAGGCATAAGATGAGTGATAAACAAGAGCAAATTGTGAATATGTTTAATGAAATTGCACCAAGCTATGATAGAGCAAATCGCGTAATGAGCTTGGGTATTGATGTAACTTGGCGTGTAACGGGTTGCAAAAAGGCGTTTGAAGCATTAGGCAAAGATGAAATAGAATGTGTGCTTGATGTGGCGTGTGGCACCGGCGATATGTTGTGGCATTGGGACAATCAGGCAAAAAAAGCACATAAACAAATAAAACAAATGCGCGGCATTGATCCTTCAAAAGGTATGCTTGATGTCGCAAAAGAAAAGCTTGCTCCACTCAATGAAAAGCTAAAACTTGAAATAGGCGAAGCAAAAGCACTCAATATAGAATCTGAAAGCGTGGATATTCTATCAATTGCCTATGGTTTGCGCAATGTCGTGGCACTAGATTCTGCTCTCGATGAATTTGCGCGTGTGCTGAAAAAGGGCGGGGTGCTCGTCATTTTGGAATTTATGAATGATGAAAATGTTGGGATTTTGCAGCGGTTAATGCGCTTTTATACACGCAAGATTCTGCCTTTGGTGGGGGGATTGATTTCGCATAATCACGCCGCATATCAGTACCTGCCAAATTCCATAAAGGATTTTGTGAGTGCTCAAACCTTACAGAAAAAGCTCCAAACTCGTGCCATCACAAGCTATTTTATGAAAGGATATAGTGCAAATATTTCTACACTTTATGTAGGGATAAAATCCTAAAAGATTTGCAAAATATGCTTCTGCACATTTTAATTGGTGTTGTGCTTCGCGTATGTGTTATGAGTTTTTTGAATTTTGCCCTAGGTATATTCGTTAAGATTTTAGTGGCAGATTCTAAAAAATGTAACATTAAGAATAAAAAAGCGATTTTGGTAACTAAAGTATAGTTTTATTTTACTTTTTATAAACATTATTTACAAACTTCGCTTATTATAAAGCGGACAGAAAAGATTTGGTTATTATACCACATAGGCATTTAGAAAGGGGTTAGAATGGGTGAAGATGCAGACATAGTTTTGGTTGGTGGGGGTGTGATGAGCTTCACCTTAGCGGCGATGATAAAGGAGCTTCAACCTTCTGCGCATATAAGCGTGTATGAAATGCTTGAAGATGTGGCGTTGGAGAGCAGTATGTGTTGGAACAACGCAGGGACAGGACATCAATCTTTTTGTGAGTTAAACTACACACCTAAAAAGGCAGATGGTAGTATTGATATTACAAAGGCTGTGAGTATTAATCAACAATACGAGCTTAGCAAAGAGTTTTGGGCATATTGTGTGCGGGTTGGGATTCTCAAAGAGCCTAAAACTTTTTTGAATCCTGTGCCACATCTTAGCTTTGTCGTAGATGATATCGTGTCTTTTTTGAAACAACGTTATGAAACGCTCAAAACTTGCCCACTTTTTTCAAATATGCACTATTCCGAGGATAGAGATCAAATCAAACAATGGGCGCCACTTCTCCTAGAGGGGCGAGATGACAAGCAGAGTATAGCGGTTACCTATATGGAGGAGGGTAGTGATGTCAATTTTGGCGAGATTGTGCGACAATTTAAGGACAAGCTTAGCCAAAAAGATGGATTTGATGTCTATGTAAATCATAAAGTCTGTGATATTAATAAAGATGGCAACGCTTGGCTTTTGGATGTGCTTGATAAGCAAAATGGCACAAAAAAACAAGTGAAGACGAAGTTTGTATTTTTGGGTGCTGGTGGTGGTTCGTTTCCATTATTGCAAAAGAGTGGGATACCTGAGGGTAGGGGTTATGGTGGATTCCCTGTAGGTGGGCTATGGCTCGTATGTAAAAATCGCGATATTATCGATAAGCACCACGCTAAAATCTATGGTAAAGCCTCTATTGGCGACCCACCTATGTCTGTGCCACACTTGGATACGCGCATTATTAATGACAAGAAAGAATTACTTTTTGGACCTTATGCGGGATTTAATACAAAGTTTTTGAAACACGGCAGTTTTTTTGACTTCCCTTTGTCTATGCGCGCAAATAACCTCTTGCCTATGATTCAGGCGGGAATTGATAATGTGCCTTTGACAGTGTATCTCATTAAGCAGATTCTAATGCTGGATAGACAGAGAATGAAAAAGCTCAATGTGTTTATTCCTGCGGCGGAGTTTAAAGATTGGCGAGCGATGTTTGCCGGGCAAAGAGTGCAAATCATCAAAAAAGACGCGAATGGCAGAGGAAGTTTGCAATTTGGCACGGAGGTGATTACCTCACAAGATGGCACTTTGGCGGCGTTGCTCGGTGCGTCTCCGGGTGCTTCAACCGTGGTGAATATTATGCTTCAGGTGCTTGAACGATGCTTTGGTGATAAGATGAACTCTAGTGATTGGCGAGAAAAACTTACGCAAATGGTACCCTCATATGGACGCTCTATGGAGGAAAATATCACTCGTTTTAATGAGTGTCGTTCAAAAACTGCGGAAACTCTACAAATGCCATTTTGTGCTATTTAGCTGCGACAAGAACAACACAAACTATGTGTGAGTGGCTTTTTTAAAGCCCACGCACGATAAAATCGATGATTTTCTGTTATAATACGCGTTTTATTTTACTATAAGGATTTAGGCGATTAGAAAATGTAAAGAACTAAAATTGCAAGAAAGCACATCGCCGAGCGAATGGGAATCTTAGGCTGGGAAAATATACGAATAGATTATGACTTTCTTTTTATTCTTACAGATTTAAAAACTGGACGTGTTGCATGGGATGATGAGGGGCATATCTCAAAGGTTGTGAAAAAAGCGCAAGCAGGAAATTTTAAAAGGCTAGGTGAGGGAACTTGTGATGGAGGCGATGTGGTTGATTGTAACAAATTAGCAAATGAAGCTTTTGATTTAGGTGATTATGAAAAATCATATGAGTTTTTTAACAAAGCCTGCAAACTTGGAAATAATACCTCTTGTGATAGTGCGAAATATACAAAAAAGAAGCATAAAGAACTAAAAAGAATAAACAGAGACTGGCATTTTGGATTTGTTTTAGGGGGTGATGTGGGTATAGGAACTGCAAATATATGGTTCCTATACCTTATATCTCTAATGGCAACAATAGTGGCACAATTCGTTTGAGTAAGAGTATTAAATCTGGAGATTTGATTTCGTTTATAATCCCATATATACTAAAAGCAGGTGTCTTTTTGCAACGAACAAGCGGTTTATATTTAAATGCAAATATCCTTTATGGTAACTATAGCTTTACGACAATTGATAGCGAACACGATTTTCAATGCACTGGTGATCGCTACGGCTCCTGCAGTTGGGAGGGTGTTTATCTCAGTGGATTAAACTTTGAACAAAAATTGCTCGGTTGGAATATAAGGGTTGGTCGGGGCTATTATAATAAAAATAGTAATGGCGCACTCTTTATCGGTGGAGGTGCTTTAACTGATTATGGCTCAAGAATGTATAGCCATGGGTGGATTTGTGATTAACAAAGAGCTTAAAAACACTTATCCTTTTTTTGGGAAATTGGAATTGTTTTTTCATTAAATCATATATTCTTTATAGAGGGGACATACAGATTTATGTTTGATGGCAAACCAAGCGAAGATTTTGTAAGCACTGCTTCGCTCAACCTAGGTGCAGGAATCTTTTTGCCCCTATGGTAAGCATATCCCCCTCAACAAATCTTAAGTATGTCTAAATCCCTACAATTGAAAAAAATTTACTCAAATGCTATAATACGCGCTTTTGAACAATTTTACTACTTCAAAGGATACAAAATGGCAATAGGAATGAGCGAACTCAAAAAAGGACTAAAGATTGAAATTGATGGGATTCCATATAGAATCACCGAGTATCAGCACGTAAAACCCGGCAAAGGCGCGGCATTTGTGCGGGCAAAAATCAAATCTTTTCTTGATGGCAAAGTGATTGAAAAAACTTTTCACGCAGGGGATAAATGCGAAGAACCAAATTTACAAGAAAACACAATGCAGTTTTTATACCACGATGATGGTGTGTTTCAGTTTATGGATACCGCTACCTATGAGCAAATAGGGCTAAACGATGAACAAGTAGGCGATGCGGCAAAATGGCTTATTGATGGTATGAATGCGCAGGTTCTATTCCACAATAATAAGGCAATTTCTGTCGATGTGCCACTTGTGGTGGAGCTTGTGATTACCGAGACTGCACCAAACTTCAAAGGCGATACGAGTAGCGGAGGCAAAAAACCTGCTACACTTGAAACTGGTGTGGTGGTGCAAGTGCCTTTCCACGTGCTAGAGGGAGAGAAAATCAAGGTAAATACCGAGACAGGCGAATATTTAGAAAAGGTAAAATAGTTTTAAGAATCTATCATAGGATCTTAGTAATAAGTTTCAGCAATATGAGTAGCCCAAATTGGTGCTACTTGCAAAGATATTAAATCCCAAAAACAATACTTTTAAATCGAGGCAGTTTGTTAGTGTAAATTTTGCTTTGATGAAAGTATCCATAGATAATCCCCACCCATAAAATTTTTATTCGTATTTATCGCGTGTAATGGCTATCCAAAATGCACTTTTATCTCAAAATTTGAGCCTATCAAAGAGAAATGTCCGCAATGTGGCGGAATAAGCGTAGAGCGTGAATATCGCAAAAAACAAGTGCGCGAATGTCTCAAATGCAAGCATAGAATAGAAATATAAAAATTATCAAATAATGTTACTTTTTCTCTAAAAAATAGATAAACCTCAAAAACCTTTTGCTTTTAAGCAAAATCGGGGTAGGGGGGTAGAATAGCGCTTATGCATTTGTAAAATAAAAAAGGGTGGCTTGACAATGAAAACAAAAAAATTGTTTGCAAGGTTGGCTGTAATTTTATTTTTTGTGGCTTCGGCGCTTGTGGCTGAAGAGAGTGGTGTGTTTGGAGGTAATGCTGTAGGTTATGGAACTCCTCATATTAAAGTATCAAATGTTAGTGGAGATACTAGTAAGACAGATTATAATGGTATAACCTTTGCATTTATTGCTGCTTATAAGCAATTTTTTACTCCTAACTTTGGATTGCGCTACTATATAAATGTAAATACAATTGCAAAAGATGTAGGTCAAAAATTTAGAGGAACTCTAATGGATTATGGGGTAAATATTGATATGCTCTATAATTTTATCGCTCGCCCTAATGCAAACCTTGGTTTTTTCTTAGGAGCTGGAGCAGGTGCAAATACTTGGGGTAAAGATATTGGTAAGGATATTGCAGATTCAAAAAATGTTAAAAAACTGCTTTTAGTGCAGGTTTAAATTTTGGTTTGCGTAGTGTGTTTGCTAAGCATTATGGGCTAGAAATTGCTGCTCGCGTGCCATTTACAAAAACTACTATTTTTGATGGAGATAATCAAGGCAACAAAATCAAAATGACAGCTTCATATGACTATAATCTTGGACTGCGTTATATTTTTAACTTCTAAGATAAGAATCTAAAGAAGCATAGGCTTTGTGCTTTATAAAAGCGCATTGCCTCAAAAAACAAGAATAAAAGAAACAAATAAGACAAAAAAGATTTACAAAAATTAAAAAGCTAGAATCTGCACCAAAGATTCTAAAAGCCAAAACTTTGAAACATTGTTTGTTTATGATAAGGGATTCCATAATTTAGTCCGCTAAAATCATATCCGTCAAAATTATAGATTTGCAAGATGATACATAGGACAAAAAAGAGTGCCCCAAGGCAAAAACCTATGATAATTTTTAATATGGTAAAAAACACAAGCGTAGCCTTAAGATGAGGCGTGTGCTTAAAAAAATCTTTAAGTGTGCTACCAACAATAGCAAAGCTTTGCCATATTACAAACCACGGAATCATAACAATCTGCACACTCAATGTAAGTGTGATATGTAATCCTGTAAGAACAAAAACTATAATAATAGCAAGACACACTCCAAATACGATATGGCTTCTTTGCATTTTGGGATTAAAAAGAAACAGCACAGGCAGATTGACAGCTATAAGATACTTGCTTAGCACTATCGCTCTGCCTACTAACTCAACAAAGCTATGATGGTCAATAGGCACTTGGGCTATAAAGCGGCGATAGAGAAGCACGAAGAGGATACACGCCCCAATATAGAAAATAAAGATAAAGAGAGCAAAGAAGAATTTGCGTTCGCTCTCACTGTTCTTTGTATCATTGGAGCTTGGCTCTGCGGGAGTTGAGGGCTTGTAGGATTTCAATGGATTAGCACTCTAAAAGCTTCATATTAGGATAATATCTTTACCGCAGTGCCATATACAAGCACTTCTGAAGTATTTGACATAAGCGATGAAGTGACATAAGAAATACCGATAATGCCATTTGCTCCAAGGGCGCGTGCTTCTTCTATCATACGTTCAGTAGCGATATTTCGTGCGTCATTAAGCATTTCGGTATAGCCTTTAATCTCGCCACCGACAATGCCCTTAAGCCCCGCCATAATATCGCGTCCTATATGCTTTGACTGCACCATTGAGCCTTTGACAAGCCCTAAGACTTCATAACTTTGTGGTATATAAGCAACACTATAAAGTTTCATATTGCCTCCTTATTTTAGTTCATTTTTTACGCGGATATGAAGTTCTTTAAGCTGTTCATTGCTCACTATACTTGGAGCTTGAGTAAGGGGACAAGTCGCCTTTTGTGTTTTGGGGAATGCGATAACATCGCGGATACTTTGCGCCTTGCTTAAAAGCATTATCAGTCTATCAAATCCAATAGCAATGCCCCCGTGTGGAGGTGCACCAAAGCTTAATGCCTCAAGCAAGAAGCCAAATTTCTCTTTTGCCTCCTCATCGCTAATGCCAAGTAACTCAAAAACTTGCTTTTGGATAGAATCTTTATGGATTCTAATACTTCCCCCGCCAAGCTCAATGCCATTGAGCACAACATCATAGGCAATAGATTCTATCTCCTCTACATCATCTTTGCTTAAATCTTTTGGCATTGTAAAAGGGTGATGTAGGGCTTTTGTTTTACCCTCATCTTTTTCAAACATAGGAAAATCCACCACCCATAAGAATTTATATTCATTTTCATTAATAAGCTTCATATCTTCAGCAACTTTAAGACGCAATCTCCCCATATAATCCCATACTATTTTTTTAGCTCCTGCGCCAAAGAAAATAATATCTCCAACCTCTGCTTTTACGCGCGATACAAGCTCATTGAGTGCAGATTGCGAGATAAATTTGACTAAAGGACCTTTGAGTTCATTTTCTTTTACTTGAATATAGGCTAGCCCTTTTGCGCCAAACTTACGCACAAAATCCTCCGCCTCGCCTAAGCTTTTGCGTGAAAAGAATGTATCGCCATCTTTGACGCATAGTGCCTTAATGCGATTGTTTTTAGAATCTTGTGCGATATTTTTAAAAATTGCATTGCTTGAATCTACAAATAAATCTCCCACCTCTACAAGCGGCATACAAAAGCGTAAATCAGGCTTATCGCTCCCGTAAGATTCCATAGCTTGTGCATAAGGCATACGCATAAAAGGTATTTCAATCTCCCTACCGCACACACTAAAAATGTCTTTAAGCAAGGTCTCTGCCATATTGATAATATCCTCTTGCTCACAAAAGCTCATTTCAATATCAATTTGGGTAAATTCAGGCTGCCTATCAGCGCGTAAATCCTCATCGCGGAAGCATTTTGCGATCTGAAAATATTTATCAAATCCACTCATCATAAGGAGTTGTTTAAAAAGCTGTGGGCTTTGGGGTAGTGCGTAAAACTCACCTTGATGCACACGTGAGGGCACAAGATAATCCCTTGCCCCTTCAGGTGTGGCTTTTGTAAGTATAGGCGTTTCTACTTCTAAAAAGCCCATTTTTTGCAAACTATTACGTGTAGCAATAGCTGCATCAGAGCGGATTTTGAATATATTATATGCTTTAGGTGAGCGCAAATCTAAATAGCGATATTTAAGTCGTAACTCCTCATTTACGCTTTCATCACCAATGGTAATGGGAGGTGTGGGCGATTTATTTTCAATAATAAGTGAGTTTAGCACGACTTCTATCATACCTGTCTTTAACTTTGGGTTTTCAAGTCCTGCACCTCTTGCTCTTACTTTACCTTTTGCAACGAGTACATATTCATCGCGTACACTTGAAGCGATAGTGTGAGCTTGAGTGCTTGGGTCGCATACAAGTTGGACAATACCACTTTTATCGCGCAAATCAATAAAAACTACACCTCCGTGGTCTCTGTAAGTATTGCACCAGCCGCAAACTTGCACTTCTTGCCCGATATGTTCTGTTCCTAATTCTGCGCACAAATGAGTTCGTAACATAGTTTTGCCTTTTATAAGTGAAATATTTGATTAAAAATCCATATCTGTAAGAAGCTTGCGTAGGGCTTGTTCGACTTCTGCTGGATTAGATTTGGTTATGAATCCATCCGCTTTGAGACGCTCCGCCATTTGATGATTGCTATCACTACTCATTGATGAATTAATAATTACGGGTATATGGCAAGTCGCTGGCGTTTCTTTGATATTTTTAAGCACTTCAAAGCCCGATACAATAGGCATTTCTAAATCTGTAATGATAGCACCTATTCTTGCAGCCACTCCCGGATTATGGAGATAATCAAGCAAAGCCTTGCCATTAGGGAAAGTAAAGTATTCTATATCAAGCGTTTCGATGATTTTTTGGAGAGATTTTGCCGCAGGTTTAGAATCTTCTGCCAAAAGCACAATTTTATCGGTTACAATTTTGCCCAAATCATTGAGTTCTAGCTCGTCCGCAGCACCTACCGATGGGAAAGCTTCGGTAAGCATTCTTTCTACATCAAGGATTTGTATCACTGAGCCATCATCATACTTTGTAGTAGCCGTAATCTTCATATCGCTATCTATGCCGAGATTCGAGCCAGTATCAATATCTTGCCAACTTCTGTGGATAATGCGCCTTACACCCATAATCTTAAGCCCAACGGTATTGTTAGAAAAATTACAAATAACTACAAGACTTTTTCTAGTATTAAGTGAAAATTCCCTCAAGTCTCTATCTGGATCTTCTTTGCTATAATAGAGCCATCGTCTCATATCTACAAGAGGAATTGTCTCATCACGCACCGTGAGGTAGCCTAGCACAACACCGCTATTATCCCCTGCAGTTTCAGTAAGCTCGTTGTCATAGTAAATAATTTCGCGTATTTTAAACACATTCATTGCATAGAGTTGATTTGTGCCATCTTTTTCTTCTTCGAGTGTGAAGCATAAAAACTGCACTTCGTTGTTGAGGTGGAGCGAAGTGGTTTTGTCGATTGATTCTTGTGCTTTTGCCAAAGCCTACCTCCAAAACTTAAAACTAAAATGATACAATTCTATCGCAAAATACATAAAATAAGCATTATAAACTTCAAAATTTAAGGATAAATCGCGTGGATATTGTTACAACAAAAGATGAGTATAAAAGCCAAGTGCAGATTCTCAAAAAAATGGCATACCATTATTATGTGCTTGATGAGCCAATTGCCACTGACGAACAATATGACACACTCTATCACAAGGTGCTAGAGTTTGAAAAGACTAATCCCGCTCTTATGGACCCCAGCTCCCCCACACAGCGCGTAGGCGATACACCTTTAGAATCTTTTAGCAAAAATACGCATTTGGTGCGTATGTGGAGTTTAGATGATATGTTTAATGATGAGGATTTGAGTGCGTGGATTCAAAGAATCTATAAAAGCCGAGCCCAAGCGACTTTTACTTGCTCTCCTAAATTTGATGGGGCAAGTCTTAACCTCCTTTATCGTGGTGGAAAACTCATAAGTGCCACTACAAGAGGAAATGGCATAGAAGGGGAGCTTGTAACACAAAATGCGAGGACGATTCAAAGTGTGCCGCTTGAGATTGCATTTAAAGATGACATTGAGGTGCGCGGGGAAGTCATCATCACAAAAGATGATTTTGAGGCGATAAATAACGAGCGATTAGAACAGAATCTTAGCCTTTTTGCAAACCCACGCAATGCCGCAGCAGGAAGCTTAAGACAGCTAGATTCTAAAATCACAGCCAAACGCAAACTGCGCTTTATGCCTTGGGGTATTGGCGCGGGGCTTGAGAAATTTTCTAGTTTCTATGCGGCATTACAGGAGATAGGGAATTTCGGCTTTGCACCTGTGCCTTTTTTGCGCCATTGCAAGAATATGGAGGAGATTACAACATTGTATCGTGAGCTTGTTTCAAAACGCAATAATTATCCCATAATGCTTGATGGTATGGTGATTATGCTTGATGAGATTGCCTTGCAGCAGGAGCTTGGCTGGACGATAAAATCACCTCGTTTTGCTTGTGCGTATAAATTTCCCGCAGTGGAGAAAAGCTCTAAGATTCTATCTGTAACTTTACAAGTAGGACGCACAGGACTTATCACGCCTGTGGCGGAGCTTAAGCCCGTGGAGATTGAGGGAGCGATGATTTCGCGCGCAACTTTACACAACTTTAGTGAAATTGAGCGCAAAGACATTCGTTTAGGCGATGAAGTGATTATTATCCGCAGTGGCGATGTGATACCTAAAATCATAAAGCCCCTTACCGCATTGCGTGATGGCTCACAAAAGCCCATTGCTAAACCTACACATTGCCCTGTGTGTGGCGAGGAATTGTTGATTGAGGAGATTTTCATCAAATGCCAAAATCTTAGCTGTGAAGCTAGGGTGATAGAATCTATTATTCACTTTGCCTCTAAAAAGGCACTTAATATTGACGGATTGGGTGAAAAAATCGTTATCCAACTCTACGAAAATGCGATGATACGAAGCATTAAGGATATTTATAGTTTAACTTTGGAGCAACTCCTTAAACTTGAAGGCTGGAAAGAAAAACGCGCTCAAAATCTTATAGATTCTATACGAGATACCATAGGCGTGGAGCTATGGCGTTTTATCAATGCGCTTGGAATCGAGCATATCGGCGAGGGTGCGAGTAAGAAGCTCGCTCAACATTTTGGGCTAGATACTTTTAAACTAGAGTTAGATTCTATACTCTCACTAGATGGTTTTGGCGAGGAAATGGCACGCTCACTTGTAGAGTTTAATGTCGCAAATAAGGCACTTATAGAGGAGTTAATATCTATCATCACTCCTCGCGTGGAGATTATCACATATGACAAAAATCATACTTTTTACAATAAAACGATTGTGCTTACAGGCACGCTTTCTAGCCCTAGAGATGAGATAAGCGCACTTTTAGAATCTAAGGGTGCAAAAATTGCCTCAAGCGTGAGTAAAAAGACGGATTTTGTGATTTATGGAGACAAGGCGGGGAGCAAATTGGAAAAAGCACAATCTCTAGGTGTAAAAACGCTCAATGAGCAGGAGTTTCTCGCACTTATAAAGTTTTAATATCTTAGGAATATGAGGCTTTTAGATTCTATAAATTTAGAATCTAAAAGCTTTTCATTGCAAACGCGCTTTTGTTTTTGGGACATATTTTAAGGGCAAAACGAGATTGAATAATGCTATAAACCAAGCAGACATACAGACACTTTAAGCACACTTTTTTTGACTTGTGCATATTGAGATGTAGGGCTTGTATTGCTATTTGAATCTTTGCTTAGCTCTAAGCCTCCCGCGTGAGTATCTTCGGGAAAAAATATCGCCAAATCTCCAGCGCGTAAAAGTAAATTTGTGCGATAAGGTATGTGTGAATCTGTTTTTAGCGGGAGCTTTGATTGAGATTTTAGCAGATTTTTATTTAAAGTGCTAGATTCTGTATAGAAATGCGGAAAAAGGTTGTTATATACGATTAAATCCTTGCGCTCATCATAGGGGATTTGCACCTCGAAGCTCTCTCTATCGCCAATCCTCATAAACTCATAGCCCTCAACTACAAGCTGAAAATCAATAAAAGCACGATGCGTTTCAAAAAAGGCATTTTTCGCGCTTTTTAAACGATAGGTTTGCTCGATTGCACGGACATTTTGCGAGAGTGGATAAGTTATTTCTTTGCGCTCCTCATTTTCTAACTTAAGACTTATGATTCTTTTGTGAATCTCATTTGTAGAATCTAGCGCATTAAGCATATATTCCCTTGCCTCATTGAGTGCAGGGTATGCTTTAAAAAACCAATCTAAATGTGTAAGTTTGCCAATAATTGCCATTGTCACTCCTTTATAAATTTACCTCTTATGTTTTCACACAAGCGGTGCGTTGTGCGGATTTTTAGCACTCTTTATGTATGATTGCAAAAAATCTACAAAAACATCGTGCAATGTGGAAACATCACTTATTTTCACGCGCTCGTTGATGGCATGGATTTTATCATTTGGCACACCAAGTTCTACGACATCTATGCCGTATTGTGCAAAAAATCGTGCATCACTCGTGCCACCACTTGTGCTTAAAGAGGGAGTAATATCGGCTACGCGCTTAATACTCTCACGGAGTAAGGCAATCAGCGCACTTTGAGAATCTGTAATAAATGGCAAGGAATTTGTTTTTAAAGAAAGCTCATAAGGGATTTCTTTAAAAACTTCCTTAATGTATGTGCGAATAGAATCTTCATTGCTTAAAGGTGAGTTACGCACATTAAACATTATTTTGAGATTCTGTGGTGTTACATTTACAACTTCCATACCGCTTCGAATATCGGTAATTACAAGTTTGCTCGGCGCAAAATGAGAATCCCCATTATCTAATTCTATGCCTGCTAATGCACCAAGCTTGCTCCCTAATAGTTCTATGGGATTGATACATTTTTGTGGATAGGCGACGTGTCCTTGTTTGCCTTCAATGATGAGTGTGCCATTGATTGAGCCACGTCTACCGATTTTAAGCATATCGCCTGTGCGATTTATGCTTGTAGGTTCTGCGACAATGCAGCTATGAGGAAGCAAATTGCGTTTTTTAAGCTCTTCAAGCATAAACTTTGTGCCATAGATTCCCTCTCCTTCTTCATCACTTGTAAGAAGGATTGAGAGCATAATGGGTAATGAAGAAGTATTATGGAATTCTAAAATATTACAAACGGCACATATAAAGGCACTTACGCCTCCTTTCATATCTTGCGTGCCTCGTCCATAGATATACTTTTCATCTTGTGTCCCACAAAATGGTTCAAACTCCCAACCCTCTCCCGTTGGCACAACATCAATATGTCCTGCAAAACAAAAATGATGCAGATTTGATTTGTCTGCACCTTTAGGTGCAATAAGATAAAAGAGATTTTTCACCCCCTCTTTTTCTTGCTCAATGATGAATGTATCAATATGTTCCTTTTGTATGAGAGAATTTAATTTATTAAGGATAATCTCATAAATACCGCATTCTTGAGGTGTGATACTTGGACGCTTGATGAGCTCTTGTAAAAGTGAAAGAGGCATATTAGTCCTTTTTAGATTTAAGATAAGAGAGTGCTTTTGTAGCAAAGGCACTAAAGTGTGGAAAATTCATTGAAAATTTCGTGCGATAAGGTGCATAGGTATAAAGGGGTTTAATGCTTTGAATAATATCAGCTTTTTCATCACTCCAAGGTAAGTTATTTAAAATGCGCATTATGCGTTTAAGCAAGGTACGAATACAGCGGTAATAAAAAGCATAGGTTTCATTACTCACATATTTTTTAACATTTTCACTAAAAGTAACAATTTCATGAGCAGTAATGGCATAACTTTTGGCACTTTTGAGAAGTTTATTCATATCCCCCCCCCCTCTTGTAGTTGAAAGCAAAGATTGTCGGTAGTCATAAAATCGTTTTGGGCTTAAAAATACTTTTTTAGCGTAGCTAAAGCATTTTAATCCAAAAAGTATATCTTGATGAAAAATATCCTTACAGAATTTTATTGCATACTGCTGCAAAAGATTTTTTGCAATTGCTCCTTGCCAAGTATAGGTAAAAAGCACAGCCTTTTGTTCATAAAGCGTTTGTAAAAGTTCATCGCCACTTTTTGTTTGCCCTGCTAAAGTGCTCATATTAAACCAAAATTTTTGATAACCAAGTGAATGTCCCTCATCGCTAATAAGATTAAACTCTGTATAGATAATATCTAATGTAGGGTCATTTTTAAAACACTGGGCGTAATATTCTAAAGCTTTAGAGTCTATTCTATCATCGGAATCCACAAAGACAATGTATTGACCTTTGGCTCTTTTTAAACCTTCATTCCGCGCAATGCTTTGTCCAGCGTTATTTTGATGAACAAGAGTAATAAATGAATGTGATTCTGCGTAAGTTTGTGCTATTTCTCCGCTTTTATCAGTGCTGCCATCATTAATGAGTATAATTTCAAAATCTTTATAACTTTGTCCTAAGAGCGAATCTAGGCATTCTTTAAGATAGGATTGCACATTATAAATGGGCACAATAATAGAAAAAAGAGGTGTATTTTTACTCATCATCTCTCCCTTGCTCTACCTGTATAGGCTGTGTCTGCAAATGTTGATTTTGCGTATAAGTCGCTAGGGCATTTGTGTCTTTGGGTGTATGCTCTGTGGGAATGAGTTCTGCGCCCGGAAGCTTGTATATACGTCCTACGCGCCCGATAAAATGAGGCAAAAATTTTAAATCCTGTTGATAAATTTCATCAGCAATATAAAATGAATCCACCTTTAAAAGCACACTTTTATTCTCCCCAAGCTCCAGCACATCATATAAATTACACATAAAGGCGACTTTCACACCCTTTGGCACAGGAGGAAAGCCAGATTTTAGCACTTCAAGCTCTATATCAAACTCCACCGCCTCACTCATATTATAGCCTAGCTCCGCACTCGTGCTATGTAGGGCGTTTAGGTGGGTAGATTCACACATACTGATTGTGGCTTTGCGCGTATCAAGTATGTTTTTATAGCTATCTTTGTGGGTGCCATCACTCTTTTGCATCATACAAATCGCAAAAATAGGTGGATTCACACTCAAAGGCGCAAAAAAACTAAATGGAGCGAGATTTATCGTGCCATTTGGAAAGCTCGTGCTAACCCACGCGATAGGGCGAGGCGTAATGGTATTGCTTAGAATCTTGTAGTTTTGTAAGGGTGTTGAAGTTTGTGTCTCAAGTATCATTGCTTAGCCTTTTTTCATTGTTTTTTAGCAGATTCATTGTATAAGTGATAACTTCTTGCGGTGTGATAAGCTTCATACAATTATGATGTTTCAAGGGGCATTCACGCTTCTTGCAAGGTGAGCAAGGCACATATTTGCAGAGTAAAATACAAGATTCATAAGGGTTTTGCGCGTGGTGTGAATCTTGTGAAACCTGCTGTGAATCCTGTGCAGTGATAGTTGCCCTGTCTTTATCCTGTGCGCTAGATTCTATAAATTGAGAATCTATAGAATCATCATTTGTGTGGAGTAAAAAAGGTAATTTTTTTAGCGATGTGGGCTTATATGGTGCGGTTTCTTTGATATTTGTAGGACCAAAAATCGCTACCATAGGCACTTTGAGTGCGGCGGCAATGTGCATAGGACCGCTGTCGTTGGTGATAAAGACATTCATTGCGTTAATATAATCAATAAGCTGATTGAGATTTGTCTTGTCTGTGAGGTTGTGAAAAAATCGTGCATTGGAATGAGAAGCGATAGAATCCGCAATTTGCGCGTTCGTGCCTTTGGTATCGCTTGAGCCAAAAAGATACACATCATAAGAGAGTGTGAGAAAATGTTTAATAATCTCCACAAAATAGGACTTTTCCCAACATTTTGCACTGCCAAAAGCTGCTCCGGGATTTATACCTATGGCGATATTTTGTGAATCTTGTGTGTTTTGCGTGGCGAGATTCAAAGGATATGAGATAAGGCTAAGTGGCTTTTTAGCGAGAATAGGGAGCAAATCTAGCCTAAATGGCAATGAGGGGGCAGATTTGTAGTCAAGGAGCAGCTGCTCTATGCGCTCCAACCATTGGTGTAGCTGCACACTATCTTGGGGCAAAAATTCCGCTTCGTTTTCACTATCAAGCATATCTTGATAAGCCTTGTAAGCTTGTTGTTGCACAGATTCTAAAGGCGCGATGAGTTTGAGGTATAAATGCACCTGATGTGTGCCTTTGATGTGGTGTAAGGGCAGGGCGTGGGTTAAGAGAAAACTTCTAGCGTTTTTAGCATAGCCTATACGCACCTTGCTTTTACTAAAAAATAAGAAGAGTGCGGAAAAAAAGGTATTTGCAAATGTAATTGAAATATCGTGTATACCTACATTTTTAGCAAGTTTTTTGATAGCATAGATTCTACATTTCGCACTTTTGCTTTCATCAATAAAAATATGCTTTACGCGCGAATCTCGCTCATAGATTCCACAACTTGCCTTTGTGCCTACAAGCGTAAAATCTGCATTTTTAAAGCTTTGTTTAAGCCATTCAAATGCAGGAGAGACCATTACACTATCACCTAACCAATTTGGCAAACGCAGAAGTATGCTTTTGACAGAATGAGTAGGGATAGTATCTTGCGCTAAAGACATTTTTGCTCCACAAAATTTTTGTTATTTTTTAAGAATTTTAAATTTATGATGATGTTTTGAGTGTTATTGTAAAGTTAAAAAGCTAAAAATCTGCTATGAAGTGTGGAAATTTTACCAAAATAGCGTTCAATGTAGCTAAAATAAAAGATTTTTAAGATAAAATGAGTGCTTTTTAATATGTTGAAATATTGTAAAAAGTTTAAGGAGGAATGCAAAATGGCGTTGGTTACCCCTCGCACATTGAGCGGATTTAAAGATAGACTACCTAAGGAAGCCCTAGCAAAGGCACTTTTACTCAATCAATTAAGTGATGTATTTATGAAGTTTGGTTTTGTGCCTATTGAAACACCGCATTTAGAATATGCTGATGTGCTTGTGAAACAAGGAAGTGATGAGATTCAAAAAGAATTATATCGTTTTACGGACCACGGGGGGCGCGATGTGGCGTTAAGATTTGATTTGACCGTGCCTTTAGCGCGATTTATTTCGCAATACAAAAATGAAGTGAATTTGCCCTTTAAACGTTTTGCTATAGGGAGCGTGTTTCGCGGAGAACGGGCACAAAGAGGGCGATATAGGGAATTTACACAATGTGATTTTGACTTTATAGGAAGTGATAGTACCTCGTGTGATGCAGAGATTTTGCAAGTGATTTATGCTTCACTCAACCAGCTTGGTATAGATGAATTTACCATTTGGCTTAATCATCGCGGAATCCTCGATGGAATCTGTGAATATTGCGGTATTGTAAATGATAAAGATATAAATAGTGCGCTAAGGATTATCGATAAGTTTGATAAGATTGGCAAGGATGGCGTGGCTGCCGAACTACAGAAGGAATTATCATTAAGTGGCAAACAGGTTGAACAACTGCTAGAATATACTTCAATCAAGCAACAGGGCGATAGTGAGAACTTTTTTAAGCAAATTGCATTTATGAGTGAGTTTAATGAATCTATTAAAAGGGGTATTGATGATTTAAAAGCCTTATATGAGGTGCTCGCGCCATTACAAATGGATAGAGATACTTATCGCATTAACTTTTCAATCGCTAGAGGACTTGGGTACTACACAGGAATTGTGTATGAGACGACTCTAAATGCACTAAAAAGTATAGGAAGTGTCTGCTCCGGAGGGCGATATGACAATCTCACTCGCACTTTTTCTAAGGAGAGAATGAGCGGTGTGGGCGCGAGTATTGGGCTAGATAGACTTTTGGCTGCGCTGGAAGAATTGGGGCTTTTGCATATGAATGCGACTTCTGCACGCGCACTTATTGTATGTATGGATAGGTCTTATTTTGGCTATGCACATTTACTTGCCGAGACTTTCCGCCGCTCAAAAGTGCCTATTGAAGTTTATCCAGAGATCAATAAGCTCAAAAAGCAGTTTGGTTATGCTAATACAAAGGGATACGAGTTTGTAATCGTAATAGGTGAGAGTGAGTTTAGCTCAAAAACACTTACTCTCAAAAATATGGCTTCAAGTATGCAGATGAATAATATCAGTTTTCTTAAAGCCCTCACGCTTATACAAGAAGAGAAAGAGGATAGGACAATTTAAAAAGGAGCAACAATGAGAGTGGAATCTTCGCAATGGCAACTTAACGCACTTTTTAGGAACGAGAAGCATTTGGAGCGATTTATGAGCGCACACACACGCAGAACTAAGCAGTTTGCAAAGGCTTATGAGCAAAAGCTAAATACCATTAGGTCGGATTTCTTTTGCGAGGTATTAAAGGAGTATGAAGCGGTATTGGAGGGATTTTCGCGCATTATGACTTATGTGTTTTTGCGCTTTGCAAAGGATACCACGCAAGGTGATATGTATGCAAAATATGAAATGCAAACTACACAGATGCAGAATCTCGTGTTGTTTTTTGAGCTAGAATTTTGCAATCTTCCCAGTCAAAAGCGCGATGAGATTATCGCTCACGCACCTCAATATGAATATTTTTTACAAAAGCTTATTGAGCAAGATAAGTATCAGCTCTCTCTAGCAGAGGAAAAAGTGCTTTTGAGCACTTCTCCGGTGGGTGTAAATGCGTTTTCGCGCCTATTTGATGAGCATTTAGCAAATCTTAGCTTCAAAGTACCAAAGAGTAAGGATTCTAAAACGCATTCTAAAGAGGCAAAAAAATCACAAAAAGGACATAAATCAAAGCTCAATGAGGAGGAGATTCTAAGTTTGCTTCATCATCATAAACGCGAAGTGCGTAAAGAAGCGCAAAAAATCTTTACAAAAAAGCTTTATAAATCTCGACATCTTTTAGCTTATATTCTTAATATGGTTCGAAAGGATTTGCATATTAGCACACAGCTACGCGGGTATAAATTACCAGAATCTTTCCGCCACATCTCAAATGCCGCAACACAAAAAAGTGTGGATAAACTCATCGAAGTAACAAGCACCCATTATCCGCTTGTAAGTGAATACTATGAGATAAAAGCAAAACTGCTTGGTATAAAAGAGTTAAAAGACTATGATAGATACGCACCTATTGAAAGCAAAGCGCATAATCTCTCTTATAATGAGGCGATTAACCTCGTGCTAAAATCCTTTGGGCAATTTAGTGGGGAATTTAAAAGTATTGCAATGAAAGCCTTAAGAAAAGGTTGGGTAGATTCTCATCCTGCACCACATAAGCGAGGCGGGGCATTTAGTCACGGCAGTGTGCCGAGTGCGCACCCTTATGTGTTGCTAAACTATACAGAATCTCGCCGAGATGCTTTCACAATTGCTCATGAATTTGGGCATATGATTCATCAAGAGCTTTCTAAAACACAGGGTTATCTTAATATGGATACACCACTTACCACAGCTGAAACAGCCTCTGTGTTTGCAGAAATGCTCCTTTTTGATACTCTCAAGGCAACCTTGAGTAGAGAGGAGCTAATCCCGCTCTATGCAGGGAAGCTAGAGGATATTTTCTCCACACTCTTTAGACAGGTTGTGATGACACATTTTGAGCGCAGAATTCACGCGCAAAGCGATGAGTTAAAGCCTGAGCAGTTTGATGAAATATGGAAAGAAGAAAACGAGCGTATGTTTGGTAAAAGCGTGAGTTTAAGTAAGAATTATGAGGGTTGGTGGTGCTATATCCCGCATTTCATACACTCGCCATTTTATTGCTATGCATATAGCTATGGGCAGTTGCTTGTTTTGGCACTCTTTGGTTTGTATAAATCCCAAAAAACAACACAAGGCAAGGCGAAATTCATACAAAAGTATATACAATTCCTCTCGCTCGGCGGGAGCAAAAGCCCTAAAGATTTGATTAGCACTTTTGGTTTGAATCTAGAGAGCGATAAATTTTGGTTAATTGGAATGAATGAGGTGCAGAAAATGCTTACAGAATTTAAGGAGCTTATAAATGCAAAAGATTCTGTTTTCACCTGCGTTTAAAACACTCATACTCGCTCATTTGAAAGATATATTGACATTTTTGCTTGAAAAAGGCGTTGGCTTTAACATAATGTGTGATATGAAACACACGCATTTTGACCCTGTGCTACCCGAACACATTAGTAGCACTTTTGGCGATGTGGCGACTTTTGTGCTTACCGGATATAGCTTTGAAAGCATTGTGTTGCAAAAAGATGGCATAGATTTTGAAGCTGGATTTGGCAGTGAGAATATGGTGTCTTTGGTGCATATCGCCTATGAAGGTGTTGTGCTTATTTATTTGCACGATAGTGATTTGTTGCGTGATATTTCGCTTTTTACAAATGTAAGCCACCCATTTTTTTATGATATTTCAGCTGAAGAGCTCAATGAGATAGCTTCTGTGCAGGAAGAGGGCTTGGAGCATTCACGTCTTGCCTTTACTTCAAATCCAGAGAATAGTAAATTTTTAAAAAATAATTAACCTTTTAAGGGAGGGCATAAGTGAAATATGCTAGAATCTGCCTTTTATGATGAAAATATTAAGAAGTTTGCTTCATTAAGGAGTCTTTATGGATAAAGTGAATCTTGAAGTC
This sequence comes from Helicobacter sp. MIT 03-1616, assembly GCF_000765685.2. Lineage (NCBI taxonomy): Bacteria > Pseudomonadati > Campylobacterota > Epsilonproteobacteria > Campylobacterales > Helicobacteraceae > Helicobacter > Helicobacter sp. MIT 03-1616. Next base: position 55,637 of record NZ_JROY02000006.1, on the reverse strand, counting down.
TTTAGATTCCAAGCGGGTGTGGATTATCTGCCTTATTATACAAAGCTTGTTTTTACCTTTAGTTCTCAACATAAACTTTCTCATTTGCTTACTTTTTTGCACGATGAAATAGGCGATTATGGTTATGACAAGACATATTTAGCATTGCGTATTAATCATATAGTAATTTTCGAGGATATGAGCATTACAGAATTAGTGCAGAGATTTGGCACAGAATGGCAAATCGAGCCATTGAGTATATATTATGCTAACAAAGATTTGCTCCTTAATAAAGATGCTTTGTGGCGTAAGTATGATACATTTTTTACAGAGGCTGATTTTATAAGTGAAGTGGAAAAAAAGGAACTAGGCAAATACTTAATATTGAATCTTATCACATCTATGGAGAATGAGGATTATTTAGGTGATGGGTTTTTTCTTTATCTCAAGTGGCTTATCTCGCGTCACCCACACAAAATGCAGTTTTTTACAAAATGGCTTTTAGATAAAAATGGCGGAATCTTATATTTTGTGAGCCTCGCAGATATGGTTTATCCACGCGCAAATACGCTTGATGAGGAGATATGGGAATTGATGAGGGATATTGTATTTTCTTATGAGAGTAAGCAGATAAAAGCTCTAACGACTTTGAAGTGCGGACGAAAAGGATAAACTATGAAATATATCATCTACGATAAATACGATAGTGCGCTAAATCCGCAAGGATTGCTCTCTACTACAAAAGCTTTGTTTGCTGCACTGAATTTAGAGGTGATTTCTCCTGCTTCGTTACAAGCGCAAGGTTTGTTTGATTGCGGTGGGTATTGGGCTAGATTAGCACAAAAAAACGATTTATTGCGCAATGTCGCTTACAATCTCGCTCTTGCAAATGCTGCAGATGCTACACTTGTTTTTGTCGAGGAAGACGCATATGCAAATGCCTTTTATGCAAAGAGTTTTATAGAATCCCATAGTCATATTATGCGTGAGATAGAAACGCAATATTTACATCAATTTAATCTCCTTTACGATAGCAAGGTGCAAATGTGTTACTTACCCGATTTGCTTAATAGCATTGATATTAGCCCATTAATCCAAAAAAGATTCACACAATTTCTCACTGCAATCGTGCGTGGTGGGTATCAAGCCTATGTGCCAAAAAGCACAAATCATAGAATTTACAACCAAGTTGGCTTAAAGGTGCTCGAGACACCGCTTGCTAATCAATATTACGCACACTTACTGCAAGTGAATCCACAGGTTGCATATGCAAATAGTGCGCGATTATTTTTTGATTTAGCAGATTTAGGCGTGGATTTCATACTTTCATACTCACTTAGTCAGTTTGCTATGCTAGATTCTAATCGTGCTAAGATTTGCAAGGCTTGTAATCGCGATAATATTGCTATTCCTGTGCTGTTATTACCTCAAATATTGTTACTCGCTTTAGGACAGGAGGATAGAAATACTCTTGGATTCACATACCATAAGCAAAAGGTGGAGATGTTTTAATGCAACTTTTTTGGAAATTTCTTTTTGCGGCAGTCATTGGTGCGACTTGGTATCATTTTGGTGGTGAAGATGCGGCAATGGCATTGGTGTTTTTCCTCATCATTTTGGGAATGCTTTTTATGAAGCCTATTCGCTACCAAGATCCAAAAAAACGTGAGGAATTTATGCAGAAAATTCGCGATAGTAGGGAACGCAAAATTGCGCTTGAAAATGAACGTATGGAGGAATTAAAACGACTAAAACAAAGCACTAGAGAGCAAGAAGAGCGTCTCAAGAAAGATTTTGAAAAGCGCATAAATAAGCGTTGATTCACAAAGTGATTTTTGCTACAATCACATAAAACTACACATTAAAGGATATTATGTAATGGAAATTTTACTTTTACTTATTGCTGGAGTGGTAGTGTATTTTCTTTACAATACATTGCAAGATTATCTTAAAAACCCCATTAATCAGCAGTCTTACCCAAAGCAGCTTGAGGATACAAACATAAATTTTCAAAATGCTTACGAGCAAGTGAGTGTTGTGGAGAAGGCAAAATCAAACGAATTTTCTGTGTTGGCAGCTATTTTAGGTAATTTTATTGTGTGGAGTAAGATGAAAACGTGTCCGCTCGAAAAAGAATTGCTTGATGGAATACTTACAGATATGGCATCAGAATCTAAAAATCCAAAGTTAAGTAAAGAAGAATTAAGCAAAATAGTGATGGAGCAAAAAAATCACGACACTACAATCCAGATTGATGAGTTATGTGAGGAATATGTAGCACTCACAAAGGGCGAGTATAAAAAACGTCTTAAAGTAGTGGAATTTTTGTTTGCCCTCGCTTATGCCGATGGCGTTTTGAGCGAAGATGAAGAAGATTGTATTATCGATATTGCGGCGTTTTTTGAGCTAGCAAATGATGATTTTAACGCGCTATATGAGTCTTTTAAGCAAATTTATGCACAAGCAAAAACTATGAGTGAGAAAGAGGCTACGGCAATATTTGTTCTTCAGGATTCAAAAGATTTAAACAAGCGGGATTTAGAGCAAAAATATCACGATTTAATCAAAAATGCTAAGCAAAATATCTTTGATAGTAAAAACATTAATAAGACTTTCCGTGATACCTCGCTTTCGCGCATTAAGGAGATTGATGAAGCCTACACACTTCTTAAGCCTTTGGCACAAGATAGGCGAAGTTCGCAAGAGACGCAAGGGGATTCACAGGATTTAGAGAATCTGCAAAATTCACAAGTTTTACAAGATTCGCAAAAAGATGAAAAAAGCACAACAGACAAGCCACGCTCTAGCTGGGACTTTTAGGAATGATGTTTGCTTGAAATAAGCTATTAAAAATATTTAGAAAGGGAGGTAGGCAATGGATATTACAAAAGTTAATCATAGCGGTGTACAAGGAATGCTTGCAAACATTTATAATGTTCAAAATCAGCCTCAAAATGTTAATAGCAAAGAAAGTGAGCAAAAGCCAAATGGTGTGGATTCTATAAACAATACCGATAGAAGTGTGCAATCACTCCAAAGCGCAGACATCACAAGGCGCATTGAAGATAGATTCTCTCCATCACAGGAGCTGCAAAAGGCGCGTGAAATCGGTGGAGAGCTTGAGGGAGGTTTTAGCAGTAAAGGTTCTTTTGATAGGTTATCTTCCATACTTAGAGAGCAGGGGTTAATCAACTCTAATGAACAGGTGGCTATGGATTATTTAAAAAATCACGCACCAAAACTCGATTTCGATGAATTTGCAAAAATTGCAAGTAATGACAATCACAGCAAAGAGATGAAAGGACTTATAGATTCGGTTGTTAAGACTATGGATTTTGTGGATAGCGTTAATGGAGGCGTTTTAAGGGAGAGTTGATTGAGCGGAAAAAGTTATTTACTCGATACTTCCATTATCCTTGATGATACGCAAAACATCGTTTATTTGTGGCAGGATTCACAAAATGCGCTTTTTATTGCGGAGGTAGTGATAGAGGAGCTTGATAAAAAGAAAGATTTGCAAAATGAAACAGGCTTCTTCGCGCGTGAATTTTTTCGTTGTATTAATAGCGATAGCGATGAGACGTCGCAGGAGATTTTAAATCACAGCGCAGACATTACAATTTCACAGAATCCACAATCACACCTTACACACTCTTATGTTGCAAAATCTACTGCAACTCCACACATAAGAGCAAATAACATAGGATCTGCAAATCCAAATCATAATGGCGTGCAAGGCAATACTGCACAGGATTATATGCAGACTATATATTTTCGCCTTGGCGATATGAGTATCCCGCTCACTTTGATTTATCGCTCCACATACAAGATAAAGCCACAAGAACATAGTTATAATGATTCTAAACTGATTGAAATTGCTAAGGATTATCGTCTCACACTTCTTACCAATGATATTTCGCTTAAGGTGCGCGCGCAGACGCAGGGTATAAGCGCACAATCACTCTTTCGCGACAAGGTTGAAAATCCAAACGATATTGACTTTTGGGCATATTTTGAAATACACAAGGACGAGCCATCAACAAAACTCAAAGAACTTGAAGACTTTATGAATCTTACACAATGGAGCTTGATACAAGTCGATGAACTTGATAATACCGATAGTGCGCTGTATAAAACAGGCAAAAAAACTTTTGGCTTGAAAGTGGGACAGGAGTTTATAGAGCTAAAACTTGATGAGATTCTAAAACTTCATCAGCCCTATATTATGCCTATAAATCTCGAGCAAAAAATGCTCTATGCCCTGCTTACATACCCACAAAATAACCTTACAATTGCCACAGGTTCAACAGGAAGTGGAAAAACGCTTATTGCGCTTCAAGCTGGAATTACATTAGTAAAAAATGGCGTGGTCGATGGTATAGTATATATGCGTAACACTATTACTGCAAATGATAAAGAAGCAGAGCTTGGCTATCGCAAGGGTGATGAGGGGCAAAAACTCGGTTATTTTATGTATCCACTTTATGGTGCGATTAATTTCACCATCGATAAACTACAAGAGCAGTCTTTGGCAAAACGTATTGAGTATCGCGGCGAGGTCAATGGTGTGCAAAAGCAAGATGCGACAGAATACTTTTTGCAAAAGCATAAGATTGAAGTAGTAGATATAGCTCACGCGCGCGGTATTAGTATTGGCAATAAATTTGTAATTTTTGATGAAGTGCAAAATGCCTCAAATGCGACAATTAAGCTTATTGGCACACGCATAGGCGAGGGAAGCAAGATAGTGTTTTTAGGAGATTGGGCGCAGATTGATCACCCTTATTTAAGCAAATTTCGCAATGGTGCTTTAAGTCTTTTAAGTAAGGCGCTCAAAGATGATTTTATTGCTGGAATTCAGTTGCGACAAACTATACGCAGTGATGTGGCAAGTTGGTTTGGAGAGAATTTTTAATGGGAGTGTTTAAAACTTTTAGCTATAAGATTCTATAAAATCTCACAACCTTTTGAGGGGGCAAGATGTTTTTTAGAATCTGTGTTGTGTTGCTATGGAGTTTAGGTGTGGTTTATGCAGCGCGCCCTATGATTACCGATGATGCACGCGTGGTGGATAAACGCTCCTGTCAGCTGGAAACTTGGGGGTTATATGATGGCACAATAGGCGAGTATTGGGCAGTACCGGGCTGCAATATGTTTTGGAATCTTGAAATTAGTATGGGCGTAATGATAAGTAATGCCCCCATAAATGGTATAGAGGAGAGATTTAGAACACAGCAGCTTGTAATGGGCGCAAAAAAGATTTTTAACGATTTAGAAGAAAAAGGATATGCCTACGGCGTGGTAATAGGCAATACCTATAATTTTTTGTATTCTAAATATCGCAACGACCATTATATCTATTTACCTGTGAGCGCAGCATTTTTGGATAACACTCTGCTTTTACATTCAAACTTTGGCTACCGATTGAAGCGCAACGAAAATGAGCCGCATATTTATCATATCGGCTTAGGATTAGAGCAGCAGGTATCCCAAAGGTTATGGGTTTTAGGCGAAGGTCTCTATGAGCGCACAGATGATTTGAAATTTCAAATTGGGCTTAGAATCTGGCTCTTACAGGATAGGATTCAGCTCGATGGCACTTATGGTAATGCCTTTAAAGGAGGGCAGAGCTGGGTATCTTTGGGGCTAAGATTCTTAAGCCCAGAATTGTTTTAGAAAGCAAAAAGAAAAAGTGTTAAAATTTTGCGAGACAAGAAAACACAACAATGTACTATGTTTAGAAAAAGAAAGGATTAAAATGATGAAAAAAGCTTTCATTTATGTATTATTCGCTTTATTTTTTGCCTCTTGTGCGTCTTTAGGTGAGCCAAAAGCACTTTCTTATAGTGTGCAGGTAGGGAGCTTTAATAATGTGGAAAATGCAGGAAATTATGTGGATTCACTCAATGACAAGGGACTTGATGCGTTTTTATTTAAAGAGAATGGCTTATATAAAGTGCGCTTTGGCAATTACCAAAGCATAGAGATTGCTAGGGAGAATGCGCAAAAATACCACAAAAGTGGCTTAATAGGGGATTTTTTTATTGTTTCTCCGCAAAAATACGCTATCAACAAAAAATCCAAATCAAAGACACAAAAAAGCAAAGGTGTGCGTGAAGATATCGTGGAGAGCGCACATCAATATTTAGGTGTGCCTTATAAATGGGGTGGGACTTCGGAGGCTGGATTTGACTGCAGTGGGTTAACAAGCGCAGTTTATAAACTCAATGGTATAGTGTTACCTCGTTCCTCTTATGAGCAATATCACAGCGGAGATTTGATACAAAAAGCCAAGCTACAAAGGGGTGATTTGGTGTTTTTTATCACAAATAGGGGCAAAAGAGTTAATCACGTAGGTATATATATAGGTGATAACGAATTTATCCACGCGCCCAGCAGGGGTAAGGTTGTCAGTAAAGCACGATTAGATTCAAATTATTGGAATAAGGCATATAAGGGTGCTAGAAGCTATATAAAATAATGCGCTAAGTCGCGTAAGCTGCATTAAAAGTATTGTCAAAACCCACACTTGTAAGTATTTCCTCCCTTATAAAAATAAGTTAAAGATTCTAAAATTTACCAAACAGGGATTATATAATCTTTAAACTCTTTGTAATACTACTTCTTCGCAAACAAAATTCACCCATTTAAACAGCATTTCTACGCTGCTAAAGCCATTTGCTGCGTGTGAAAGATAATATTGATTCTAATGAGACACTCACTTCTGCCACAAAGAGACTTACCGCATTTTTAGGTTTAATTGCGGGAGTAAGCTTAGTTGTAGGGGGAATTGGTATTATGAATATAATGCTCGTTTCCGTAACAGAGCGCACCAAAGAAATTGGAACGCGTATGGCTATTGGTGCATTGCAGAGTGAAGTGCTTATGCAGTTTTTAATAGAATCTATTACCTTAAGCTCACTTGGAGGAATAATTGGAATTATTTGGGCATTTTTTGCTTCATTGAGCCTAAGTTATTATATGGAAATTCCTTTTATTTTTGATATTCCAACGGCTATCATTGCCTTTTTATTTTCGGCTTTTATTGGTGTTCTCTTTGGTTATCTTCCCGCAAGGAGAGCTTCAAAGCTTAATCCTATTGATGCGCTGCGCCACGAATAGTTGAGTAGATTCTATGGGAGAGAAAGAATAGGATAGTCGTGTTTATTACTTATAGGAAGCTCAAAGTGCCACCATTCTGTTTTTATACTCTTTAATCCAGCTTGGCTCATTATCTCTTGGAGTTTGTTACGATGAGTGCAATTTTGTGTTTGGGATTGCGGACACATATAATCACGCCACGCTTTAGGGCTAAATTCATCAAATGCGCTTGGCATACTTAAAGCTTCTCCATTTCCTTGAGCTAAGCCCACATCAATGGCAATCCCCCTTGAGTGATTTGAGCCTTTCTTTGGGTGAGCGACATAGCGCGTATCAGGCACAATGCTCCAAGCAAGCTCTTGTGCGGCTTGCGGACGGAAACAATCATACACAATAAGCTTTAAATTTTTACGCCTTAGAATCTTGGCAAGTTTTTGCATATGCTCTTTCATATCTTTATGGAGATAGCATTTGTGTAAAGAAAAAGGTGTATAGATATTTGTTTTCATAAAGTTTTCTTTACTATCATAAACAAGGTGCGTGATAAAAGTATCTTTATCTATTTCTTCAAGTGCAAAAAGCCCAATATTACGCATTTTATCTTCAATTAGAGAATCTTTGCCTTGCGCAAAGCTACATATAATTATAATTAAAAGCAAGGCAAATTTCATTCTTTAGATTCTCTCAACATATGTCAAATTTTTAAAACGCATTTTGAATCTCTCTGCTAAGCTTAGGTTCGTTTTCTCTCCATTTTTATGTAAAAAATTCAGCAACATTCCCCAAAAGCCTATTTCATTTTTACCTAACTCTTGCTTCTCAATGGCTGCTTGTTCTTGCGCAATATTAAGCACACTCAAAATATCTCCTTTAGCAAGTAGAGAAAATACTTTATATCTTAAGTTTTTCTCACTTTGGTCTTGGAGATGCTGCACATATTCATCAAAATTGTGATATGTTGCATAAAAGGTATCAATACAAGATTGGATATACTCTAGCATTAAGGGGAGTTTTTCTTTGATAGTTGTTATTTGGGCTTCATCAAAGGGCTTTTTACAAGGGATTACATAAAAGCTTTTTTTTGCTCCTATATTTTCGCTTGACACAACAAAAGAACCATTTGCTCTCAAAGCATCACTTTTGTAAGTTAAGCATTCTTCTGCTTCTGTAATTTCCCAATAGAGTCTATCCATCTCATAGCCTTTAATCTCTACACTCCAAATGCCTGTATGATATGTATCTGGACGCCTATGTAATAACTCATAATGCACACTAATAAAATCATCTCCATTGCGTTTATACAAAATCCAATTTGAGTAAGTTTTAAATCCCTTTGCTTTGGCTAATACTTTAAAATAAGATTCTAATTCCTTGCTTATACTCTTATCAATTTTTGCCACTTCTCCTCCTAAAGCCTCTTATCGTGCTTGGTTATGATGAATTACACCATTATAGCAGAGGATTATCTATAATCATAGCTGCTATAGCCTTCATAATCGGCATTGATAAGGGTGCTATCAATACAGGAGGGAATCTCCACATCATCATCTACTTCGATACATTTTAGATTCTTACACTCGCTTAGCCACTCTGGTAAAGCTTTTATGGGATTGTCATTCAAACATAAAATTTCTAAAGATTGTAGATTTTATACTCTCTGGCAAAGATGTAATGTTATTTTCACCTAAGTAAAGTTCTCTTAAAGATTCTAGTTTGCCAATTTCTTGTGGGATTTGTGTGAGTTCATTATCAAATAAATCCAAAACTTCTAAACCCTTGATTTCACATATTTCTTTAGGAATGCTTTGAATGGATTGTCTCTGTGCTACAATGGCTTTTAAGCCCTTTAATGCACCTAATGTTTTTGGTAAATCTTTTATTCCCTTAGGGCAATTGTCATCAAGTGCAAATAGTCTTGTTTCCAAAAGCCAATCTTCAAGTTCGCTAGGGTCTAAATCTGCAGGATTTTCATCGCAATATCGTAAAGAATCTGTCATATCTTCAAGCATTAGCCCACAATCATCGCAATTACTCCATAACCAATTACTTAATTCTTCAAATTGTTTAGAGGTAAGTTTTGAAGTATTATCCTCTTGTTTCATTGTTTCTCCTTTTTGTTTTTACTATTATTATATCACGCATTTTTTTTTTTTTTTTGAATAATAATTTTTAGAGTTTTTAGTAAAATTTTAAAATAAGTTACAATAAATTACATTATTTTTCTTTTATAATTTTAGTTTGCATAAAATAAATACATATAAAATATAAATATTTATTACTTTTTAGCAATCAAAGTGCCAAAATTCACCCATTTAAACAGCACCTCCACGTATTCAAAGCCCACATTACGTAAAAGCGTGAGATTTTCCTCAAGGCTAAAGGGAATGAGCACATTCTCTAATGCTTCGCGTTTTTTACTAATCTCGCCTTGCGTATAGCCCTGCTCACGCTTATAGCGTAAATAACGTTCAATCATCTGCTTATCAAGGATTCTATGCGGAGAGCTCATTTTCTCACTCACAATCAAAACTCCGCCCTTATCCAAAGAATCATAAATCCTTTGAAGGAGGCTTTGACGTTGTATTGGGCGGATAAATTGCAAAATATAATTGGCAAGCACCGCCGCGCAAGATTCAAATTGATACTCAAGTAAATCCGCACACTCAAAGCTAATCTCCGCCCCATAAGCTTGGGCTTTAAGCCTTGCTTTTTCCACCATTGCACGAGAATTATCAATGCCGATGAGCTGCCAATTTGATTCTAGCACTTGTTGGCTATGAATGCTAGAATCCTGCGCATTAAGCGTCTGGTGCAGGGCTAGAAGCGTGCTACCTGTGGAGCTACCCAAATCATAAATGCGTCTTGTTTCACATTCTGCCATATTCATAGCGCAAAAATCCACGATAAGCCCTAACACTTCCTTGTAATGCGGGATTGAACGCTCAAGCATATCATCAAAAACACTCGCCACTTGCTCATCAAACTCAAATTGCTTATTTGGCTCTTGTGTAAAAATCTCATCTTTCATATACGCTTCTTTTTTGTATGTTCTTGTTTTTATCGTGCTGTTTGTCATATCACTTATAGCTTTTTGCACCGCTTTGGTGCTTTTTAACTCAATTTTAGAATCTAGCTAAGTTGCGCCATTCCCTCAAGCGGAGAACTTGCACTTGCATAGGCTTTGCGAGGTATGCGTCCTGCGAGATAACTTGCTCTTCCAGCTTTCACTGCGTATTTCATCGCCTCCGCCATAAGAATAGGATTCTGTGCTTGAGCGATTGCGGTATTTGTAAGCACCGCATCAGCTCCTAGCTCCATAGCGATACTTGCATCACTCGCACAGCCTACCCCTGCATCAACAATCACAGGCACTTTAATCGCCTCTTTGATGAATCCTATATTGTAGCGATTTTGAATCCCAAGCCCACTGCCAATAGGCGCAGCAAGGGGCATAACCGCACTTGCTCCGGCATTTTCTAGCCTCTTTGCCATAATAGGATCATCATTTGTATAAGCCAACACGCAAAAGCCCTCATTAGCAAGAATCTCGGTGGCTTGGAGCGTTTCTATCACATCAGGGTAGAGCGTCTTTTGCGTGTCGCCGATGATTTCAAGCTTGATAAAGCTAATGCCTGTCGCCTCACGCACCAAGCGAAAAAGTGTAATGGCTTCCTTAGCATTGACGCACCCAGCGGAGTTTGGCAAGAATTGAATCTGTGTATCCTTAAAAGTCTCGAGTAGATTCTCACTTTTGTTATCCATTATATTTACCCGCCGCACCGCCACGGTAATCATCTCTGCACCACTTGCCAAAGTCGCCTCTTTAGTCGTGGCGAAGTCCTTATATTTCCCACTGCCCACGATGAGACGAGAGGTAAATTGATGTGAACCTATATGCAATGTATCCATAAAAATCCTTTATAAAGTGTGTAGAAGTCTTAAAGATTCTATGAGAATCTGCGGGGTGAGCGCGTATGAGGCATTATGCTTTAAAGCCACTTTTGCACTTAGGCTATGCGCGAGTGAGCCTTGTATTGCGCTGTTTAATCCATTTTGCCCCTGTGCAAGGAGTGAGCCTATAATACCACTTAACACATCGCCACTTCCACCTTTTGCAAGCGCACTTGTCCCAAGAGGATTGATATAAAGCTCCTGTCCCTGCGCGATAAAGACATTTGCCCCTTTAAGTAAAAGTGTGGTATGCGGATATTTTTGCGTGAAATTTAACATAAAATCCACTTTTTTTTGCGGGTTATACTCACCCAAATCGCATATTTGAAGCAACGAAGCAAACTCTTTGGGGTGAGGGGTAAGCACAATCTCTCGCGTAAAATCCAATGTCCGCTGCTTGAGGCTTTTATCTAAAAAAGTTTTAATCATTGGTGTATGAAAGCAATCCGCGTCAATCACGCAGGGTAGGGGGCTTTCACATAAATTTTCTAAAATCTTTGCACTTTTATCTATACCTAACCCCATACCCAACGCGATAGCACTTGCCTTTGTAGGCAGATTCTGCTCTTGCATAATTTCTGGAGGTATGAATCTCTCCTCATCTGTAATGAGACTCACAAGTCCCACGCCAAAGCTTAAAGCACTCTGTGCGCTAAGGATACTTGCGCCTACTTTTTCCCCACTAAAAACTGCCAAAAATCCATAATTGCCCTTATGCGTATTATTCTCCCTACGCAGAGGCAAAGCGAGGTCGCTTGTTTCTAATAATTTGATATTTGAGCTAATTTGATAATGGTTAGCACTTAGCCCGAGCTTACCGATATGTAGCTCCCCTACAATGTCCTTTGCTCTATCGCTTAAACACGCAAGGCTAATCGCGCCCATACAAAGCGTGTGATGAGTCTTAAATACAAAGCCATCATTTTGCTCACTTAGCCCACTTGGGACATCACATGCAATGTTGATACGCGCACATTTTTGTGCTGTGGTTAAAACATCGCAAATTTCAGAATCTAGCGTGCCTTTTAATCCACTCCCCACGACACAATCCACCACCACATCACAGGGCAAAATCTTTTTGATAAACTTAATCTCACATTGGGTAGCTCGCTCATAGTTTTGCACGCAAAGAGGGGACTTTGGCTCTTTTACTTGATAGATTCTTACTTGATAATCCCCGCTTAAACGCCTAGCTAATGCATAACCATCGCCGCCATTATCACCACCACCGCATAAAATCGTAATCACGCTTCCCTTATGCGTTAAAGAAACAATGAGAGATTCTAAAGCGCAGGCAGCATTTTCCATAAGAATCTCGCTGGTAAGGTGGTATTTTTCACACGCGCGCTTATCTAAAAAACTCGTGTTTTGATAAATGTTTTTCATTGCTTTTATGCCCCATATCGCGCACTTAGAGCAGCGACAATGACACTTACTACATCATCTTCAGGCTTCGCATCTGGTTCGGGCATAAGCTCTTTAATTTTACTTTCAATATAAGAAGTATCAAAATATCCTCGCCTAAAGTCTTTATCATTACAAATATTAATGAGAAAGGGAATTGTTGTTTTCACGCCTTTAATGGTAAATTCATTCAAAGCTCGCGAGAGTTTATTTACTGCAAGATTATAGCTTGAAGCTTTCACAATGAGCTTTGCTACCATAGAATCATAAAAGGGTGGAATAACATAATCTTTATAAATACAGCTATCCACACGCACAAAAGGTCCTAGGGCAGGATAGTAAGTGGTGATTTTACCCGGATTTGGCACAAAGTCATTTGCCACATCTTCGGCATTGATTCTCGCCTCTATCGCAAAGCCTTGAGCGCGTATATCGTGCTGTGTGAGGTCTAAAATCTCTCCTTGGGCGATACGAATCTGTCTTCCTATCAAATCATAACCTGTAATCTCCTCTGTAACGCCGTGCTCAACTTGTATGCGCGTATTCATCTCCATAAAATAAAAAACATTGTTTTCATCGAGCAAAAATTCCACCGTTCCAGCATTTGTGTAATGCGCCGCTTTCGCTGCTGCCACTGCCGCCGCACCCATTCTACGGCGTAAATCATCGCTAATAAATGGGCTAGGGGCGATTTCAATCAACTTTTGATGTCGGCGTTGAATACTACAATCGCGCTCCAGCAAGTGTATCACATTACCATAATTATCAGCGAGGATTTGAAACTCAATGTGGCGCGGATTCACAATATATTTTTCCATAAAAACATCATCATTTTTGAAAAATGCCATAGCCTCGCGTTTGCAAGCTTCAAAAGATTCCATTAAATGCTCTTCTTTTTCTACCACGCGTATGCCACGACCACCGCCACCGCTACTTGCCTTGAGTATCACAGGGTAGCCGATTTTTTGTGCGAGTTTGGCTATTTCGCGCATAGAGCATTTATTCAGCGGCTCGGTGCCCGGCACAATAGGGATACCATTTTTTTGCATAATCTCTCTTGCAGCATTTTTATCGCCCATTTTAGCAATGGTGAGTGAATCTGGACCAATCCAAGTAATCCCTGCTTCCTGCACCTTTTTGGCAAAGGCGGCATTCTCGCTTAAAAATCCATAGCCGGGGTGAATTGCATCAGCTTCACAGCGCAAAGCGGCTTCGACTATCAAATCCGCGTCAAGATAGCCTTTGAGCGGGTCATCGCTAATCTCATAGTTTTCATCAGCCATTTTCACGTGCAAACAATCTCTATCCGCCCTCGCATATATAGCAACACTTTTAATGTTTAAATCCCTACAAGCGCGGATAATACGCACAGCTATTTCGCCACGATTAGCAATGAGAATCTTTTGAAACATAACGCCTCCTTAAAGAAAAATATTGCTAGAATCAAGCAAGATTCTAGCCCTTGTATGCCTTGATTGATTTGTCTAAAATCTCTTGAGCGACATTTTTATCTTTAAAATCCTTGACTTTCACCCATTTGTTTGGCTCTAGGGTTTTGTAGGTTTCAAAGAAATTTTTGATTCTATCAAGAGTGATACGCGGTAAATCAACATAAGACTGAATCTTATCAAAACTAGGATCAATCTTTGAAACAGGCACGGATAGGAGTTTTTCGTCCATTCCGCTTTCATCTTCCATAATAAGCACACCGATGAGGCGCACAGCAATCATACTTCCGGCTTGAAGCGGGTAGGGATTAAGCACAAGAACATCAACAGGGTCGCCATCATCTGCGAGTGTATTGGGGACAAAACCATAATTAGCAGGATAAAACATCGCACCATACATCACTCTATCTACGACAACTAAACCGCTATCTTTATCAACTTCGTATTTGATATTTGAACCATAAGGGATTTCAATGATGACATTGACTTTATTTGGATTTTCACCCACTGATACTTTACTTAGATTCATAATCACTCCTTTAATTATGTAGTCAAAGTAGCGATTATACCAAAAGATTTGTGATTTACTTAAAATGAAAGTGCAATTTGTGCTTTTGTGCTAAAGCCCGGCTCATAAAGAGGTGTATTACCTGAATCCATTGAATAAAGCTCATTAAGCGGAGTGTAGGGATTAGCATAGGTTTTGTTTGTAATATTTAAGAATGCTAAGCGCAGACTTAAATGCGACTTGACATCATAAGTAAGGTAGATATTATGCACATCGTAGCTCTTTTTGTTGATAGAGGCTAACTCCCCACGATACATATTATAGCCCCGATAATTTATACCTTCGCCAAAGCGACTAAGCCATAGAATCTTAAAATGTGGTAGAGAGCTAAAGGGGCGCAATCCCGCACTGAAATAATAGCTTCTCCCGCTCACTGCCATAAGCTCAAAGGTATCGGTAATTGTTTTGCCATTGTATGTGGGGAAGTTTTGCGCGATACCTAAATGCACATCTAAAAAGTCAAAGTCTAGCCCAACATTTGCTTCATAACCCAAAACGCGTATATGTGAGTCCATATTTTGACGGAAGCTATCATCGTGCGAATGCCCGCTACCTGTGTGATTACCTTCGTTTGCATAGCTATTGATGAAATTTTTAAGATACTGATGATAAAGCCCGATGTGCGCGCTAAAAAGGCTATTGTCATAGTCTATATCAAATTCCGTATTGTGCATTCCCTCCGCCTTAAGAGGCTTAATAATGATATGTGGATTCCCAAGCAGCGAAGCGTCCATAGGCGTAGCCCCGCGCGTATTGTAGTTTTGCGTGAGTTTGAAGCTCAACTCATTTGTAGGTGCAAAAAAGAGCGTGGCATAGGGACTGAATCCTTGTGTATTGTGCGTTTTGCCAACTTTATCTTCATATATAAAGCTATCATAGCGCGAACCTAACTCTAAGTTTAAAGATTCTAGCAGATTAAAATTCGCACCGATAAAGCCCCCATAAATCGCACCTTTTTCGTGCCCTGTGTTATTACTAAGTAGTGCGTGGTCATCTAAATCCTTTGCCTTTGTGAGTATCAGCTGATAATTGAATCCATATTTTATAGAATGCTTTGACCCGCCAAAATAATTCCTCAAAATCACATCAGAGCCGAGAT
The DNA here is from genome assembly GCF_000765685.2 of Helicobacter sp. MIT 03-1616. Taxonomy (NCBI): domain Bacteria; kingdom Pseudomonadati; phylum Campylobacterota; class Epsilonproteobacteria; order Campylobacterales; family Helicobacteraceae; genus Helicobacter; species Helicobacter sp. MIT 03-1616. The sequence continues at coordinate 40,087 of NZ_JROY02000006.1, read as the reverse complement.
TCACAAGATTTAAATCCATAGCACCTTCGTGTGAATCTTGCGCTTGTAACGCGCCTTGCGGTAAAAGCTTGAGATTCTTATTTGCATAGTAGGCATTGATATGCGCGTGGAAATTCTCGCCAAGCGCGTAATCATATTGTGCGCTCGTGGAGTGAGACAAGAGGGTATTATCATAAAGCTGTGGATTTGGGGATAGAATCACATTTGCGCCATAGGGAGCAACCGCGCCGACATTATTAAAGTGATAATTCACATTAAATGAGTGATTTTCCTTTGGCAAGAATGTAAGCTTAAAAAGCGCATTATGGTTTTTTGCAGGAGAAGAGGGGACTTTATCACCATTACCTGCACGATAATATGGCACATCATCAAAACTATAACTTGCGACTAGCCCGAGTTTTTCTTTTATCTTACCATAGGTTGCAAGTGAAGTGCCAATGCCTCTATTGCTTTGCCCGCCGAATGTAAAATGTGCCCCGTAGCTACGATTTGCACCAAGTAAATCAAAGGCATTTTTTGTTGTAATATTTATCCCTCCGGCTAATGCTCCCGCGCCATATTCTACATTTGCTAAACCCTTTTCTATTTCAATATTTTTTACAAGGAATGGGTCAAAGAGGAGATTGCCTTGGTGGTGAAAGAGATTCCCCCCTTGCGTAATGCCATCAATCCTAATACGAAACATTCTATCCTCAAAGCCACGAATATAGAGCTTTTGTGCGATTTGTGAGCTACCGCCAACTTGAATTTCTGCGCTTTTATTGAAAACCTCACGCAAGTCTTTTGCTTGGGTATTTGTGATAAAAGTATCATCTACAACACTAACATTAGCATTACTAATAGGGTGAGCTAGAGAAGTAATTGGTGAAAGTTTAACAGAAGTCATATTTTGGGTGTTTTCATCAGCAAAACTTATGCTTACAAAAGCCGCACTTATAATGCCTGAAAACGCAGCCATACTAAAAACTGAAGGCACAGAAGCAGAGCGAATATGTGTCATTGTCAAAACCTTTAGAATAAAATATGCAAAATGAAGCGTGGAGTCTATCACATTTTATAAAATGTAGTGTTATATTTTATAAATTTTTTTTTTACATTTTTGTAGCATTTTTTTGTTACTATCATAATGTAATTTAAGTAGCTGTGATAATAATCAATCTCTTAAAGACAAAGGAGTTTTTATGGAATGTCCTTATTGTAAGCATTCACTTTCTCATAGTGAAGTCGTATCATTGCTTAAAAGTCTTGATAAAGCAAAAAAAGATTGCCAGGTGTGCCATAAACCATTTATTGGAAGCAAAAGTGCAAAAACTTGCTCAAGTGCTTGTCGCTCAAAGGCATATAGAATCCGAAAAGCAGCCCAGATTCACTAAAGCAAGGTGAAATGCCCTGCCAAATGCGCATATTACCAAGAAATTTTATAGCTTATTTATTTTAGGTATTAAATTCTTACACAATATTGCGCCTTTCTTGTTTGCCTATATCACAAACCTTACTAAATTATTTCTTTGGTTTGTGCTTTATCTTTTCCACGCCTTATCTTGTAAAACGCATCATAGCAATTAAAAGCTTTATAACTTTGAATCTTAATACAAAATAGAGAAATTATGGTGGAGCTGTGGGGAGTCGAACCCCAGTCCAAAAATGAGAGCTTCTTAAGAATCTACATGTTTAGCAGACATTGAAGTCTTTTTGTGGCTATCCAATGTCCCAAGATAGAATCCACAAGCAACCTAAATCTTTTCCCTTGCCATAGGTAAAAGCAAAAGAGCATCTAGCAAAGATGACGAGGATAGCTTTCCGCTAGAAAGAAATACTATGCTCGGCTCCAAAAAGCGATAAACTTACGCGACTCTTGCGTAAGCTGGAGCGTAATTTGCGTTGTTTGCGTTTAAAAAATGTGGTAGTTTGAGAGCGTGCCGGCTCACATGCACCTAAGCCTCTTCATTCCTGTCGAAAGCCAATCAGCCCCATAAGATGTGGATAGGGTGCGAATTATATTTTTTTTTCACGCTATTTGTCAATATATTTTTTAAAATATTTATCAATACAATAAATGAGTATCAAACTCCCTATAAAGCCAAGAATAGCTCCTGCTAAAACTTGTAAAGGCGTATGCCATAAGCTCAAAATACGCGAATATCCCACAAAACAAGCTAAAATAAAAGCAAATATACCCCATTTCTTACCCATAAAGTGCCACATCAACGCAGACGTTGTAAAAGCAGCTGTGGTATGTCCGCTTGGGAATCCTTTAAACTTTCCATTAATAGGGCGTTTAGCAATTTCTAGTATGCCTTGTAACCACTCTATATCACCATAATGATGAGCGAGATAAGCAAAAAGTAGCTTACACGCAAAGGCTATGCCTAAAATTACTATTGCCACGATGATGAGATATTTCAAGTGCTGAAATTGCTTTTGAATAAACCAAAAAAGCCCAAGTGCGACAAGCATAAGGCGAAATACATCGCCATATACGACTTTATCATAGAGCCACAATCCAAGTGCAAATATACCAATAAGACAGATTACAAGATTATGTTGTATATTTGATTTTATAAATCTATTCATTGATGATTCTCCTTTTTGTTAAGATTATCCATTACTTCAGCGACTTCGCGGAGTCGCTCGCTATCAAAATGCGTATAGATTCTACTTGTGTTTAAATCCGAATGTCCCAATGCTTCTTGCACCATCACCAAATCGTGTTTTTGCTGATAGAGCAGGGTGGCAAAGGAGTGGCGCAGCATATGCGCTCCATTTTTTTCCTTGCGGATTCCCGCTTGTAAGAGGATATTTTCCACATTTCTATAAATATAGCTTTGCGTGAGTGCCTCGCCTTTTGCATTACAAAAAAGCAAATCGTGCTTAGGAGCGAAGCTTGGGCGTTGCGTAAGCCACGAATCAAGTAGGCTTTGGATATGGCTTTGACTTATCATCACCACACGTGGCTTATTGCCCTTACCCCGAATCTGCACAAGATAGTAGTCAAGATGTGGAAAAATATCTTTTCTGCGGAGATTGAGTGCTTCGCTCACGCGGATTCCGGTATAGACGATGAGTTTGATAATGAGCTTATTACGCGCTGTAACCTTTGCTCCAAGCTGCGCCTCATCAATGGCTTTCAAAAAGTGTTCTAGCTCATCTTGGCTCAAATACGCAGGGAGCTTCGCTCCTGCTTTGCCCTGCAGCGCACTAATTTTAAGCGTGATGTCATACACATACGAGCTGCCCTCGCTCTCATTTTGCTTATCAATATAGCCAAAAAGCCCAATGAGCGCAATACGATAATTTTTCTTACTTGCATTTGAGAGGGTGCTTGTCTCCACGCTTAAAAAATCGCTTAAAACCTCCTCGTCAATCTCCTCCATTTTCTTAAGAGCGGGGATTCTGCTTTGGGTAAGAAATATGTAGAGCTTAAGTAGCGGGGTAGAGTAGGTGTTTATCCCTATCATTCCGGCTTTACGCACACTCTTGCAGATAGAATCTAGCGCTTCAATGGAAAGTATCTCATCATTACTTAAGAGATTAATCGCTTCAAGCACATTCTCTTTGTCATAGACTTGGTGATTAGAAAGCGTGGTGAGCTTATAGCGGATAAATCGTGTAATCCAAAACAGCAATGTCGCATTAAAATGGTCTTTATAATTGAGTGGGTATTTCACATTGAGCCTCTTTTTTTGAGTTGTTGTTGTGGATTGTATCATATTTTAGTTATGAAAACTATACTTTTCAAACTTTTTTATATAAACCCCAAAATACCCATCTTTATATTCCTCTCTTGCTTTGTGCCATAAAATATTATATTTTTAATGCTAGAATGCGTGAAAAATGAAGTCAAAAATCAAGGAGACTTGGAAATGAAAAATGTTTTAGTGCCGATTGCTAAGGGATTTGAGGAGATTGAGCTAGTATCCGTGGTGGATATTTTGCGCCGTGCAGGTGTGCGTGTGGCACTCGCAAGTCTTGATTCACATAAACGCGTTTTGGGAGCGCATCATATTGTGATTGAAGCGGATTCTGTCCTACCCGAGCTAGAATATGCTGATTTTCACGCTATTGTGTTGGCTGGAGGCTATGTTGGTATGCAAAATCTTGCCAATAACGAGCTTATCAAATTGTGGCTGACAACTTTCAAGCAAGAGCAAAAGCTCATAGCGGCGATTTGTGCCTCCCCTATTGTGTTAGACAAGGCAGGTGTGCTTGAGGGTGAATTTACTTGCTATCCGGGCTGTGAGGCTGAAATGAGTAATAAAAATAGAAAAGATACCGCTGTTGTCAAAAGTGGCAATATCCTCACTTCCACCGCACCCGCCACCGCTTCAGTTTTTGCACTTGAAATAGTGCGTGAGTTATGCGGCAATGAAAAAGTAGAAGCACTTGCCAATGAATTGTGCTTCCCTACCCTAAAAGCACATTTAGCTTCTCTTTAATAAGAAACATCAAAGGAGCAAAGATGAAATTTTATGATTATACAAACGCTACTCTTGTGCGTAAGGTATGTCGCTTCCCGCTTGTGCATAAAAACAATGTGATCTCTCTGCTTGTTTTTAATTTTCCACTTATCATCCAAAAGAAAACCTACCGCAATGCTTATAATGCTACGGGGGGGGGGGATAATATTAGACTATACGCTTAGAATCTGTGGCATTAAAGTAAGAAAGACGAAAAATTACAAAAAACTACTCCGTTTTCATCATATTTATCCAAATCTTTGGTTTCAAGATTCTATCCCTACACTTAAAGAAACTTCATCAACAGAAAGAATTATACACCTTACGCAAGGTTTGGATAAAGAAAGCACAGATTTAATTTATCGTATCATTTCACGCACATTAGAGGCAGACGCACACCCTTTGAAGTTATATTTTGCTCTTTCAAAAAAAGAGGTGGAAGCATTAGATTCGCTACAAAATGACTTTTTCCCAAATATCTTTCATATCGCGCCAAATCTGTATTGTTGGAATGGTTATTTCCTACCCAAGCGACACGGCATTGAAGTTTTTTGGTATCGGCACGGCTTAGATAAGCTTAAAAATTTAGATTCTTTAAAAGATAAGGATATTATTGATGTAGGTGGATATATCGGGGATAGTGCCCTCATCTTACAAGAATACACTCACAATAAAGTGCATAGCTTTGAGGCTACGACACAAAATTATGAACTTATGCTTGAAACTATTGCAATAAATAAGGCTGCACGTATTGTGCCTGTGAAAAAAGCTTTAGGGAGCGCACCAAGCAAAATGACAATTAGCGTTAATGGTGGTTCTTCATCTTTTAATCCCTCCCCACACGCAAATGATAAAGATGAAAATGAGGAGGTAGAAATCATTACCCTTGATAGCTATGTAGCAGAGCACAAGATTCAAGTAGGTTTTATTAAAGTAGATATTGAAGGCTTTGAAATGGAGTTTTTAAAGGGCGCAAAAGAGACTATTTGCACTCAAAAACCTACAATGCTTATTAGTATTTATCACTCCTTAAATGATTTCTTTGAGATTAAGCCTTTGATAGAATTCGTGGAATCTCGGCTATACTTTTTCTATACATAAGCCTATTGATTATACTATTTCAGTAGAAACAGGATTATTTTGCGAAATATTATGAGCCATACACCTGCATACTCACGCAATGTAAACTGCCGTGCCATAAAATCAATGAGCAACAATCTACGCCCACTACCCTATACTTTGGCAATGCTTTGCTTAGTATTTCAAGTGCCTTTTTATCATTTTTATCCCCATAAGTTGGCACAAGCAATCCACCATTAACAAAAAGAAAATTTGCATAGCTCGCAGGTAGCCGTTGTCCTTGTTCATCATAAATAGCTTGAGTAAAAGGCAGAGGAATAAGCTTATATGGCTCTCCATTAGATTGTTTTAAAGCGCGTAGCTCCGCCTCCATACTCTTAAGAGATTCAAAATGCTCATCTTGCTTATCATCACAAGTGATGTAAGCAATCGTATCCTCACTAATAAAACGCGCTAGTGTATCAATATGACTATCTGTATCATCTCCTGCAAGATAGCCTTGTGTAAGCCACAATACAGAATCTAATCCAAAATACTCTTTAAGCTTAGATTCTATTTTATCTTGGCTAAGATGAGGATTGCGATTTTTTTCAAGGAGACATTGTGTATTAGTAAGCAATACCCCTGCCCCATTGCTTTCTATACTGCCACCCTCAAGAATCATATCAGTTTTTATGGGACGATAAGATGAAAAAATTCTTTTTACAAGTGGCGATAAATGAGTATTTTTGAAAGCTTCACAAACAATATTTTGCGTAATTTGATTGTCATAATTTGCAGGATATTTTAGCCCCCAACCATTAAAGACAAAATCAAATAGGGCTATGCCCCCCTCTGCTTCCACGCTAATACCTCCAAAATCCCTCGCCCAAGTATCATTTGTGGGCACACGAACAATATGAAGCCCATATTGTTGATTATACGATTTAAATGTCTCATTTTGAGCAAATGTAATATGTTTTTTAAAATGTGTGTGCAATAATGCCATTCCCTCATCATCATTAATATCCACACAAAGTATTACTGATTCAAAATATAGAATCTGCTCTATAATACGCACAAAACATTCTCGAGCTACCTCAATATGTATTGCCCAATCGCTATTTTTGTGCGGAAAAGCCATTAATATAGCTATTTGTTCCTCCCATTCCGCCTTAAGTCTATATTTGATTTTTTTCATAGATAATCCTTTAAACTTCTTATGTATAATCTTAGCATACTTTGGAATTTTTAAGGAATTTGCTTATGATCTTAAGCATAGAATCAAGCTGCGATGATAGCTCACTTGCCCTAACGAGCATTAATGATGCTTCGCTTCTTTATCATATCAAACTTTCTCAAGATGAAGAACATAGCACTTATGGTGGGATTGTGCCAGAAATTGCTTCAAGACTTCACGCTCAAAGACTTCCAGAGATTCTAAAAAAGCTCAAAGCATTTCTCAATAACGATTTATCTCCTATTAAAGCAGTCGCGGTAACCACGCGTCCGGGACTAAGTGTAACACTCATTGAAGGTTTGATGATGGCAAAGGCACTTTGTCTTGGTTTGCAAGTGCCGCTTATTTGTGTTAATCACCTTAAGGGACATATTTATTCGCTTTTGATTCATAAAGCCACTTCAGATATGCAAGCCATTCTCCCTAAAAACACCTCTCTGCCCCAACCTCTTGGCATTTTGCTTGTATCTGGCGGGCATACACAGATTCTCCATATGCGCGATTTTAATGCCATAAGCCTTATCGCTCAAAGCCTTGATGATAGCTTTGGGGAAAGCTTTGATAAAGTAGCTAAATATTTGGGATTAGGTTATCCAGGTGGTCCTGTTATAGAATCTTATGCTACAACTTTTATGCGCGACTTTCCACATATTGCGCCTCATAGTTTTCCTGTGCCACTTTTGCATAATCAAAAACTACAATTTAGCTTTTCGGGTTTAAAAAATGCCGTAAGACTTGCCATTCAAGCTCTGCCCCAACCTCTTAGCCCCAAAGATAGAGGAAGTATCTGTGCAGGATTCCAACAAAGCGCGTGTGAACATATCGTGCGCAAAGTAAGATTATATTTTCAAAGCGTGCAGGCACAAGATTTAGAACATTTTGCTATTGTAGGAGGAGCAAGCGCAAATACATACCTACGCACCACCCTAAATGAGCTTTGTAAGGAGTATAATAAACAGCTTCATCTCGCTGACCTTGCTTTTTGTGCTGATAATGCGGCAATGATTGGCGTGTGTGCCATAGAGCATTATAAAAGGGGAGATTTTACACCCATAGATGAAGCGCAAATCTCACCTAAAAGCTTGCCTACTGATTTTTGTGAGAAATAAGAATCTTGTCTATAAGGATTAGATTCTAATCCTTATAGAATCTATTATAATTCAAGCCCAAGCTCTATCATACCCACATAGTTAGTGCTTGCAGGATAATTAACATTTGTAGCCGTAAGTTTTGAATCGCTCATATTTTCATATTTGCCAATAGCTTTAATATAAAATCCTAGATTTGGCGTAATATTGCTCACATAGCCCAAACTTGCCTTAATCATATAGTTTGTACCCCCAAGCTTTGAGCTTACATCATTTTGCAAAAGATAATTTCCCGCAAAGAAATGATAGTAACCTACGAGATATTCTATCTTTGAATTATTGCGAGTAGGTAAGAATCCTTCAAGCTCTGCCCCGCCTAATTCGCGTGAAAGCCCCACTCCTTTATCTTTTGTATTTGTAGAGAAATTATCCCAACCATATACAGCATTGACAAACAAAGGAAGGTGTTTGCTTGAAATATTTAAACCAATCTTAAAAGAAGCCTCTGTAAAAACTGAAAGTGGCTTTTCATCAAGAGTTGCGAAGTATGCTCCACTTGCTTTTGCGCTCCCTACGCCTATTTTTCCGCTAAGTTCGCTCATAAGCCTTTGTTTGAGAGTGCCACGTGCTGCAAAAGAGAGATAGCCACCTGTGCTACTTATATTATTTGCTCCTTTGCCATCTAAGGTATGATAAGCTCCCCCCACACCTATGCGAAAGCTTGAGCAGTTAGTTTCTTCACAATCAGCGGCAAGGCTTAAAGAAGTTATTGCGCCTAAAAATGCAAGAGAAAGCAACAAGTTTCTAAGAAATTTCAACTGCATAAATCCTCCTTAAAAAATTAAGGGCTGGTGATTACCACCAACCCTTCTTTTGACCATATTTATCAATAGCCAAAACAACCAAAGCTCCGCCTAAACCAGAGAAAAATTCCCCCTTAGTTTCTTTCATCTCTTTATCAGAAAGAATAGCAACATTATTACTTTCTTGCTTACCAAATTTGTTCCACCTTTGATATTAAAATACAAAAATGGAACACTATATTTTTAATAAAAATTATTTAATGAATAATTTTTAATTTTTATTTTTTTCTAACTTTAAAAAAGTATGTTACAAAAGGTAAAATTACTTTTATCTTTTAAGAGAGTTCAAGCATTCTATCAAGAGCGATTTTTGCCCATTTTTGAATCTCATTATCCAAAAACACTTCATTAATAGGCTTATTATCTTCAAAAGCAAGAAGCACATCACGCACATCTTCAAGAGTTGTTTCATTCATTGTAGGACATTGAGGCTTACTTGAGCTAAGGACAAAGGTTGTTTGTTTGCCATTATATTTAGGACGCAAACGATTGACAAGATTAAATTCTGTGCCTACTGCCACTTTTTGCTCTAAAGGCAAATTTTGCACATAAGCAATGATTTGACTTGTCGAGCCAACAAAATCAGCAAGTTCTACGACACTCGGGTCGCATTCAGGATGCACGACAATTTTAATATCTGCAAATTTTTCACGATAAAAGGTAATATCTTGTGGCGTGAAAAGCTGATGCACAGAACAGAATCCATCATAGCAAATCACATCAGCACTAAGCACTTTTTCTTTACTATCTGTGCGTAATAATGCAGATTTTTTGCTATTTAAACGCGCAAGATTCTCTCCTAAGCACCTATCGGGGAGAAAAAATATCTTTTTGCCCTGCTCCTTTGCAAAATCAAAAATTTTTGCAGCGTTTGCGCTTGTGCAAACAAGCCCGCCCATTTGCGCAACTTTTGCTTTAACATCAGCATTTGAATTAATATAAGTAATAGGAAAGATAGAATCTTTGCTTAAGCCATAAGATTCTAAAAGAGCAATGCTTTCATCATAATAATCACTATCAATCATTCTTGCCATAGAACAACACGCTAATCTTGGCATAATCACACGCTTTTGTGGAGCAAGCACCTTAACGCTTTGCCCCATAAATGCCACGCCACAAAATACAATGAGATTTTTCTCACTTTGCGAAGCCTTACGGGAAAGCTCCAAACTATCTCCACATAAATCTGCTAAAGCGACAATTTCATCTTTTTGATAATAATGTGCTACAAGTAGCGCTTCAAGCTTATGAAGTAATGTTTTGATTTCATCTGTGATTAGATTATGAAGTGTGCTAGACATATTATTCCTTATATTAGATTCTACGCATAAGTGCCTAAATCTTGGGCAAATTTTACTTTTTGATTAATATTTATATCGGGGATCATCTGCTCCATAAAAAGCACAATAGTTGAACCCATTTTAAACATACCTAATTCCTCGCCTTTTTTCACGCTTATGGGCGTAGTATAGGTATAGGTTGTATTATGCGCTTTGGCATTACTTTGAATCTTAGGCTCACAATGCATTACCATAGAGCCGACATTGAGCGCACCAACAGCAACAAAATAAATCCATTTATTGCTTGATGTTTTTGCTACCACGACTACGCGTTCATTTCTCACAAAAAGGTTTTGATTTTTTTGCAAAGAAGGGAGATTGACCGGCAGCAGCTCTCCGCCAAAATAGCGCATTTCACAAATCTGCATATCACAAGGCGCGTGATAGCGATGATAATCTCTTGGTGAGAGATAAAAATTTATATAATAAAACTCCCTATCAAGCTTCTGTCCTAAAAGCTCTTCAACAGAATATTCCATACCTTTAATCTGCAAGGCGTATTTATCGCTTGTCTTGCCCATTTGCGTAATAAGCGAATCACAAGGAGCGATAAGCACAATGGGATTAGGATTTATCGCTCTAGGTTTAGACAGAGAGCGGGTAAAAAGTGCATTAAGCGAAGTATAGCTAGAGGCTAGTGCAAACTCACTCAAATCTATATCAAAAATCTTTACATACACACTATTGATAAAATGCTGCAAAAAAGACGGAAATTCACAAGAGGCAAATCGCCCAAAAAGTCGTGAAAATTTGTTTAAAAGATTCATATTCTACCTCATTTTGTAGTAATTTTTGGCTGCTTATATTTGCGTATTGCCAATATATAAAACAATGGCGTATCACAAAGAGCTAAAAAGACTTTTATACAAAAATCTGCTAAAAGCATCATTATAACTTGCTCCCAAGGATATATAAATAAAAATGCAATATGAAAGAAAATCATCGTGTCAATGAATTGTGAAATCATTGTGCTTGCATTATTGCGTAGCCACCACAGGCTTGGAAAGCGATTTTTAAGATAAAAGAAAATATGCACATCAAGATTTTGTGAGACAATAAAAGCACATACACTCGCTATGGCAATGCGTGGCTCACTCATAAAAAGTGAGGGGAAAAAAGCTAGGAATAGCCCCACCCAAAGCGTTTTTAATACTTGGGCTTTGCTGTATTTCTCGCTCAAAATATCCATAAGCAAAAAACTAATGGGATAAGTGAGCGCACCATAGGTCAGCGGAGAGCCTAAAATTGGATACTGCACGGAATAGTTTGCCACTATGATAATGAGGGCAAAAAACACGCTAGAACCTATGAAAGTAAAAAAACTCATTTCTTTCACTCACTCACTCCTTTTTTGTCGTGGATTTGGTTGTAGAAGATTCTAAAACTTATGCGCATTTGCAGCTACACCCCCATATCGTGCGCTTTAGAATCTACATCATTTTTAGAATCTTGGCTTTTAGAAATTTCTGCTATCCCTAGATTCTCTAAAATTTGATAAGAGAGTTGCGAATTATAATCAATCAGGCTTGTTTTTAGCTGAGACTCCCACGAAGCAAAGCCTTGACGCATTTTGTCCTTGAAGTCCTCCTCGTTTATTATCTCATCAACACTATTAATCGCATAATCACTCGCCACAAAGAATCCTATCGCACACAAAGGCGCAAAGCCCCCACACAAAAGTGAGCCACCACCCGCACCTATCGCACCACTCAAGCTTTTTTTTGCCACGCTTTTGCCTATCACTTTTGCTCCGGTTTTAGCAACGGCTTTGCCCGAGGCTTTAAGAATCATCGCCCCCACTATACTTGCGCTTAGTAGGGCTGCCACGCCATCACTTGCGCGAGGATTGAGGAGTTCTAAGCCCTTGCTAAACTCATCAAAAGATATAGCTTGTGTGATATGCGCGTTTGTGGGGTTTCTATGCAGCGTGAAAAAGCCAAAAGTCTGCTCTAAACGCGTTTTGAGCGCAGAAAAATGCGTATCATAAAGCGCGTTTAGCCTCTCTTGTAAATCATAAGGCGTATAGGTTTTAAGCAAAAAGATAAACTGCTCTTGGGCTATATCCTCGCCCTTGCCAATAGCAGCATAAAAAAGCCTTGTATATTCGCCACGCACACTAAAATACCAGCTTGAATATTCATCAATGATTTTTTCTTTTTGCGCGAGATAAGCATTTAAAATCTGCTCTGTATCGGCGTTTATACCAGATTCAAAATCTGCTAGATTCTCCTTGATTTTACGCTCTAACGAGGGCAAATCACTCGTGCTAATGAGATTGTGTGTGCCTTGCAAACTGATTTGAATATATTGCTCATTGTCTTTTAGAATCTGTGAGCTTATGAGCGGTGGGAGATTCTTAGACTTTGCTAAGGGTTGGAGGTGGATACTGATATTAAAGGCGATATAGACAAAAATAAGGAAAAACACCATAGCGAAAAATTGCCTAAAGGCGCGGGTTTGTGTGAAATCTTGCACTTTAGCACATTGAGTGCTAGAAAATTTTGAATCTAGCGTATCTTGCGGTATTGTGGGCGTATTAGACGCTAATATTTTTGTATCTAATGCTTGAGATGTAAAATTATCGTGTGTATTCTTAGAATCTTGCACGATTGTGTCCTGCGCGCCATTTGGGGAGATTCCCCCCACGCACAAAAGTGCGAAACTCGCAAATGAGGCAAAATGCCCACACGCAAACAACATAATAAGCCCAAAGCGCAAATAGCTATCGGCGACATTGAGATACAGCACATCAAGGAAAGATTTTTTGAGTAGCACGAAACCAAAGAGTTCCTGCCAAAAATGCGAGTGCATTTGCGCGATATTGTAGCTCTGTATAAGCGCGTGATAATGCGCATACACATCTCCTTGCGGCGCACTAGATTCTAAAGGTGCTATGCCATTAAGCATAAGCTCGAATACAACAGCTAAGACAGCAGCGATAAGAGCGGTGTATTTTTTTGCTAATGTGGTGGCAAATTCAATGCTTATATTCGCGCTACAAATCATATGCACGATTTTGAATCCATACACGCTACAAGGTACAAGAAGGCAGAAAATGAGTATATCGCTCCCGCTAGGAAAAAGGAGCATAAAAAACAGCGACACGCTCCCAATAAGGGCAACGCCAAAACTTAGAATCTTCGCGACAAAAAAGCGTCCAAAATAGCGATGAAAGATAGAATCTAGCTTGTAGTAGGCTTTAATCGTGGCTTGTTTTTTGATTTTTAAAATATCATAAGTATAGACAAAAAGAGCACAAGTTTGCAGCATAAAAGCAATATAGAGTAAAAATGATAAATGCGGATAGAATCCCACGCATAGAATACACATCACCGCGCATATAAAACATACAAGTAAAAAAAATCGTTTGAATGGCTTTATCATTATGTGGTCGCCCCTAGCCAAAAGGCTAGAAGGTTTGTGTTATTTTGTAATCGCAGTAAGTGAGATTTCAACGCGGCGATTTTTTGCGCGTCCCTCTGCAGTTTTATTTGAAGCAATAGGCTCACTTTCGCCAAGCCCTTCAATCACAAATCGTGCTTCTTTGACTTTTTGACTTTGCAAATATGCCGCTACGCTTTGAGCTCTTTGCTGTGAAAGAGTAAGATTTTTTGCCGCACTGCCTGTATTATCTGTGAATCCAACAACAGAAACGATTGTTTTGTCATATTTATTCAGCACTTTTGCCACAGAATTAAGCACCTTGTAAAAATCCACGCTTAAGTCCGCACTCCCGCTCTTAAATGTAATATCGCCGGGCATATTAAGGGTAATTTCATTGCCATTTTTAGTAACACTCACGCCTGTGCCTTGCAACTCTTCGCGGAGCTTTTTATCTTGTATATCCATATATCCGCCCACTGCGCCACCTGCCAATGCGCCAACACCCGCGCCAATAGCCGCACCTTTTGCCCTGTCTTTCTTGCTTGCCAATGCGCCAATCCCTGCGCCCACTGCTGCCGCGCCCACTGCGCCAATAGCAGTCTTGCTAATTTGCGATTCGCCTGTGTAAGGATTTGTCGTGCAAGCTGCCATAAGAAGCGCGCCACAAAGTGTGATAGAGATTTTTGAAGTCGTTGTCCTTAACATAAATTTTTCCTTTTGTGATAGATCATAAACCCGCGCATTATATCCACAAAGAGTTTATTTTTATCTTAAAATAGGCTTAGGTTTGTGATTGAAATGACTACAAATGTAGATATTTGAGACAAGCTGAAATGGCTCGTTTGCGATGAGATATGGCATTTTTAGCACTTGGAGTAAATTCTGCTAAAGTCTGCTTATGCGGATTTAAATCTAAAGGCACAAAGATAGGGTCATAACCAAAGCCTTCCGTACCCCTCGCTTCACTTATGGCTATGCCCTCTAAACGCCCCTCGAAACATTCAATATAGCATTGCTCTATGGGTGGCAATGGCAAAGATTCTACAAAAATAAGGGCGATATGCGCGGTAAAAAACGCAGGAGTTGGCGCAAATGGGGCGATATGCTCTATAAGGCATTGGAGATTCTCACTATCGGTGCTATTGTGCGCGATGTGGGAGGTATTTAAACTCATCGTAGGCAGTTCTTGTGATTGCGCCGAATCTAAATGCGTATTAAAATGCTTAAAACTCGCATATCTTGCGCTATAAATGCCCGGCTCTCCATTGAGTGCGGGGACACATAAACCGCTGTCTTCAGCGATAATAGCAAGGGGAGCTTTGAGGGGATACATTGCTGAATATGCTAGATTCTGCGAGTTTGCAAAGTCTGTATTTACGCCCTGCCCTTGAGTTTGTGTGTTTTGCGTAAGTCTAGATTCTGTATTTTGCGAATCCTGTATATATTTTGCATATAGGGCTTGATAAATAGCCTTTACCTTAAGTGTGGCATTCTCACTAAAACTCGCGCCACTTTCTACAATCTCTAAAGATTCTAATATCTCCTCATACGCATACACTTGCGCGTCTGTATCGCCTAGCATTGCCTCAAATTCGCGGATTTTGTGCTTATTTCCTGTGGCAAGTATGATAGTCATTTGAAATCTCCTTAAAATTTAGAATCTAAAGCCTTTATGAGCCTTTTTTGCGGACTTATTACCTTGAAATCCAACAAAAATCAAGTTGTATTAATGCCATATCTTGCGCCGTGGCAGTATGTATTTTTTGCGTGTGAGTTTGCCAAGGGTGTGGATTCTAATCCTGTGCTTTGCGGCTCTTTTTTGAATCTTAAGCCTATCTTTTGGGGCAATAGCAAGGAGCATTTCATAAGTTTCTCCGCTATGGAGCAAATGCCTAAAGCGCGGTGCAAAAATGGGAAAATATGCCTTGAATCCTAGCCGATTTATCGTGCAAAGTTGCACAATATCGCTTAAGATTCCGTCTGAAATATCCATACCGCCCCTAAGAAATGGGGCGCATTCTCTTATGAAACCCGTGCGGATAGTGGGGCGCAAAAATCTACCTTTGGCTTTCAAACGAGGTTTTATGCTTGTAGATTCTGTATCAATATTCGTATTTTTAGCTTTAAACCCCTCGTATTTATGGGTATTAAGCAAGTTTTTTAGCACTTTTGATATTTGAGTGATAGAATCTCTAGGATACCTATCGCTTGTGTAGCAAAGGAGGCTATGTAATGGAATCTTATCGCGATAAAGCGTGTGCTTAGATTTTTTAGCAAAAAGTGTAATATGAATCTGCAAAGAAAGCGCGGTTATGGTGTCTCCGCCAATAAGTTTAATAGAATGTGAGCGACAAAATGTCTCTATGCCACGCACAAAATCCTTTATCTCCGCCTTTTGCCACGACTTAGGCAATGCCACGCTCAAAGTCGCATAAAGAGGCGTGGCATTCATCGCTATGATGTCGGAATAATTGACTAAAAAAGCTTTGTAGGCAATATCATAGGGCGAAAACCACTTCATAAGGAAATGCACACCCTCGCAAAAACTATCCGCACCAACAAGAAAAGATGTTATATCCTGTGCGTGTATGTGGGCTTTGTGCGCTACGCGCGGAGGTGGAGTGTAGCGGGAATATGGAGAATGGCAAAATGTGGAATGATAAGGCGAGGCATTACAATCTAAAATGCAGCAATCATCACCCACGCCCTTTGTGATACCACTTTTTTGCAGCAATGAAAGAAAGTAAGATTCTCTATCAAAGCCTAGCATTGGCTTATCCTGCTCTTTATGCTTAGATTCACACACGCATTACACATATTAAAGCAGTGCAAGGCGGATAGAAAATCAAATCTTAGCACGACACAAGTCCTAGCTTTCAATCTTAAGACTTAAATCCAGCCATTGTGCCTGATGAATAAGAGAGCCTATGCTGATAGCTTCCACGCCGCTTAGGGCGTATTCTCGTATATTTGAAAGACTGATATTGCCACTTGCTTCAAGCGTGATATGCGGGGCGTTGGCATTGCGATAAGCGACTACTTCTTGAATCTGTGCTATATTCATATTATCGCACATTATCACATCAACACCGGCATTTATAGCTTCTTTTGCCCTGTCAAGATTCTCGCATTCCACTTCAATGGGACACATAAATGGCAGTCTCTCCATAGCAGTGCTAATAACCTCTTTCAAATCCCCAATATGCGCTAAATGCGTATCTTTAAGCATTAGCATTGTATCAAGCCCAAAGCGGTGATTATGCGCCCCACCATTGCGCACAGAGTATTTCTCCAGCTCCCGCAACAATGGGCGGGTTTTGCGCGTATCAAGGAGCTTTACCGAAGTATCTTTTATCGCCTCTATATAGCGATGTGTGAGCGTGGCAATCCCGCTACTATGGGCGAGAATATTCAGTAATACACGTTCAACCTGCAAAATCTTTATGTAATCCCCCTCTATTTTTGCCAAATACGCTCCTTTTTCAAAAGATTCACTATCTTTATATGAATCTATAAGTGTAAGGTTAAAATACTCAATGAGTGCGCGGAGATACACTTCGCCTGAAAAGATTCCCTCCTCTTTAGCTAAAATATAGGCTTTAGCATTCTTTGTCGGTGTGCATAATTCATACAAATCGCCCCTGCCTAAATCCTCGCTTAGAGAATCCGTAATAAAGCGTAAAACACTTTGTGCCGTCATAACATACCTTTGTAAGTAAAAAAATGTAAGTGTAAGAGCAAGGATAGCATAAAATGCAATCACAACCCCTTAAACCAATGTGGCTAAGGGGGAGATTGCGGAGAGTTGAGGAATTATTTTACGGGGTGAAGCTCATTAGCATAAAACTTGAATGATTCAATCCCGCGCTCAATCGCCCATTTATAAGAAACAGACACAAAAGCCCAATTAATATGCTTCCAAAATGCCTCCAAATACGCAGGACGCGCATTTCTATGGTCGATATAGTAAGCGTGTTCCCACACATCTACCACCAAAAGCGGCACTTTACCTTCAGTTACAGGTGTAGCAGCATTGCTTGTTTGCACGATTTCAAGCTTTTTGTTTTGTGGGTTATACACGAGCCAGTTCCAGCCAGAGCCAAAGAGCGTAGTGCTTGAAGCGATGAATTTTTCTTTTAGCCCTTCAAGTGAGCCAAACTCTGCATTAATCGCCGCACTTAGTTCCGCGCTTAAATCGCTTGTCTTTGGGCTTATGCAGTCCCAATAAAAATCGTGATTATACACTTGCGCTGCATTATTAAACATACCGCCGCTAGATTTAAGAACGATGTCGCCAAGCTCAGCTTTTTCAAACTCTGTGCCTTTGATGAGATTATTGAGATTATTCACATAGGTTTGGTGATGTTTGCCGTGATGATAGGAAAACGCCTCTTCAGTGAGGAATCCGCTAAATTCGTTTGTGCCATAAGGTAATGTGCGTAGTTCAAACATATTTTACTCCTTAAGTATTGTGCGTATTAAGATTCTATGATGTTGCAATAATTTATAGAACCCATAACGGCTTTTAACAAAAATGCAAAAGCGCGGTATTATAATCAATTTTTTTTAATTTTCATTCCACAACTTGATAAAATGTATCTAGCCCTACTCTGCGCTGCTTTATAACGCCTTTTTGGCATAGCTCATCTAAGAGTGCTAAAGTTTTAGAATCTAGCATATTATGCGTATCAATCACGCTCAAAGGTCGCCGCTTAAGTAAGCCCAAAAGCTGCTCGTGTGTGTAATATTTACGCGATTGTGAAGCCTCTAAACCTGTTTGAGATTCTAAATCTTTTTTAGAATCCGCACGAGATTCTAAATCAACCGCGTGAGCGCGTTTAGGGAGATTCACTTGCAAATTCTTATACGCATAAAAGCACTGCGCGAGTTCTGCGAGTGTTTCCTCACTCACCGCCTCGACTTTGTAGGCTGGTGGGCGGTCGATACTGCCTATATCTACACGATGAAGTGGCAAACTCGCCAAAAACGCAGCAACCTCCTTAGCTTGAGCTAGGCTATCGTTTATACCCTTGACAAAAAGCACCTCGGCGACTATCTCGCCTTTAAATTCCGTACAAAAACGCGCTATACCCTCTTTGATTTGTGCTAGAGAAAGGCTAGAATGCGGTCTATCCACGCGCTTAAATGCTTTCTCCTCCAAACTATCACAAGAAAACTTCACAATATCAAGATTCTGTAATGCCTCACGTACCTGTTTTTTCCATAACAGCGAAGCATTTGTCAAAAGAAGTAATTTTATAGAATCTGGCACAATCTCATTAAGAGTGCTAATTAACTCCTGTAAATGCGGATAGAGCGTTGGCTCACCATTTGCAGTAAGCGTCAAAACATCGCATTGATGAACTTCTAGTGCCGCTTTTACAGCTGATACAATCTCGCCAACAGACACAATATGCGACATAAAATCCACGCTCTTAGCCCCTTGTAGCTCACAATACACGCAGTCAAAATTACATTGCTTCCCCTGTGGCGATAAATCAACGCCGAGTGAGCGACCAAATCGCCTAGAATGCACCGGACCAAAAACAATTTCCATATCTCCCGCCTTTCATCTCTTATATCTGTAAAATCCGCTCAATACGCCCTCAATCGCGCTTATTCTTTAGTTTAGTATCCTTTACATATCAGTATCAAATTTATACTTGATAAACAATTTATCAAATCTCTTATAATACTTAACAGCCTTGTTTGCCTAATTCCCTCATAAAAGCTTCAAAAAAAGCGCAGAAGCTTACCTCAAGACATTATTATTTAGAATCCAGACTAAATAATAATGTGGATTATAGTTAAAGAAAACTTAAATTTGTAAAGATTCTATGCAAGATGGATTTATTTACACGAGATTCTCTAAAAGCCGTGCGATTTGCCCCTGCTTGCTTCTCGATTCATATCTCTTAAAAGCCTCAAAATGGATAAAATCTTAACTTTTTACGATAGAATCCGCAACTTTAGCTTGATAAAGCGCAAAGTTTTGATTTTAGTAATGGAGTATGTTTTGTCTATTTTTGCCTCTTTTTGTTGCCAATGTGCTTTCCATCTTTGCGCCTTCTCTAGTCTCTTAACTCGTATTCGTGCATTTATGCGCTATTTCCTTAGCTTTTGTGTCGCACTTAGCATACTTTGCCTCTTGCAATCCTGTGCTACTAACAATACCTATGTGGACATAAATGATGATCCACACTATGCAATAAGGCAAATTGCGGGGAATCAGCTCCGTTCCTATGCAAATGACAATAAGGCACTCTTACGCAATATCCAAGAAGCCAAAAAGCAATACAATAAAATTACCCAAACCCTTAGTGGCAATGTCGCAAAGCAGTGGGCAAATGAGGATATATCCCTGCCCAGCGCACAAACCTATGTAAAATACTCAAACCAATACAAGATAAAAACAAGCATAAATTTTGCTAATGGCGCGATTCGCATAGAGAGCTTAGCGGGGGCTATCGCGCTAGAAAAGGCGATTTCAAACACACTCTTAATGCCACAGAATCCTAGCAATGTAGATTTATACTCAAGCGCGGATTTTAAAATCGAGGGTAAGCCATTTTTAGCCGGGCTTGTAAAAGATAATGAGGGGCAGGATATTCTCACGCAGTGGCGCGCGGATAGATATGCGAAATATTTAATAGAAAATCACCTCAAAACGCGTAAGGATAGCAATGGTAAGAGCGTGGATTATGTGGATTTGCAAATGGTGGGAGATTATCAAAGTAAAAGCGAGCATAGATATGAAGAGCTTGTGCGTAAATACGCGCATAAGTATAATATCTCTCCCGCGCTCGTGCTAGGCATTATCCAAACTGAATCTAATTTTAACCCTTATGCAGTGAGTGCTGCACCTGCTTATGGGCTAATGCAAATTGTGCCAAGCACTGCAGGAGCAGACGCATATGAGCTCATAAATGGCAAAAAGGGGCAACCCACAAAGCAAATGCTCTTTAACCCCGAAACAAATATTGAATATGGCGTAGCGTATTTAAGCATACTTTTTAATCGCTATTTGCCAAATGTCAAAGATAAACAAAGTCAAGAATACTGCGTAATAACTGCCTATAATGCAGGGGCTGGAAGTGTGCTAAGGACATTTCATAATGACAAAAATCAAGCTTTTAATCGTATAAATGCCCTCTCATCGTCTAAAGTCTATGATACCTTGCGCTCTAAACTCCCATCTGATGAAGGCAGACGCTATCTCCTCAAAGTCAGCACATTTAAGAAAAATTACGAGCATATTAAATGATGCGATTGGTTGAATTTTACTCTGAGCAAAAGACTTGCAGCTATATAGATTCAAAGCAGAGTTTGTTTCGGTATTTTCATATCCAAAATGTAACACCGACATTCTACTATGGACTACTTGAACGTGGTTGGAGACGCTTTGGGAATTATTTTTTTACGCCTATGTGTGAAGGCTGCACCGATTGCATTTCAATACGCACCTTAATTGATGATTTCACTTTTAGCAGAAATCACAAGAGATTGCTAAAAAAAGCTCAAAATATTGATATTTACATACAAAAACCCACTATAACTCAAGCACACATAGAGCTTTATAATCGCTACCACCGCAAGATGCAAGACAAAAAAGGTTGGGAATACACTCCAACCACGCCAGAATCTTATATGGATATGTTTGTTGAAGGACACCAAGACTTTGGCTATGAGTTTTTATACTTTTTAGATTCCCAACTTATAGGCGTGGGGCTTGTCGATGCACTTTTTGATAGTATCACAGCGGTGTATTTTTACTATGACCACGACTTTGCCGCTTATAGCCTTGGCACACTCAATATTTTAAAACAAATCCAAATTGGCAAAGAAAATGGGCTTAAATACTTTTATCCGGGCTATTGGATAAAAGACCATTATTGTATGGGCTACAAAGAGCGATTTACGCCTTTTGAAGTGCTTAAAAATATCCCTGATGTGTTTGAAGCACCCATTTGGGAAATGTATAATGGATAAGAAGTTATGAATCCTAAGTTACAAGGCATTTATGCGATTTCAGATGAGATTCTCACTCCTTATGAGATTTTGCCTCAATGTTTAGAATCCGCTCTCAAAGCAGGGGTGAAAATCTTTCAGTTGCGTGATAAAAGCCATAGTGATTCTTGGCTTTATCCTAAGGCAAAAGAGCTTATGGCATTGTGTGAGAAATATAATGCGCTTTTTGTGATGAATGATAGATTGAATCTCGCCTTAAAACTAAACGCTCCTGCTTTGCATTTAGGTAAAGATGATGGGGTAATCGCTCAAGCAAGAGAAAGTTTCAAAGGAATTTTAGGTGCTTCAAGTTACGCAGATGTGCAGAGAGCAAAAGATTTAGAATCTCTTGGTGTGGATTATGTCGCTTTTGGAGCGTTTTTTGCCTCTCCTACGAAACCAAATGCCCCTCTTGCACCTTTAGAGATTCTAGAATCTGCCAAAGCAAGTTTAAACATTCCCATTTGTGCTATCGGGGGAATTAGCACTCAAAATATACATTTGCTAAAAAATGCTGATATGTGCGCTGTCATCAGCTCTCTATGGCAGTGTAAAATACAAGATTCGCCCTTAGAGATTAAATATCAAAATATCTATCACAATGCCCTTGCCTTGATTCAATCTTTAGAATAAGATAAGACAAATATCAGTAGAATCTAACTTTTAGCATTTATTAAATTGTTGTGGGGGAAATTATGCGTTGTTTGCTCTTGTTTATCTGTGTTTTATGGTTTTGTGGTTGTGCTCATTTGAGTGTAGATTCTCAAGTAGATTGTGGTAATGCAGAGGATTGTATGGCAAAAGGCTTTGAATTTTTTGATGAAGCAAACTACACTCAAGCAGCACCATATTTTACCAAAGGTTGTGATTTAGATAGCAGAGGTTGCTTTATTTTGGGCGTTCTGTATTATGAGGGTAAAGGTGTAAAACAAAATTACAATAAAGCTAGAGAATTATTTGAGAAAGTTTGTGAGTTAGGTGATGAGGGTGCTTTGGGCTGTATGTCTTTGGGTCAATTATATTATGAGGGCAAAGGTGTGAAGCAAGATTATATAAAAGCAATAGAATATACCACAAAAAGTTGCAATATGGGTGAAATTGGGAGTTGCTATAATCTAGGACTTTTATATGGAAAAGGTGAGGGTGCAAATCAGGATTCTCTAAAGGCTAAAGAGATTTTTACTCAAGTTTGTAATCATAAAATAACCGCAGGAAAAAGTGGTGGTATTCCCGTTACAGACTTAATGTATAAACCTATGGGTTGCACTGCGCTGGGAGATATGTATTATTATGGATATGGTATAAAGCAAGATTATATAAAAGCAAGAGAATTTTATACTAAGGCGTGTGAGAGTATAAGGGGTGTAGCTGGAGCTTGCACAAATCTAGGTATTTTATATGATAAAGGTATGGGTGTGAAGCAAGATTTTGCAAAAGCACAAACGCTTTATATCAAAGGCTGTGAGCTAGGAAGTGGAGCAAGTTGTGGTAATCTAGGTTTAATATACTATCAAGGTAAAAATGTCAAGCGAGATTTTACAAAAGCAATGGAGCTTTTCACCCAAAGCTGTGATTTAGGCACAGCAAAGGGTTGTTATCAATTAGGTGAGATGTATTATCGTGGTGATGGTGTTTTACAAGATGATAGAATCGCATATGAATTTTTGAGTAAGGCTTATAGTATGGATAAAAGTCTAGATTACAACAACTTAGGCTTACTCTATGCTTGGAGTGAAAATGTCAAGCACGACTATGCAAAGGCAAAAGCAATTTTTAGCAAATCTTGCGATGAGGGTAATAGTATAGGTTGTGTGAATCTCGGTGTTTTGTATGCCTATGGCAGAGGAGTAATGACAGATTATACAAAAGCAGTGGAACTCTATACACAAGCTTGTAATATGGATAATCGTGTTGGTTGCTATAATCTAGGATTACTTTATGACGAAGGGTATAAAGGAGTTCGGCAGGATTATTTCAAGGCGAGGGAGCTATATGCTAAAAGTTGCGATATGGGCAATGGCTCTGCTTGTTTTAGTTTAGGTTTGCTCTATAGCGAGGGTAAAGGCGTAAGGCAAGATTATATCAAGGCAAGAGAATTATATACAAAGGCTTGTAATATGGGTGAAGCAGGGGCTTGTAATAATTTGGGAGTTTTTTATACTTATGGAAAAGGTGTGAGGCAAGATAAAGCTAAAGCAAGAGAGCTCTTTGGCAAAGCTTGTGATATGGGGAATCAAAAAGGTTGCGATAATTACAGACAATAAATAAATCTAAATCTACCACTCCTCCCCAATGCCGAGCATAATGCACTTATCAAATCGCGGCAATACGCAGTAAGCATAAATCTTGCGCC
Source organism: Helicobacter sp. MIT 03-1616 (assembly GCF_000765685.2). NCBI lineage: Bacteria > Pseudomonadati > Campylobacterota > Epsilonproteobacteria > Campylobacterales > Helicobacteraceae > Helicobacter > Helicobacter sp. MIT 03-1616. The sequence continues at coordinate 16,296 of NZ_JROY02000006.1, read as the reverse complement.
CTATGCCAAAAAATTCCATATCTGTCAAATATCGTCCATCAAAATTAAGATAAAATATATGCTCATCATTTGGGGTAAGCCTTGCGCCAATGCCTACACCGCCCAAATGGCTGTATTTAATAAATTCGCTAATAAATGCTCCCACAAGCACGATACCGCCACGCAAAGATTCTCTATCTTGCTGTGAGAGTGTGCGATAGGCACTATATTCTACAATAGGACGCGCAGGACGTGAGGAATAAAGAGGATAATCTTTCTCTAAAGCTTGCTTTTTGACTTGCTCTAAGTAAGATTCTAAAACTTCCGTATTGCGCTCTAAATAATATTCACCATTTTTTGGGAATCTAAAGGGATTTGGCTCTTGGTTTATTACAGCATTCCCCTCTGCTAAAGCTACACTAGCCCATATAAAAGCAATAAAAAAATATAGAATCTTCACAAATCCTGCTCTATCATCTTTTCAAAGCTCTTAAAATAAAGCTCACTCATCTCTTCAAGGCTAATATTAATCTCATCAACGCAAAAAATATCCCCGCCCACGCAGCCTATCTCATTCAAAGGTATTTTATGCTTTTTAGCGAGATTCATAAGTGTAGGGAGATTCTCGCCTACAACCTCTACAATAATGCAGCTTTGAGAGGGCGCAAAAAGCAAGTGAGAGGGTAAGCTCGTATGCACATTACAGCCTACAAGATTCCCTTTATCATTGCATAGAGCCATTTTAGCAAGGCTTATAGCTACTCCGCCCTCACCCACATCTTTTGCCGCACTTAGAATCCCACTATCACGCGCTTCTAGCATAAGATTCCATAAATCGAGTTCTTTTTGTAAATCTATGTGTGGTATTGCCCCATATATACGCCCCTCACACAGCTTTTGCACAAGTGAGCCGCCAAATTCAGCCCTTACCTCACCTAGCAAAACGAGCGTATTTCCTTGTGTTTGAAGAGACGAAGGCAAAGCCTTTTTGACATCATCTATCATACCTACACTCACAATACTGGGCGTGGGGTAAATATCTATGCCATCACTTTGATTGTGTAATGAGACATTCCCGCTCACCACAGGAGTATTGAGAATCTTACACGCTTCCTTAATCCCCTCGCACACCTCTTTAAAGCTCCACATCACCTCTTTATTGTGTGGGGAGCCAAAGTTGAGGCAATTACTAATCGCTAAAGGTTTCGCGCCATTGACGATTGAGTTTCGCCCTGAAGTTGCTACCGCGATTTTTGCGCCCTCTTGCGGATTAAGATAGCAATAGCGCGGATTGCAATCCACACTCATACTTAAACCTATATTGCTATTTTTTATGCGTATCATACTCGCATCGCCACTTCCTGCAGGAGTGATAGTGTTGCTTTGCACACTGCTATCATATTGGCTATATACCCATTGTTTATCTGCAATTTCCACGCTAGAAAGCAGTTTGCAAAAAATCTCTTGTGTGCCTAAATCTGTCTTAATGCTATCTGCTTTATCCTTTTGGGTTGGGATTTCTCGCACAGGCATATCAAGTATTGGCGCGTTCTCGCTTAGCTCTTTAATTGGAATCTCCGCACATTTCTCTCCGTGCCAAAAAAGCTCCATAATGCCACTTTTTGTAACTTCTCCAATAATTGCTGCATCTACTTCCCATTTGGCAAAAATATCTAATACCTGTTGCTCACAACCTTTTTTAGCGCAAATAAGCATTCTCTCTTGAGATTCGCTTAACATCAATTCATAAGGATTCATTCCTTCTTCGCGCATAGGCACTTTATCAAGGTGCATAATCATTCCGCTACCGCTGCGCCCCGCCATTTCAAAGCTCGAGCTTGTAAGCCCTGCCGCGCCCATATCTTGAATCCCAACAATTAAATCTTGCTTGAAAAGCTCTAAACACGCTTCAAGCAAAAGTTTTTCTGCAAACGGGTCGCCTACTTGCACCGCGGAACGCACAGCCTTTGAAGTAGAGCTGAAACTATCACTGCTCATCACTGCTCCACCTAACCCATCACGTCCTGTCTTACTCCCTACATAAATAACAGGATTCCCTATCCCTTCAGCTTTTCCATAAAAAATCTCATCTTTTTTGACTAATCCTAAACAAAATGCATTTACTAAGATATTACCATTATAGCAAGATTCAAAACTCATTTCTCCGCCAATGGTAGGCACACCCATACAATTTCCATAACTCCCTATGCCCTCTACCACGCCACGCAGTAAATAGCGATGTTTGCGCCCTAATGCACCTTTATCATTCACATCGCCAAATCGTATGGAGTTTAGCATCGCCACAGGACGCGCACCCATTGTGAATACATCACGCATAATGCCCCCTACTCCCGTAGCTGCCCCCGCGTGAGGTTCAATAAAACTCGGATGATTGTGGGATTCTATTTTGAAAATCGCACATAGATTATCACTAATCTCAATTACACCCGCATTTTCACCGGGACCTTGCACGACCCAAGGCGCACTCGTAGGAAAACCCTGCAAATATTTCTTGCTCGATTTATAGCTACAATGCTCACTCCACATAGCCGAAAAAATGCCTAACTCTATGAGATTTGGCGCACGATTTAAAATCTTCACTATCTCATCATAATCTGATTGTGAGAGCTTGTGAGTCTTAAGTGCCTCATCAATCTCTGCAATCTCACCCAAAAGATGTGTAATGTCTGCCATTCTCTACCTCGCACACAATGTTTATAAATCTGCTATCTGCATAAGCTCAAGCCTTAAAACCATAAAAAAGCGCGAATTTTATCATAAGTTAGCTTTTTTTTGCTTTATGGTAAAGAATGCGACAAACTGAACTCAAAAGTTATATTAAAAAGCTGAAATTTAAGTTTGCGATAAACTTTGATTAAATACAATTTACGCGCTTTAAATGCACGATAAGGAGAAAGCGCAAAATGAAGTATATTAAGTTTTTTAAAGAGCTGAATAATAAAGATGTGCCAATCGTTGGTGGCAAAAATGCAAGTATTGGAGAGATGTTTCAAGAGCTTGTGGGTGAGGGTATTAAAGTCCCTAATGGATTTGCTATCACAAGCGAAGCATATTGGTATTTGCTCGATTCTGGTGGCATACGACAAAAAATTATTGATTTGCTTGATGGCGTTGATGTAACTGAAATTGATGTACTTAAAACGCGTTCTAAAAAAATTCGTGAGCTTATTTTTGGCACACCTTTTCCTGCTGATTTGCGCGAAGAGATTTTCGAAGCATATAAAAGACTAAGTGAAGAATATGGTATGAAAGATGCTGATGTAGCCGTGCGCAGCTCTGCAACTGCTGAAGATTTGCCCGATGCAAGTTTTGCAGGACAACAAGATACATATCTCAATGTGAAAGGTAAAACAGAGCTTATACACTATGTCAAATCTTGCCTTGCTTCACTTTTTACTGATAGAGCGGTAAGTTATCGTGCTTCAAGGGGGTTTGACCACTTTAAAGTTGCCCTTTCTGTGGGAGTGCAAAAAATGGTGCGCGCGGATAAAGGAAGTGCAGGGGTGATGTTTAGTATTGATACAGAGACAGGATTCAAAGATGCGGTATTTATTACCTCATCTTGGGGGCTTGGCGAAAATGTCGTAGGCGGCACAGTTAATCCTGACGAATTTTATGTATTTAAACCTACACTTAAAGAGGGTAAGCGCCCTATCATTAAGCGACAATTAGGGCATAAACACCAAAAAATGGTTTATGCACCGCGTGGAAGCGAACACCCTACAAAAAATATCAAAACAACTCAACGCGAGATGAAAACTTTTTCTATTACAGATTCAGATATTCTCACACTTGCGCGTTATGCGATAAAAATTGAGGAGCATTACACAAAAGAGGCGGGAGAATATCGCCCTATGGATATGGAATGGGCAAAAGATGGCGATAGTGGCGAAATTTTCATCGTTCAAGCCCGCCCAGAAACCGTGCAAAGCCAAAAGAGCAAAAAAAGTGATGGGCAAAAGCTAGAAAAGTTTAAGTTCGTTAATCCCGAAATTAAAAAGGAAGTTATCCTTGTAGGTAAAGCGATTGGAAGCAAAATTGGCACAGGTAAAGTGCGTATTATCAATGACATAGAGCATATGGATAGCTTTAAAGAGGGTGAGATTCTCGTAACTGATAACACTGACCCTGATTGGGAACCAGCAATGAAAAAGGCAGCTGCGGTAATTACAAATCGTGGCGGACGCACTTGCCACGCGGCGATTGTTGCTAGAGAAATCGGTGTGCCAGCTATTGTTGGTGCGATCGGTGCAACTGATAGACTATATAGCGGTATGGAGGTAACTATTTCGTGTGCAGAGGGTGAAGAGGGCTATATCTATGATGGTATCCACGAATATGAAATTGAGAGTATTGAGCTTGACAATCTCGGCACTCCAAAAACAAAAGTTTATATGAATGTGGGTAACCCTGAAAAAGCTTTTGGTTTCTCACAGATTCCAAATCACGGCGTAGGTTTGGCGCGTATGGAGCTTATCGTGCTTAATCAAATCAAAGCACACCCTCTTGCTCTCCTTGATATCCAAAATGGCAACACAAAAGGCTTAAAGGAAAAAGCAGAGATTGAAAAGATTATGAGCGGATATGAGAATCCAAAAGATTTCTTTATGAAAAAAATCGCTGAAGGTATTGGTATGATTTGTTCGGCATTCTATCCAAATCCTGTTATCGTGCGCACAAGCGACTTTAAATCAAATGAATATCGTGGTATGCTTGGTGGAATGGGATATGAGCCACACGAAGAAAATCCAATGCTAGGTTATCGTGGAGCAAGCAGGTATTACTCTGACCAATATCGCACTGCATTCGAGTGGGAATGTCAAGCGTTAGCTATGGTGCGTAATGAAATGGGACTAACAAATATGAAAGTAATGATTCCATTTTTACGCACACCTGAAGAGGGTAAGAAAGTGCTTGAGATTATGCGGCGCAATGGTTTAGAATCTGGTAAAAACGGCTTAGAAATTTATGTTATGTGTGAATTGCCTGTAAATGTGATTTTGGCTGATGATTTTTTAAGTATGTTTGATGGATTTTCAATTGGTTCAAATGACCTTACGCAACTCACGCTTGGCGTAGATAGAGATGGGCAACTTGTAAGCCATATCTTTGATGAGCGCAATCCCGCAATGTTTGCAATGTTTAAGAAAGCTATAGAATCTTGTAAACGTCATAATAAATACATTGGTATTTGTGGGCAAGCTCCAAGTGATTACCCAGAAGTTACTGAATTTCTTGTCAAAGAGGGCATTAGCTCTATTTCACTCAATCCAGATTCTGTAATTGCTACTTGGCAAAAAGTTGTGGAAGTAGAAAAAGCATTGAAAAAATAAGAAATATCGCACACAGGATTCAAGAAATGGGTTATTTTGATTTAGATATCCATAAAATACGCGAAGAAATGATAAGTGAATATTCAAAAAGCATAAATTTTAAGCTATCTTTGTGAGAAAATCGATGAGTGGTGGGATACTCATCAACATTTAAATTCTTCTTTTCAACAGATAGCTTTTTTGAATTTTCTATTTTTGAATCTTCAAAAAGATGATTTGGCACAAATCATTCAATTTAATCTTAAAAGCCGTATTTTTGCTTTTTTTATTGATGGACTTCCTCAAAATACAGATTTAAAGAAGGACATTTATTTGGTGAGTAGGGAATGGGATTGGGTGCTATTTCACTGCATTCAGATGATATTTATGAAAGCTTAGATATTGATTTTCTATCTTTAAGTGTTTGTAGAGACATAACTTTTACGCCTACAACTTTTCTACACACCAACGATATTGTATCCAACCTTACTGATAAGGAATTTTTGAGTATGTTTAATACTAAAGCGCGATTTATATCAGGCAAAAATGTCAAAGGCAACAAAACTCAAATTAAACCACTTGCATTTTACAAGCAGGGAATAGGTGTTGGATTCAATCTAGACTTTAGGATAGACAGGAATGTAGGAGAGTGATAGGACTTGATAATACATCAAAGGCACTTATCAACAAACTAAGAGAGATTTTAAAAGAATGCAGTATTAATACTTTTGGTCAAGATGGAACTTTTGCAATACTTGCCAATAAAAAAGTTTTACACGGACGAACAAAACTTAATCAAATAGATAAAATAGAACAAAAAGAGTATAATCTACACTCGGCTCTGCGTGTGCTTTTGCATAGCAAAGGTATTGCAAGAAAGGATTTTATGGAGAATGTAATATGAAAAAAGATTATTTCATAAATGGTTTAAAAGATTCCTCTATATTTGGTGTATCTTTTATATTTCTTTATCTCTCTATTGGTGCTAATGCCTATGCAAATGCTCTAGGAATCTTTGAAAGTATTGCTACTACTTTGTTTGTGTATTTTCCACACCTTTACAATTTCTCCTTGTGCAGAGTTATCAAGAGGGCTATAATATTCTTATCCCGCTTATATTGGCGATGAATGCAAGATTTTTGCTTATGAGTGCTACACTCTCACCCTATCTCAAAAAAACAAAGTCTTGTGTGGCTAGCACTCTCAAGCATTCTTATCTGTCCATCTGTATTTAGTGGCTGTATATCGAAGTTTAAATCAATGAGCGCATATCCATTTGCTTATTTTGTTGGGCTTGGATTACCTATATGGATTGTATCGCTTATCTGCACGGGCATAGGTGCGAGTATGGGTGCAACCCTCAACTCACCAGAATTAAGGGAAATTATCGCTCTCGTGCTACCATTGCAATTTACCGGACTTGCTGTGAAACATTATCCTAATATGAAAGAAGTAGAAGCTATTTTTGGGGTTTTCTGTTAGCTCCTTTTGTTATAGCACTTTAGCTCACATTACTACCTCCTTATTATCCCCTTTATAGTAGGTATGTTAATGTTAGCCTATGACGAGACACAAAGAGCAATATAAGACAAAGCGACATCAAACACAAACTAAGGAGCAAGAATGAGTATGTTTTGGATTCTATTACTTTTTTCAGCAATCACAATCTTTATATGCAGAATCTTACCATTCATATTTGCTAATCACGCATTACTTGGTAATACAGACGGCGCATTTTATCGATTTCTCACTTATAGCACACAAGCTATGCTCGGGGCTATCGTGTATTCTACCGCATTTTTCACACACGATATTGTAAGCTTTCTTGGTGATTTTGCCTTGATTGATGGAGTGAAACTCATACTTTTAGCTTTTGTATTCTTTGCTACTCTTTGGACTAATCGCCTATTGAGTGCATTTTTACTCGCGCTTGTCATTTTTGTGGGATTTGTGTTGGGTTTTACGTGAAGTGAGCGCGAAAAATAACTAAGCAAATTCTCAACAATCTTTCAAACACACGCGCAACACAAATAAACACCTTAGATTCTTATAGAATCTAAACAAAAATAACAGGAATATCTGGATAATTTTGGGTATTAGGATAATCTAAGCCCGGAAGTGTCGCGCTACCCACAATGGGCTTTGCATCATTTGGCATTAAGTCTTTACGCAAATATGATACTTCTATAACAGGACAAAAAAACAAATTTTCCGCAAATAACAACTCCGCATTATTATTAAAATGTGTATGGATAGGCACAAAATATTTATTTATCTTTTCTAATATGCTTAGTCGCCTTTGCGTGAGGGCTTCATCATCAGGGTAGCAATTATGAAATTCAAATAGAATCTGCGGAAAATATTGCGCTAAAAGTGCTATATCAATACCCTCTAACACCTCCCATTCCACATCTTCAATATCACATTGCAAAATGTTGTGGGCATTTTCATCAAAATGATTGTCTTTAATAATCTGCTCTAAAGTAATTGTGTTGTGAGATTCTGCTGCGCCGACAAATTTTTTAAAAAACTTAATGTTTGGGTGTTTGGGATAAGGAGAAGATTCTATACTTGCATCATACTCAAGAACTTCATAACCCATATCTGCCATTTCTAAATCAAAAGGAGAGGATTCAGATACGCCTAATGAAACAACTTTTGGAGAAGAATTGCTTTTAAGCGCGGGGGGGGGGGCATAAAAGAACATACCCACCATCAGTTTGCCCGCCGATACGCACAAGATTAAATGAAAGTGAGCGCACGGGATTTATAAGTGAGAAATAAGCAAGGGCTTTTTCTTTGTTGCGTATTATCTCTGCTTTACTAAAGCTCTTTGCTAGCTCAAGCACAACATCAAGTTTGTCGATATGAGCCACCATTTGTGCCGAGATGAGAGAATGAAGCAATTTGTCTTGTGTCTCGTATATAGCTTTAACCCGAGATGGCATCTTAATGATATTTTTCATATATCTCATATATCTACGACATTGCATAAAATCTCCTTGTATCAAAATAAGTGCGTATTGTAGCATAGTTTTACAATACCCTTAAGCTTAAGAAGTGCGTATTGCGACTTTAAATCTTTTTTATAAAGAGCCTTATGTGCGTCTATTTACTCGCATTACTTTTTTTAAAATAATCTCTCACCACTTCCCTATCATCAAAATGTATTTTTTGTGTGCCGATGATTTGATAATCCTCATCGCCCTTACCTAGAATCAGCAACACTTCATCATCTGCTAGTTCATCAAGGGCGCGGTGTATAGCTTCTTTACGATTAATCTCTACACATACGCACTCACTCCTTTCTATCCCGTTTAAAATATCATCTATAATGCTCTGCGGGGATTCTGTGCGCGGATTATCGCTTGTAATATATATTTTATGGGCATAATATGCCGCACACGCACCCATTTTAGGACGTTTGCTTTTGTCTCTATCGCCCCCTGCACCAAAGACAACGGCAAGTTTTTGATGCCTAAAACTTTCAAAAATCTGCTTCATACCATCGTGTGTATGGGCAAAATCCACAATCACAAGCGGTTTTGTATGCACGACTTCCATACGCCCACCTACACCGCCAAAATTCCCCAAAGTCGCGGCAATAGATTCTAAAGATGTATGGGTGAGAATCTTCACTCCAGCAATACCAGCAAGAATATTATACAAATTATGTTTGCCATATAAATGCGCCTCTATCGCGCTTTTATCCACTTCATTCTTATGCTGCCACACGATATGCGCGTCTATGCCAGATTCTAAAGCATAGGCAGAAACATTCAAATGCCCTCTCTTTTCCACACCATAGTAAAACGCCTCCTTATCCGCACATCGCGCGTGTGGCTCATCAGCATTCAGCAATTTTGCACCCTCGCCCTCAAAAAAGCTATTTTTTACTCGGCGATACTCCTCAATACTTTTATGATAATCCAAGTGGTCGCTCGTAATGTTTGTGAGAATCTTCAAGGCAAACTTAAGTCCTGCTACGCGCTCTTGCTCAATGGCGTGCGAACTTGCTTCCATAATGAAAAAATCACAACTCTCTTCTTGTGCGATACACAAATCCTCATAAAGCTCGAGCAAACCGGGCGTTGTCAGCCCCTTTTGCCTTATCTGCTTGTCATTTGCAAAAAATCCTCTCGTGCCAAGCAACGCCACCTTATAGCCCAAATCAAGCAAAATCGAGTAGATAATCGCCGCGGTTGTTGTTTTGCCATTTGTGCCCGTAATCCCTACGATTTGCATTGCGGATTTGGCAAAAAGCACATCATAAAGCTCATTTGCCTCTATAATATGAATCTGCGAACAGGGAGTTTTCATAAGCCCCTTAGAATCTACACAAACTTTGCCTTTTTTGGAAACTTCATCTCCTTGAGAATCCATAGAATCCACATTAGATTCTAAATCACCCTCCGTGCTTTGCAAGGCTATGTGCTCTTGGAGTTTTGCCACAAATGGCGTGTTTTGCTTGGTTTTCACAAGGAGTAAGGAATCGAGTTTTAGTTTTTCATCTTGCGCTACTTGATTACTCAAAAACGCCTCAATCACGCGTGTATCATCGGTTAGTGCGTTATAAACTTTGCCCCTATGCTTTATGTTTTTTGTGAATATCATTGCCAACCTTTTGCAGTATTTTCTCAAATTCCTTGTCGTACATAATATTTTTCTTAAGAGATTCTATATACTCAAGCGACATATCTTGATAATCATTCTCCACCAATTGATTAAGGAACTCGTAAAAATCACCCTTGTTTGTAAAAATAATCTTCGTGCTGAAAATCAAATCCTCAAAGGCTCGTTTAAAATTATCCTTAGCTATGCGCTTAAAATCCTGATACAAAATCCCATCAATCGCGTCTGCACGGAGATTCTCTATGCCTCTTAGAAACGAAAAAATCTTATTTGTGCTTTTATCAAGACTTTGAATTGTTTTTAGAATCTGCGCCCTAGCCTTTGTCTTGCTTATCTCTTGTGAAAGTAAAATTTGGTAATACTCATATATGCCTAGAGCTTGTTCCTCAAAGTCCTGCGCCATATCCGCTAAAAGGAGCCCGATAAGTGATTCTGTATTCTCCGAATCAAGCTGTAAATTGTGTGAGAAAAGCTCAAAGGCTTGTTTGTATTGCTTTTGTATAAAAAGTGCAAAAGCTCTCTTATTGTTTTTATTGACTTCACGTCTTGTGCGTATATCTGTTAATTTTATCGCTTCCATACTGCCTCGCTTATTCTGTGCTTTCTGCCCACAAGATTCGCAAATTTTATAATGTAGTTTCTTCTCCGTGCCTAACATTCACAATGCTAATATCGGGGTGAATTTCTTCTTTTAAACGATTTTCAATAGCATACTTGAGCGTATTTGCTGAACTTGGACAGCCCTTACACGCACCCTCAAGCCTCACATACACTTTAGCATCTTTAATACCAAGCAGAGTAATATCGCCACCATCTAATGTTAATGTTGGTCGAACCTTCTGTATCACCATTTCAACGGGCATTTGCAGTTCTTCATCACTAAATGGAAACACCATAACTCCTTAAGAATCTTCATTTTATTTTGTTTCATTGCTAGAAAAACCTATTCTAGCCTATTTTTTCAAATACTTATCAAATGCCATTTTTTGCCTCATAGCGTATAATTAAGAGTGTAGAATTGTTTATAAATCACACATAAGAAGCGCATTTTCATATCAAATTCCGCTCTTATAATGAATCTTAATGCTTTTTATATATAGAATGCAACAAAACTCAAAAGGAGTAGCAATGAAAAAACTTTCAATTTTAGCCCTAATCAGTGCAATAAGTTTAGGGTTTATAGGCTGTGGTGAGGGCGAAAAACAAGCAAAGCAAGATGTTTATAAGGTAAAATTTGCCCACGTAGTGAGCGCAAACACACCCAAAGGTCAAGCTGCTGATTTTTTTGCTAAGCGCGTAGAGGAACTAAGTAATGGCAAAATCAAGGTAGAAGTTTTCCCGAGCGCACAACTTGTTGATGATGATAAAGTCTTTCAAGAGCTTACGCGTAATAATGTGCAAATGGCAGCACCGAGCTTTTCAAAATTTACCCCTATCGCGAAAGAGTTTAATATTTGGGATGTGCCGTTTTTATTCCGCGATACAGAGCATTTGCATAAGGTAATGGATGGTGAAGTGGGGCAGATTCTAAAAGATATAATTTCTAAGCGGGGCATTGTTGCATTAGATTATTGGGACGCAGGTTTTAAACAATTTAGCACGAATAAAAAGCCTATTGTCCTCCCAGAAGATGCGAAAGGGCAAAAAATGCGTATTATGAGCTCAAAAGTGCTAGAGGAGCAAACAAAGGCAATTGGTGCGATTCCACAAGTGTTACCTTTTGGCGAAGTATATTCTGCACTCTCTACCGGTGTGGTCGATGCGGCTGAGAATCCTCTCTCAAACCTCTATAACTCAAAGTTTTATGAAGTGCAAAGCTCTGTTACACTCTCAAACCACGGCTATTTGGGTTATTTGGTAGTTGTAAGTGATGGATTTTGGAAGCAACTCCCTGATGATTTAAAAGATATTTTCACTCAAGCTTTACACGAGGCTACAGAGTTTGAACGCATAGAGAGTGAAAAAGAGGAAAAGATTCTATTAGAAAAGCTAAAAAAAGACGATGCAACAAAAACACAGATTTTTACCCTCACAGACGAGCAAATCGCTACTTGGAAAGAGAATATGCAGGCTATTTATCCTAAGTTTTATAACATCGTGGGACAAGACTTGATTGAAAAAGTATTGCAAGTAGAATAAGGGTAATTGAGGTTGAAAAATGCTTTCTTTTATTGCTAAACCATTTGTGTGGGCTCACCATAACCCACGCGTTCTTCGAATCTTTGCTATCTTAGATAAGATTATCGCCTCTATCAATAAAACTATTGCGGTAATGGGCTTAACCATTGGTGTGCTTATCACAGCAATAAATGTATTCTGCCGCTACCTCACAGGGCTTTTTCCCGATACTTTCCAGCTCTCACTTACTTGGGCAGAGGAAGTTGCGCGCTATTGCTTTTTGTGGTCGGCGTTTTTTGGCGCAGCGTATGGATTTAGAAAAGGTGTGCATATTAGCGTAACTATGCTTTTAGATAAATTTCCTCCAAAGCTCGCTAAAGCTTGTGTAATATCTATACATATCATCAATTCTCTTTTTCTTGCATTTATGGCTTATGCTGGGATTATGGTGTGCTATGATAATTATATGCTTGGCTATATGAGCGAGGCTCTGCATAATGTGCCCTTATGGATTTTCTTGCTTTGTTTACCTTTTGCTTTTTTTGGCGCAACTTATCGTTCGATTGAAAAAATCTATGAAGTATCTTGGACAGACGCAGACAAGGTTGTAAGAAACGCAGAAACTGAAATGATACACGATTCAGTCATAAAAAATTAGTAGGGCTATCAATGAGTGTCGCATATTTATTGCTTGTGTTGTTTGGGTTGCTTCTTTTGGGAGTACCCGTAAGTATTGCCTTAGGCGTAAGTGCCATAAGTGCGCTTTTCTTTTTTACTTCATATAATATTGTTGGCTCGGCTGAAATTATGTTTAATGGCTTGAAACCTGCGCTTATGGCAATTCCTATGTTTATCTTAGCTGGCTCTTTGATGAGCAAAGGTAGCTCAGCTCAACGCATTATTAGCTTTGCTACTTCGCTTGTGGGGCATTTGCCCGGTGGGTTGCCTATGAGTGCGATTTTGGCTTGTATCATCTTTGCTGCGGTAAGTGGCAGCTCTCCTGCAACCGTTATCGCTGTTGGTTCAGTGATGTTTGTGGCTATTAAAAACGCTGGTTACCCTAAAAGCTATGCTGTGGGTGCAGTCACCTCCGCGGGGAGCTTGGGGATTCTTATTCCGCCTTCTGTGGTAATGATTGTCTATGGCGTAACTGCCGAAGTATCGATTGAGAAGCTATTTATAGCTGGGATAGTCCCAGGTGTAATGATAGGTGCTATGATGATGCTCTATGCCTACATAGGTGCAAAAAGGCTGGGATTCAAAGCAAGCAAACCTGAAAGCTTTAAAATAAGATTTAAAAAATTCCGCGAAGCGTTTTGGGCTTTACTTATCATTTTTGTCATCATTGGTGGTATTTATGGGGGTATTTTCACCGCCACAGAAGCCGCGGGTATTAGCGCGGTGTATGCGTTTATCATCTCTGTTTTTGTATATAAAGACATTAAGTTTAAAGAACTTTATGGTGTTTTTTTAGACGCGGCAATTACCACTGCGATGATATTTTTCATCATCGGCTTCGCTGTCGTTTTCGCACATTTTTTGACAAATGAGAGAATCCCTCATCTCATCGCCGAATTCCTCGTGGCACAAAATATGAGCTGGTGGGCATTCCTCATACTTGTTAATCTCGTGCTATTTGTTATGGGGCAGTTTATGGAGCCAAGCTCTGTCATTATGATTATGACACCCTTACTCCTACCTATCGCATTAGCCTTAGGTATTGACCCCATACACTTTGGTATCGTTATGGTTGTCAATATGGAGCTAGGAATGCTCACACCGCCTGTGGGACTAAATCTTTTTGTGGCAAGCTCACTTACTGGACTAAGTCTCAAGGATGTAACAAGTGCCGTGTTGCCTTGGCTTTGCGTGATGCTGGTTGGCTTGCTACTTATTACATATATCCCGCAAATCTCTCTCTGGTTGCCAAACCAAATTTAATCAAGCTAAAGGAGGTTTTATGGAGTTCAAAGACATAAAGCACATAGAAAAAGCGCAGAAATTTAATCGCGAAGACGGCATTAAGATATTTGTTGTCCTCATATTTTTCTTAGTCATTTCGCTCATTGCTATATTTGTTCATACAGGACACAACACACTTCTGCTCGTGTTTGCTACTATCGTAGGCGGCTATATGGCGATGAATATTGGCGCGAACGATGTGGCAAATAATGTCGGTCCAGCTGTGGGCTCTCAAGCCATAACGCTTGTAGGCGCGATTATCATAGCGGCTATTTGTGAAGCAATGGGAGCTATCATCGCTGGTGGAGAGGTGGTAAGCACCATCAAATCCGGTATCGTAGATGCTAGCCAAATTACAGAATCTAGAATTTTTCTCGCACTTATGTTAGCCGCCCTACTCTCTGCTGCGGTATGGCTTCATCTCGCCACTATTATCGGTGCACCTGTCTCTACTACACATTCGCTTGTAGGAGGTATTTTGGGGGCAGGTATCGTAGCTGGTGGAGCTGGAGTGGTAAATTGGAGTGAACTTTTACGCATTGCTTCAAGCTGGGTAATTTCACCGGTGCTTGGTGGCGTCATTGCTGTGCTTTTCCTCATCATTATCAAAAAAAGTATTACCTATAAAGAAGATAAGCGCGAAGCCGCTAAACGTGTTGTGCCTATCCTTATTTTCATTATGACTTGGGCTTTTAGCCTCTATCTCATCATTAAGGGCTTGAAAAAAGTCTTGCCAGAAATTGACTTTGGCATAGCTGCAGGGGTTGGATTTGTCATAGCGGTGATAACATTTTTTATCGTGCGCCCAATTGTTGCAAAAAAAGCAGATTCAATCCTCAATACAAAAGAGGATATAAACTCGCTTTTCACAATACCGCTTATCTTTGCAGCCGCACTCCTAAGCTTTGCACACGGCGCGAACGATGTGGCAAATGCTATTGGACCACTCGCGGCTATTAGCGAGGGACTGCAGTCTATGGTTAGCGATGCAGTCGCTGCTAAAATTCCTGTGCCATTTTGGATTATGCTTATTGGAGGTTTGGGAATCTCACTGGGACTTGCCCTTTATGGTCCTCGGCTCATACGCACCGTTGGAAGCGAAATTACAGAACTTGACAAAATGAGAGCATTTTGTATTGCTATGAGTGCGGCACTTACCGTGCTTCTTGCCTCTCAACTTGGCTTACCTGTCAGCTCAACACACATTGCGCTTGGTGCAATTTTTGGTGTTGGATT
Organism: Helicobacter sp. MIT 03-1616; assembly: GCF_000765685.2. Classification (NCBI taxonomy): domain Bacteria; kingdom Pseudomonadati; phylum Campylobacterota; class Epsilonproteobacteria; order Campylobacterales; family Helicobacteraceae; genus Helicobacter; species Helicobacter sp. MIT 03-1616. The sequence continues at coordinate 1,036 of NZ_JROY02000006.1, read as the reverse complement.
CTTAAGAGAGTATTTAAAAAAGCGTTACTACGAGATGCAGCAAACAATCATCGAAGCACACAAGGGTAAAGACGCGCAGGAAGTGGAAGCTTTTTTAGAGAGATTCAATAAGGCGAGTATTAAGAAAAAAGGCTTAATGCTTGAAGCTTTGAAGAACAATAAGAGTCTTAACACAATGCCTCGCCTTGATAGAAAAGAGCGCAAATCACTCAAAAAAGCCTATAAGCAGGAGCTTGTAAAGCGAAGTGCTATTAATAAGATTATTGCTTCTTGGCTTATCACGGTGCCAGTATCTGCGCTCCTTGGTGCTTTTACTTATTTTATTATTATCAGTGCCGGATTCAATGTATAGAATCCATAAATGTATGAATCTGGAGAGTAAGTCAATATAGCAACCTTACCCCGATTTTGTGTAAAAGGATATTTTAAATCCATAAAGTGTTATACTTTTTGCCTCAAGAGGTATTTCACATTTTATAGAATCCCACCCAAGCATCAAGACTCTAGCACTTCCATTCCTTTAATCTACTTAAGACTCAAATCTTAAGTAGATTATAATGCTTAGAAGTTATAAATATAGCGCACACTGACATCGTATTTATATCCTACTATAAGATTCCCTGTCGCTTGGGAAGCAGTAATCTCTATATCACGATGTTTAACAATCACTAAAAATCGAGGGCAAAATCAAAGCTCGTCCTAGTTGTTGGTATATTACTAGGAATCTCATCAAATGCTTCGGTATTCACAAGAGCAGATATTAATAATCCTAAAGCTACAACCAAACCTATCAACAGCTTTTTTATTGAAAGCATCTTCATTTAATAAATTTGCATTAATGCAGTTTCAACTCCTCTCCCACAATTTTTATATAAAAACAAAGTCAAAGTGAAGTAAGGTAAGGAAAAAAAGGTAGGTAAAGCAAATAAGTAGCATTTACTTATTTGCTTTAATGTCTTTCTTATTCTAATATACTTTGGCAAAGTTTCTAAAAGAAGTGAGATTTGATAAATCTTATAAGAATCTTTAAATAAGG